>NZ_JBSHAQ010000012.1:0-103204 GCF_053611585.1 Streptomyces sp. NPDC054794 | reverse complement strand
AGGGACCCAGCAGGTCCGCCCTCAGAGCCGACGAACCCGCCCTGCGAACCAACGGCCCCACCCACGGAACCGGCAGATCCACCCAGCGAACCGGCCGACCCGCCCAAGGAACCGGCCGACCCGCCGTGAGAGCCAACCGACCCACCCAGGGGCCCAGTTGGTGCCCCTGGTGATCCGGGCGGTCCGCCCGGGGAGCTGACGGGTCCGCCCCGGAAACCACCGGCCCCGCCCGGGGAGTCGGCGAGTGCGCCATGACCCCCGGCGCTTCCGGCATGGCCCCCGCTGGGTACGCCATGCACCCCGGCGCGTGGGCCGTGAACCCCAGCAGATCCGCCGTGGCCCTCGGCAGATCCACCCTTGCCTCCGGCAGATCCGGCATGACCCCCGGCACGGCCGGCGTGGCCCCCGGCAGGTCCACCGTGGCCCCCGGCAGGGCCGCCCAGTAGCGCGGTCACTCCCCCCAGGGTTCCGGTCGTCGGCCCGCCCAGCGGGTCCGTCGGATGCCCCTCCGGGATCTCGTCGCCGGGGAGGCCGCGGCGGGGGCCGGCGGCGCCGCCATCGCCCTGGCCCGCGAGTGGAGTTGTGTCCGCGGCCCCTCCCAGGGCGACGGGGCCCCCGCCGCGCCGCGGAGGCAGCTGCGCCGACGGCACCCCGGGCAGATGCCCCGCGCCCGCACCGTCCCGCGGCTGCGGCACGACTCCGGGCGCACCCGGTGTCGTACCCAACAGCCCCTGCGGGACCACGAGTACGGCCTGCACACCGCCGTAGATGTTGGTCTGCAGGCGGACGTGAATGCCGTGCCGCCGGGCGAGTTGGGAGACGACGAACAGGCCGATGCGGCCGTCGGCCAGCAGGCTGGCGACGTTGACCTGGTCGGGGTCGGCGAGCAGGGTGTTCATCCTGGCCTGTTCGGCGACCGGCATGCCGAGGCCGCGATCCTCCACCTCGACGGCCAGCCCGGACGTGACGAGGTTGGCGCGGAGCAGCACCTGCGTGTGCGGGGCGGAGAACACCGTGGCGTTCTCGACGAGTTCGGCCAGCAGATGGATGACGTCGGCGACGGCATGCCCGCGCAGCTCGCCGTCGATCGGCGGTACGAGCTTGACCCGGGAGTACTGCTCGACCTCGGCGATGGCCGAGCGCAGCACCTCGGTCATGGACACGGGGTTGCTCCACTGCCGCCGGGAGACCGCGCCGCCGAGCACCGCGAGGTTCTCGGCGTGCCGCCGGATCCGGGTGGCGAGGTGGTCGACGTGGAAGAGGCCCTTGAGCAGGTCGGGGTCCTCGATCTCGTTCTCCAACTCGTCGAGGATCGAGATCTCCCGGTGCACCAGGGACTGCAGCCGCCGCGCGAGGTTGACGAACACCTCCAGCTTCTGCTCGCTGCCGGCCTGGCTGGAGAGCTGGGCGGCCTGCACGACGGCGGTGACGGCGCCGTCGTGCGCGCGGGCGAGATCCGCGGCGAGCAGCTCGAACTCGTCCGCGTCCGCGGGCGGTCCGCCGCGTGGTTTGCGCTGCGGCGCGCCCTCGCCCCGGCGCAGCGTCTCCACCAGGGACCGCAGGTCGGCCTCGCCGCGCGCGGCGCTGCGCCGCAGGGCGCCGACCCGTTCGCTCACCGACTGGGCGGCCCGGCCCGCGGCCACGGCGGCGATCACGATGCCCACGCCGGTCACCGAGATCGCCCCGGCGAGCACGGCCCAGAGGGTGAGGCCGGGCCGCGCTCCGGTGGAGCGGACGGTGAACAGGACCGCCGCGCTGGCGCTGAGGGCGACCGCGACGGGCGGCAGCACGGCGAGGCGCAGGAGTTGGGGCCGTATGTGCGTCTCGGGCAGTGCGGGAACGGGGCGGGCGACCGGTCGCCCGTGCCGGCCGCCCTCACGGCGGTCGGCGCGTGCGGCCGGTGCACGGAGGTGAGACATCGGTGTCCTCGTACTGGTCCGTCGGGCCTGATTCCTCGCGGTGCGCGAGGTGGGCATGCGCCATCGCGATGTCGGTCGAGGCAGCCGACGAAATTCGGCCCTGCGTCGCCCGACGGACACTCACAGTAGTCGCCTGTGCATCACGTGCGGTGGGCAGTTGACAAAGTCCCCCGGCCGACGTCCCGCTCTGGTATGAGGCCTCGCACGACAGACCGATAACCCTGTCGTTGTGGGGAGTTGAAGTGGCTCGATTCGATCCGGCCTGATCGAAATCGCTCCGGGCGGTCGCACACGCGTCGCCACCCACACAAGGAGGACGGCTCCTGGAACCCGGAGCCGGGCCGCGAGCGCGCCGAGGGGTCTCCGTGCCCCGTGTCAGCGCTCTCCGTGCCCCGTGTCAGCGCTCGCCGGCGAGGTCGAGGTCCATGGGGGCGGGTGCCACGGTGTCCGTCGGACGTGAGCCGCCCCACGTCTGGGGAACGGGCCCGGACACGACGCGCCACCAGGGGTCGGACGGGAGCTTGCCGCCGGGCTCGAAGGGCTCGCCGGGCCGGGGGAAGGCCACGGCCTGTCCGGCCCCCTCGGCGGCGTCCCTCGTCCACTCGCCGGGCTCGGCCCACGCGTGCGTGGCGAGGTTGAAGGTGCCCCAGTGGATCGGCAGCAGCACACCGTGCGGGTCGCCGCCCTGGAGGTCGAGGTGGGCCCGCAGGGCCTCCTCGGGGGTCATGTGGATGTCGGGCCAGAACTCGCTGTAGGCGCCGAGCTGGATCATCGTGGCGTCGAACGGACCGTGCTCGGCGCCTATGTCCTTGAAGCCCTCGAAGTATCCGGTGTCACCGCTGTGGTAGATCCGGTGCGACTCCCCGGCGACGACCCAGGAGGCCCAGAGCGTGTGCTGGGTGTTGCGCAGACCGCGGCCGCAGAAGTGGCGGGCCGGGGTCGCGGTCAGGGTGAGCCCGCCGACCTCGGTGGCCTCGTGCCAGTCCAGCTCGCGCAGCCGGTCGGCCGAAACGCCCCAGTGCTCCAGGTGGGCGCCGACGCCCAGGGGCACGGCGAACAGGGTGTCCGTGCCGGCCAGCGCCTTGATGGTGGGCAGGTCCAGATGGTCGTAGTGATCGTGCGAGATGACCACGACGTCGACCGGGCCGAGCGCGGCGAGCGGCAGCGGCGCCGGGTGCAGCCGCTTGGGCCCGGCGAACGGGAACGGGGAGCAGCGCTCGCCCCAGACGGGGTCGAAGAGCACCCGCTGCCCGTCGATCTCCGCGAGCACGCTGGAGTGTCCCATCCAGGTGAGCCGAAGACCGGTGGCGGGCGGCTTCGCGAGGTCGGCCAGGGCGGTGGGGTGCACCGGGACGGTGCCCTTCGGGGAGCGCAGCGGCCGCTCGTCCTTGTCGAAGTACACCTTGGCGAAGTCCAGCATCGAACCGGAGGGCCGGGTCCGCGCGGGGCCTCCGGGGTTCTGGAAGACACCGTCCTTGAAGTGGGGCGACCTGCGGATGCGCGCGAGTCGCTCACCGCCCGGGTCCACGCCGAAGGCAGCGGGCCGCAGCGAGCGGAGCCCGGAGCTCAGGGAACGCAAACCGGTCACGGGACCTCCAAGTGATGTCGCTGAGGTCATCCATTATGGAGGGCCCCTCCGACAACCCGGCGTGCCCCTGGTCACGGCCAGTTTCCGGAGCGCTCCTGGAAACGGCGGCGCCCGGATGTCACATCCGCGCGGCCCTCGGCCGTCGTACCGGCGAAGGCACCCGCACGGAGGTGCCCCCGTGACCCGATTCCAGGAGGTGGCCCCATGGCCCGCGTCTCCCTCACCCCTCCCCGCACCCTCGTCCTCCGGCTCACCGAGTGGTACTCCCGGCGCGCCTACGGCAAGACCCTCGACCCGGTCCGGGCGCTCGCGCACAACCCGCGCGTCCTGTGGAGCGATCTGCGGTTCGAGCAGTCCGTGGCGAAGTGGAACCGTCTGGACCCCGACCTGAAGGGTCTCGCGGAGATGGCGACGGCCGCGGCGATCGGCTGCTCGTGGTGCATGGACTTCGGCTACTGGGCCGGCCGGGAGCGCGGCACGGCGCCCGAGAAGGTGCACGACGTTCCCGTGTGGCGGGACAGTGACGCGTACACGCCCCTGGAGCGGGACGTCATGGCGTACGCCGAGGCGATGACGGCCACCCCGCCCACCGTCGACGACGAGCTCGTGGACCGGCTGCGCGAGCGGCTGGGCGAGCCGGCCCTGGTGGAGCTGACGGCGATGGTGGCGGTGGAGAACCTGCGCTCGCGGATCAACTCCTCGCTCGGCCTGACCAGCCAGGGCTTCAAGGACTCGTGCGAGGTCCCGGCGTCACGGAGCGGCGACCGGACGTCGGCGCAGTAGCCGGAAAGGGGGCGGCCGGAGGCGATATACTGAACCCTCGTTCAGTAACTACCGCCCGGTGGAGCGTCCGCGAGGAGACAGACCCATGACCGCCCCCTTGATGTCCCTCGTCTGGACCGACCACGTCACCGGCCGCCAGGGCTTCCTCGTCGTCGACCGGCTGGTGCGGGGCGTGGCCAGCGGCGGTCTGCGGATGCGGCCCGGCTGCACCCTGGACGAGGTCGCCGGGCTCGCCCGCGGCATGACCATGAAGGAAGCCCTGCACTACGACCCCGAGGCCCGCTATGTGCCCCTGGGCGGGGCCAAGGGCGGCATCGACTGCGATCCCCGGGCCCCCGAGGCGTACGGGCTCCTGGTGCGCTATCTGCGCGCCATGCGCCCGTACATCGAGAGCTTCTGGACCACCGGCGAGGACCTCGGCCTGACCCAGGACCTGGTCGACCGCGCCGCCGCCGAGGCGGGGCTCGTGTCGTCGATCCAGGCCGTGTACCCGTTGCTCGACGACGAGGCGACCGCGCGGCGGAGGCTCGCGGACGCCTTCGCCGTCGAGGTGGACGGCATCGGTCTCGACGAGCTGGTCGGCGGCTGCGGGGTCGCCGAGTCGGCGCTGGCGGCCCTGGACCGGGCCGGAGTGCCGCACACGGGGACGCGGGTGGCCGTGCAGGGCCTGGGCACCATGGGCGGCGCCACGGCGCGCTTCCTGGCGCGCGCGGGCCTGCGGATCGTGGCCGTCGCCGACGTCAAGGGCACCGTCGCCAATCCGGCTGGCCTCGACGTCGAGGCCCTGCTGGCGGCGCGGGACGCGTACGGCACGGTGGACCGCGCCGCGCTGCGACCGGGCGACCGCGAACTGCCCGGCGACGCCTGGCTGTCCGTCGAGGCCGAGGTGTTGGTGCCCGCCGCGGTGTCGTACGCCGTCGGCATCGCCGAGCAGGAGCGGATCACGGCTCGCTGGATCGTCGAGGCGGCCAACATGCCGGTGCTCCCGGCCGCGGAGGATCTGCTGGCCGCGCGCGGGGTGACCGTGCTGCCGGACGTGGTGGTCAACTCCGGGACGAACGCCTGGTGGTGGTGGACGCTGTTCGGGGACATCGGCCCGGACGCGGACGAGGCGTTCGCGCACACCCGGCGCTCGATGCGCGCACTCGTCGACCGCATGCTGGCCCGCGCGGAGGCCGACGGCACGACACCGCGCGCGGCCGCCCACGCGATCGTCGCCGACCGGCTGCCGGTGATCGCTGAGCGCTTCGGCTGGTACCGCTGACCTCATACCCGGGCGGGAATTGAGGCGGGGGCGCGGCGGCAGCAGAGTCGTGGGCACACCCACCCGTGCGTCGCGAGGAGAGCCCGCCATGCCCGCCATCGACCCGCAGTCTCTGATCGAGCGCTACATCGGCCTCTGGAACGAGCCGGACCCCGAGTCCCGCCGCAAGGCCGTGCACGCCCTGTGGGCTGAGGACGGGCGGCACGTCCTGCTGCCGCCCCGCACGATGCACGACGAGGCCGTCGGCCTCGGCTTCGCCACCGCCGTCCTGGAGGCCCGGGGCCACGAGGAGCTGTACGCGCGCGTGGCGCGTGCGTACGAGGAGTTCGTGGCGCCGGGGACGTACGTCTTCCGCGTCCCGGAGGCGCCCCGGCTGCTGCGGGACGTCGTCACCTTCCGCTGGGAGTCCTTCCACCGGGAGGAGGGCCGGGCGACCGGGGGCGGCCTGGAGTTCCTGGTCCTGGACGAGGACGGGCGCATCGCGCGCGACTACCAGTTCGTGGACTGACCGGGGACGGGCGCCGGTCCCGGCGCAGGGGGCCGACCGCGAGGCGGCGCCCGCGCCAGGGATTAGGGTGACCGCGTGGCGAGAGTGCGGTTGAGCGTGGCGGAGCGGCGGGAGGAACTGCTGCGGGCGGCCATCGGGCAGATCGAGGCGCGGGGCGTGGCGGCGGTGAGGATCGCCGACGTGGCCTCGGCGCTCGGTGTGAGCAACGCGCTGGTGCTCTATCACTTCTCCTCGAAGGAGAAGCTGGTCGCCGCCGCGTTCGCCTACGCGGCCGAGGGCGATCTCGCCCATCTGCGCAAGCTGCTGGGCCGCCGGACGACCGCGCTGCGCCGGCTGCGGTCCGCCGTCCGCTGGTACGCGCCCACCGGCCAGGCCAAGGGCTGGCGGCTGTGGATCGAGGGCTGGGCGGTGGCGCTGCGCGAGCCCGCGCTGCGGGAGGTCACCCGGGGCCTCGACAAGCAGTGGAAGGCGGCGATCGCCGAGGTCATCGCGGAGGGCGTGGCGGCGGGCGAGTTCCGGTGCCCGGATCCGACCGGGACCGCCCTGCGGCTGACCGCCCTGCTCGACGGGCTCGCCGTGCAGCTCACGTCCTACTCGGGCGCGGTGCCGCGCTCACGGGCGCAGGCCTGGGTCGACGAGGCCCTCGCCCGGGAACTGGGCCTGGAACAAGAGGCGTTGCCGGCCCAGGAGCGTTGAGCGATCACCGCGGGGCGCATGCCCCTTGCCGGACCGCGGGACGTGCGGCGCTCCTCGCGGGGCGCCGCCGCCACGTCGTGAACCGTCCGGCGGCGGCGCTCAGGCCACCGCGGAGATCCGCATCTTGATGTCGTCCGGGGACAGTTCGCCCTTGGCCGTCACATGGTCCCCCGAGGACTCGCCGCGCAGCCGCCTCCCGATCCACGGGACGAGGTACTCGCGGGCCCAGTGGACGTCGTCGCGACGGTCGTCCAGGGTGCCGCGCGGCGGGAGCGGCGGCCAGGGCTGGTCCGGGTCGGCCGGAACCTTCAGGCCGAGGACCTGACCGGCGCGCAGGGCCACGCGGGTGTGGCCCTCGGGCGACAGGTGCAGCCGGTCGCCGTCCCACGCGCGACGGTCCTGAACGGTCTTCAGGGACCACAGGTCGAGCACGGGGCAGTCGTACCGGTCGGCGATGGCCCGGACGTGCCCGTTGTACGTGGCGATCTTGCCGCGCAGGTGCCTGAGGACGGGTACGCCCCGGGTGTCGAAGCCGGTGGTCACCATGACCGTCCCGGCGACGGCGGTCAGTTGCGAGACCGCGCGCTCGAAGCGCTCGGCCACCTCGTCCGGGTCGGTGCCGGGCCGGATGATGTCGTTGCCGCCCGCGCAGAAGGACACCAGGTCCGGCGCGAGTTCGACGGCCTGCGCGACCTGGTCCGCCACGATCTGGTCGAGCAGCTTCCCGCGCACCGCGAGATTGGTGTATTTGAAGTCGCCCTCCGGGCGTCGGTCCGCGAGCAGAACCGCGAACCTGTCCGCCCAGCCGACGAATGCCCCGTCGGGGCCGGGGTCGCCGACGCCCTCGGTGAAGCTGTCCCCCACCGCCACGTACGACCCGATCACTGATCTGTTGTCACTCTTCGAATCGTCTGCCACATCGGCCCATGATTCCCCTTCGGATGTGACCTACGCGATCGTAGGAAGGGGTTGACGAACGGTGAGATAAGACACCCTTAAAGAGTTTGCCAATGGGGGAATAGGTGGTCCCGCAGGCCTGTTGAAGCCCCGAAACACCTTGAAGTCCTGGCCCGGGAGACACCGAAGGCCGGACCCGGGGGGATCGAGGTCCGGCCTTCGGCTGCGTAGGCGCGCCGCGTGTCAGGCGACGGCGACGCCGTGCGCGCGAAGGTAGCTGACGGGGTCCACGTCCGAGCCGTAGTTCGGCGTGGTGCGGATTTCGAAGTGCAGGTGCGGGCCGGTCACGTTGCCGGTCGCGCCGGACAGCCCCACCTGCTGGCCCGGGGCCACGGCCTGGCCCGCCGTGACGGAGAGCTGGGACAGGTGGGCGTACTGGGCGTAGTAGCCGTCGGCGAGCCGGATCACGACCTGGTTGCCGTAGGCGCCGCCCCAGCCCGCGGAGACGACCGTGCCCGTGCCCACGGCCTTGACCGGGGTGCCGGTCGGGACGACGAAGTCGACGCCGGTGTGGTAGCCGCTGGACCACATGCTGCCCGCGACGTGGTAGGAGGTGCCGATGGTGGCGCCCTGGACCGGCAGGGTGAAGCCGGTGGAGACCGTGGTCACGGTGTTCGCCGCGGTGTCGGCCGACGTGCCGGCGGCCGGGGCGCTCTGCCCGGACGCGTCCGACACGGCCGACGGCTCGGCGGCCGGGGCCGAGGGAGCGGCGGGAGCGTAGGAGGGCGCCTGCGCACGGGACGGCTGGGTGAAGGCCGCGGCCTTCTTGCCGAGGAGGAGCTTCAGGCCGGGGTGGATGAGCGAGGGGTTGCCGCCGACGGCCTGGTGGTTGTCCCGGTAGAGCCGGTGCCAGCCGCCGCGCACCTGGTGTTCGTCGGCGATCTTCGCGAGGCAGTCGCCGGACTTCACGGTGTACGTACGCGTTCCCGCATGCGCTTTCGCGGCCTTCTTCGCGACGGTCGGAACCGACTGGACGGCCTTTTCCGCGACGGACTGGGCGGCCGACTGCGCGGTGGTCGCGTGGGCGCCGGTGGCACCCAGGAGCGGCAGCGCCAGCGCGGCGCCACCGGTACCGGCGACGGCTATCGACCGGCTGAACCGCGGGGTCTTGGGGCGGCGGTGCTTACCCTTCGCGGGCATGGCGCATTCCTCTCCGACGCCTGCGAGGTGAGCTGTCGGGTTCGGGCTGGAGCTGCCCGGCCGCGTGAGGCGCGGCTTCACCCCTAGGCGTCCCGGAGACCGGAACAGGCCGTCGTGCCTGGTGGGTCCCCCGCTCCTGCCGTGCACGGGTGAGTGTGTGCGGGGCTCCGGGCGGCGGCAGGATTCGGCGTTCCGACCGGATTGGTGGCGAACGTAAGCGAGCAAGATGCGAACGGACAAGCAGAAGGTTCCTTGTGTCCGGCTTTAGCTTGATCCGTTACGGGAATTCCCGGTCACCCTCCGTGCATTTCCGCCCGGTTCGCCCCGTCAAATCCCTGGAAAAGCCCGCGAATTACGTGAGCATGACGCGCGACGGACGGTCACCGTATGACGCTCCTCACGCACCGCCCTGCAGGCCCCTTCATTCCAGAGCGAGTTGGAATGAAGAGGTCGATTGGGACATAAGCCTCAAATACGACGGAGGCGGAAGACGGCCGCGTCGAAATCGCCCCGCAGGCCGGTGCGCAGACCGTGGTGCAGCAGGATCGCCCCGCGGTGCATTTCACCCGTTTCGCGGCATTCGTACGACGCCGTCGGGTCGAGGCCGCGCAGCCGCAGCGCCGGGACCGGCTCACCGTAGGACTGGGCCTGGAGGCAGGCGAGTACGACCGCCTCGTCCCCGAGCACGTACTGCACCGCGCTCAGCCCGCCCTCCGGGGGCCGCAGCCGGTACAGCTCGCCGCGCTGCACGACCGGACGGATCTCCTTGTAGAGCTCCACCCATTCCCCGGCCTCGGTGAGCTCCTCCTCACTCCACTCCGCGAGGTCGCCGCCCACTCCGAGGACTCCGGCCATGGAGCTCACGAACCGGAAGCGCAGGGAGCTGAACCGGCCGTTGAGCTGGGTGTTCGGGCTGTCGGTGACCCAGGCGGCCATGACCCGCGCGGGGTGGATCTGAGTGAAGCCGTGCTGGATGACGAGCCGGTCGAGCGGGTCGGTGTTGTCGGAGGTCCACACCTGGTCGGTGCGGCTCATGACACCGAGGTCGATCCGGCCGCCGCCGCCCGAGCAGGACTCGAAGGCGACGCCCGGGTGGGCCGCCCGCAGCCGGTCCAACAGGGCGTAGAACGCGCGCACATGATCGACCCACAGCCGCTGCGGATAGGGTTCGCCGGGCCAGCCGGCGTCGGTGAAGCAGCGGTTGAAGTCCCACTTCACATAGCCGATGGGGGCGCTGGACAGGAGCGCGTCGAGCTGCTCCCAGAGGTACTCCTGGACGTCCTCGCGGGCCAGGTTGAGTACCAGCTGGTTGCGGAGTTCTGTCCGCTTTCGTCCCGATTGGTACTGCACCCAGTCCGGGTGCGCGCGGTACAGGTCGCTGTCCGGGTTGATCATCTCGGGCTCGACCCAGATGCCGAACTGCATCCCGAGGGCGTGCACGGAGTCGGCGAGCGGCTTGAGGCCGTTCGGGAAGCGGTCCGGGTTGGGCGTCCAGTCGCCGAGCCCCGCGCGGTCGCTGGTGCGGGCGCCGAACCAGCCGTCGTCGACCACGAACAGCTCGACGCCGATCGCCGCCGCGCGCCGCGCCAGCGCCGACTGCTGGTCCTCGGAGATGTCGAAGTTCGTGGCCTCCCAGGAGTTGAACAGCACCGGCCGGTCCCGGTCGGCGTCCGGGATGATGTGCGCCCGCTGGTAGGCGTGCCAGGTGCGGCTCGCGCCGCCGAAGCCGCCGTCGCTCCACAGGCCGGCGAAGACCGGGCTGGTGTACGACTCCCCCGCCTCCAGCATCAGCAGGCCGGACTCGTCGTAGCCGGCGCCGCCGGTGATCTGCACGCGCGCGTCCGGGAGTTGGGCGACGGCGATACGCCAGGAGCCGGACCAGCCCAGCGCGCAGCCGTAGACCTCGCCGCGCTCCTCGGTGGCGTCGGTGTCGAGCGCGACCCAGGGCAGGTGCTGGTGGCCGGTGTGTCCGCGGCGGCTGCCGATGACCTTCTCGCCGTGGGTGAGCGGGGCGCTGGTGAGCCGGGACTCGGCGGCCCAGCGCCCGTGCAGCTGGGACAACCGCCAGCCCTCCCGGTCGGGCAGGGTCCAGGTGGCCGCGTCGGCGCGGAGCAGCTCCACGCGCGCGGGTCCCTCGTTGTCCAGGGTCACCCAGCGCTCCACCACGTCGCCGCGCATCCGGTAGTGCAGCGTGATGGCCAGCCCGGCGTCCCGGAAGCGCAGCCGCAGCTCGTCGCCCTCGACCTCGTGGCCCGCGAAGGTCCACTCGGTGCCGCGCCGCTCCTCGGTGCGCACGGACAGGGCGGGCCTGACGAAGCGGGGGCCGCCCTCGACCGGGTACTCCTCGCGTCCGTCGAGGGGGGTCTCGAATGGCCAGTAGCCCGGCAGCGGGCGCACGGCCAGGGCCTCGGCGTCGGCCAGGGCGATGCCCGGGCCCCAGTGGAGGTGGAGCAGCTCGTCCGCCTCCGTGAGATGGAGCGCGTAACTGCTGCTCGGCCCAGAGAGGAGCCAGGTCCGTTCGTTCTCGGCGATGTCCACCATCACGCCCTCACAAGTGCCAACAGATTCGCTCAAGCACGAACATCATCGAGGGCGAAGTGCCTCGGGGGCAACGCCTGTGGACAACTCAGTGCCCGAGGAAACCGATGTCGTATCGTCGACAGCGTGCCCCGTCGGCGAATCGCGCCGCCGGGGACCGTGTGAGAGGAGCCCCCGTGACGCAGCAGGTCCCGTCGACCGAGCCCCAGCTGGCCGGTGTGCGCAACTTCCGTGACGTGGGCGGGCTGCCGACCGTGGACGGGCGCCGGGTGCGCGCCGGGGTGCTGTTCCGCAGCGGCCATCTCGCGCACGCGACCGATCAGGACGCGGCGTTCCTCGCCGCCCTCGGCCTGCACACGATCTTCGACTTCCGCAACGCGGCCGACCAGCGGCTGGAAGGCCCGGACGTGTCGCTGCCGGGCGTGCGCAATGTGAACCTGCCGCTGAGCGACCCGGCGGACGGCGCCGAGTTCTGGAAGATGGTCCGTGAGGGCGACCTCGACCAGCTGCGCGAGATCCTCGACGACGGCAAGGCGGCGGCCCGGATGGTCGCCTCGTACCGGATGATCGTCAAGGAGCGCACCGCCGAGCACTCGCGGGTGCTGCACGCGATCGCCGAGGACAGCGTGCCCGCGCTGATGCACTGCGCGGCGGGCAAGGACCGCGCGGGCATCTCCATAGCCGTGACACTCCTCGCCGTGGGCGTGGAGCGCGAGGCGATCGTCACGGACTACCTGGAGTCCAACGCCAAGCACCGGCGCTACAAGGTCCGGCGCAACGGCAGCCCGGAGACCGCGTACACGCCCGAGGTGATGGAGCTGCTCAGCCCGCTCTTCGACGCGCGCGCCGAGTATCTGCAGGCGGCGTTCGACAGTATCGAGGAGACCTGGAGCGGCACGGGGGCCTACCTCACGCAGGGTCTGGGGCTCGCCCCGGAGACCCTGGAGCGGCTGCGCGAGCGCCTGCTCGACTGAGACCGCCGGGTGCCGGGCGGCCTCGCCGCCCGGTGGTCAGCCCGGTCAGCCCTTGGCGCCGACCGCGAACAGCAGATAGAGGAACGCCGCGAAGACGTGCCCGACGGCGATGTAGATGATGAGACGGACCCACAGGGCGCGTGGGAACTTGTCCTCGAAGTTGCTCATGGCAGTTCTCCGGTCAGGGGGCCCAGGCACAGTGTGGCCGTGGGACTCTGCAGCAGGGTGTGGACGAACAGCAGCTCCACGCCGTCGTGTTCCTCGGCGGCGAGGCGGTGCGGGGTGAGCGAGTCGAAGTGCGCGCTGTCGCCGGGCGCGAGCAGGTGCGTGGTGTCGCCGAGGCGCAGCCTGAGCCGTCCGGTGAGGACGTGGAGCCACTCCTCGCCGGGGTGCACGCGCACGATGTCACCCTGGGTGCCGTACGGCACCCGGACGCGTAGCGCCTGCATGGCCCGCCCGGAGGCGCCGGCCTGGAAGTACGTCCAGCCACCCGCCCGGGTCGGTTCCATGTCGGCGGCGCGCACCACGGCGTCCCGGTCGGCGACCGTCTCGCCCAGCAATTCGGAGACCGTCGTACCGTAGATACGGGCGAGCGCGAGCAGCATCGGCAGCGAGGGCTGGCGCTGCCCGGTCTCCAGCCGGGACAGATGGGCCGGCGAGAGACCGGCGGACCGGGCCGCGGCCTCCAGGGTCAGGCCGGTGCGCCGACGCAGGGCGCGCAGCTGGGGAGCGACGGCGGGAAGGTCGCCGCCGGACACCGGCTCGGATTCGTTCATGTCTCCATTGAGCCGAATTTTTGCCTCTGCGGCAAATTTCTTGCCTCAGAGGCAAAAGCCCGGAGAGTCACTCCGACACGGTCACGCTGAGGGTCACTCCGCATCCGTCATGCGCTGGTACGCCTCGTACCGCACGTCGGGGTCCGGATGCCCACGCAGCAGGCGCAGCACCGCCCGCCACTCCTGCGGCCAGCCGAGGGCATTGCCGGCCCCGC
Source organism: Streptomyces sp. NPDC054794 (assembly GCF_053611585.1). Taxonomy (NCBI): domain Bacteria; kingdom Bacillati; phylum Actinomycetota; class Actinomycetes; order Kitasatosporales; family Streptomycetaceae; genus Streptomyces; species Streptomyces sp. NPDC054794. The sequence goes on along the minus strand of NZ_JBSHAQ010000012.1, from coordinate 89,846 downwards.
CCACCAGGCCGGCCGCCAGCAGACCGGTGACGGTGCCGCCGTCGCGGGCCAGCGGGTCGGCGGCCGCCAGCAGGGCCCCGCCGCGCCGGGCCAGATCACCGCGGACCCGGTCGGTCCGCAGCGCTCCCGCGGCCTGCCGCGCGACGTTCACTCCGGCGCCCTCCAGGGCCGCCGCCAGCTCCCGCAGACGTGCCAGGACGGCGTCCGGCTCCACGGCCAGGTCGACCAGCCTGACCAGCAGGAAGGCGCGCTCGGCCGCCAGCAGCGGTTCCCGCGCCAGCAGCCCGGCGATCCCCCGGAGCAGGTCGGGCCGGTGGGGCCGGTCGGAGTAACCCGATGGCACCAGGGTGCGCAGCCGCTGCAGCGCCGGCTGGTCCCGGTCCGCCAGCGCGTCGCCGCCTCCCTCGGGCGTGTGCATCGCGGCCAGCAGCTCGCTCACGGCGCCGTGCAGCACGCTGCCGGGCGCCCCACCGCCGAGGGGCTGCGGCAGATCGGAGGCGGCCAGGTCGCGCAGTACCCACGCCGCGTACTGCCAGTGCCTGCGGCCGCCGAGGTCGCAGACCGTTCGCGAGAGCCGGCCGGCCAGTTCGGGGGCGTAGGGGGTCCAGGCGCCGATGTTCCGCAGGACGCCGTAGGAGGCATAGCCGCCGTACGAGTCCAGGCAGGCGTCGTACGCCGTGCCGACCAGGGCGCCGTACGCGGCGCGGTGCGCGGCGGCCAGGTCCCAGGGGCTGACCTCCACCAGAGCCTGGAGCACGGCCGGGGCCTCGTCGTGTGCGGCCTCCGCGAGGAGGTCCCAGGTCTCCGGCACGCCCAGCAGCGGCGGCAGGGAGCGGACGACGGCCGCCCGCACATCGGGGTGGCTGTCGGGGGCCCGGAAGGCACCCACCAGCAGGGCGACCGCTTGACGCCGGGGCAGGAAACGGGTCGCGAGCCGCACCGCCTCCTTGCGGGCGGTCACCTTCGCGGCCCGCTCGCCGGTCAGCAACGCGCCCAGCGCCCGGGCGAGTTCCGCGGGAGCGGCGAAATGCGCGACGCGGCCCGCCGCGTACACGGCGACCCGCGCCCGGTCGCCCGCGGCCTGTTCCAGGAGGACCGGCAGGGCGTCCTGGGGGCGGTCGGTCCACGCCAGCGCGGCGAACGCCGCCTCCGCGACCACCACGTCATCGTCGTCCTTGTACCGCATCGCCAGGGCGTGCCCCAGCTCCGGGACCGGTGCGGCCGCCCGGATCGCGGCGGCCCGGTCGTCCGACGGGAGGGACCCGTCGGCGGCCGTCCGCCCGGCGAGGTGTGCGGCGGCCCTCTGCTGCCGGGGCAGCCAGCGGTCGGAGGCGGCGAGGTCCGGCAGCGGACGCCGGGCCCCCTGGACCAGGAAGCGACCGTACGGCGGTTCGTCCGCAAGCAGGGCGTCCAGCAGATCCGTGCGCCGCCGGGCCAGGACCTCCCGGACGGGAGGAAGGACGACCGCCGACGGTTCGAGCGCGACGATCCTGGCGACCCGCTCGGCGCGGGTGGCCGGCGCGGCCAGCCACAGCTTCGCCGCCGCCTCGAACGTCGTGTCGTCGCCCCGCTCCACGGCCAGCGCCAGCAGGTCCTGCAGCTCGGGCATCCGCCGGGCACGCGGGCCCAGCGCCTCGGTCAGGCCCACCACCAGCCGGAAGTCGGAGCGGTCCGCGGCGGATCGCAGCCAGGGGCGCAGTGCCTCGAACACCTCGTGCTCCTGGCCACGCCGCAGGACCCGGTGCAGCGGGCCCAGGTCCGGCACGCCGAACCGTCCCACCAGCCGCTCCAGGGTGCCGAGCGCCCAGGCCCGCAGGGCCGGGTCGGCGGCCGTGGCGTGCTCGGCCAGCACGCGCCCGGCGAGCGTGCGCACCGCCGCCAGGGTGCCGGCCGAACAGTCCCGCGCCTGCAGGGCGTCGACGGCGATCCGGTCGAGCGACGGCGCGTGGTCGGGGCCGAACAACCGCGGACGCACCGCCGCGAGCGCGGCGAGCGCCTGAGCGCGCACGGGGTCCCGCTCGTTGCGCAGGCGCATCAGCTCGTCCAGCATCCCGGTGATCGCCTCGCGGCCGCCGTCGCGGGCCGCGCACCGCACCAGCATGGCCCAGGCGGCCTCCCGGTCATCGGGGTCCGGCCGATGCGCCGCGGCGAGCAGCGCGGACCGCGCCTCGGCGTAGGGACCGTGGGCGAGGGTGTGCAGGTCCTCCCAGAAATCGTCCGGGTCGTCGAACTCGGCCGCCGCCCGCCGCACTTCCGCCCAGCGGCGCTCGCGAGGCAGCAGTTCGAGCTCGGAGCGGGACGGCTCCCTGTCCGTCCAGCCGCCGGTGACCGTGTCGAGGAACGCCGCGCGCCGGCCGGGGGCCATGGCCTTCAGCAGCGCGGTCAAGTGGGCGCGGTGCTCCCAATGGCGGCCCAGCTCCGGGAGCGACCGCGGATCGGCCCGCACCAGTCGGCGCAGCACACCGGGCGGGGGCAGCGGCTCGTGGCGGTTCTCGCGGCGTTCGGGCGAGGTGATCCAGCGGATCACGCGCTCGACGTCGGCGGTGATCAGGGGGCCGAGTCCGCAGTACAGCACGGGCGGCAGTCTGGGCGGTCCGTACTGTTCGAGCAGTGCCAGCACCCGCTCGGGGCGCCGTGGGGCGAGCGCCGCCACGGTCGTGGCGTTCAGCCGCCACCACTCCTCCTGCCGCCAGGCGTCGGGGCGTTCGGCGAGGGCGCGCTCGCAGTGGTCCACAACGGCGTCGGGATGGCGCTGTGCCAGCGTCGTCCAGGCCTCGATGGCGTGCGCGAGCCGGGGCAGTTCCCGTGCGACGAACGCGGTGGAACAGGCGGGCAGCAGCCGGGCCGCCTCGGCGTCACCCCACTGCTCGCCCAGCCGCGCCACCAGCCGCTCGGCGAGCGCGCTGCGGCCGCCGTGGGCGAGCACACGGGCCAGCCGGTGCCGCAGTACGGCCGGCGCGTCCTCGTACGCCGCCTCCACCGCCTCGTCCGGTACGGGCAGCGTCCGGGCGGCGCGCAGGGCGTACCCGGCGACGACCGCGTCGGGGTCGGCCAGCCGCTCGGCGAGGAATCCGGCGTCCCGTCCGGCGAGGGCGGCCAGCGCCGCGAGCCGCCGCTCGTAGGGACCCCGCGCGTCGAGGCCGGCGAGGAGCGGAGCGAGCCGTCCCTCGTCCGCCAGCCGGTGGGCCGTCCGCGCGGTGAGCGTGAGACGGGCCGGGAAAGGCAGTGGTTCGAGTGCGGACAGCAGCTCTTCCGCGGTGGTTGGCATCGGGCGATTGTGCCCCGGGTGATCCTTTCGGGCGAACCGTTTTTCCGAACGACCGGGATCCTGACCGGGGCCCGCGGCGGGCCCCGGCTCACGAGCCGGCTAGCGGTTGGCCACCGCCTGCTTGATCAGGGTCCTGCCGAAGTCCCACATCAGGCCGCCGCCGCTGTGGGCGTCGTCCATCACGGACGTGAAGGCGTCGACGAACCGGTCCACGTCGGCCTCGTCGACGACCAGCGGCGGGATCAGCTTGATCACCTCCAGGTGGTCGCCGGAGACCTGGGTGAGGATCCGGTGCCGCTCCAGCAGCGGTACGACCACCATCTGGGCGAACAGGCCCTTGCGGGCGGCCTGGAGCATGGTCCAGCGGCTGCGCAGCTTCAGGGAGGAGGGCCGGCCGAACTCGATACCGATCATCAGTCCCCGGCCGCGGACGTCGGCGAGCAGCTCGTACTTGTCGATCAACGCGGCGAGCCGGGACTTCAGCAGCTCGCCCGTCCCGCGCACCCCGGCGACGATCTGCTCGTTCTCCATGACCGACAGCACGGCGAGACCGCACGCCATCGCCTGGGCGTTGGACCCGAAGCTCGCCGAGTGGACCAGGACGCGGTCCATGGACGAGTAGACCTTCTTGAAGATCCAGTCCTTGCCGAGGGTGGCGCCGACCGGGACGTAGCCGCCGGACAGCGCCTTGGCGACGCACACCAGGTCGGGTTCGACGCCCTCCTCGTGCTGGTAGGCGTAGAAGTCGCCGGTCCGGCCGAGGCCGGTCTGCACCTCGTCCGCGATGAGCAGCGCCTTGTGCCGGTGCAGCAACTCCTGGGCGGCGCGCAGGTATCCCGGCGGGGCCTCGTGCACGCCCTTGCCCTGGATCGGTTCGACGATCAGGGCGGCGACGTCGCCCTTCTTCAACTCACGTGCCAGGGCGTCGAGATCGCCGAGCGGTACGGCGGTGTCGGGCAGCAGCGGGGCGAAGCCGTCCCGAAAGCCCCGCTCGCCGTTCACCGACAGCGAGCCGGTGGTCAGGCCGTGGAAGGCGTGGTCGCAGTAGAGGATCCGCGGCCTGCCGGTGGCGTACCGGGCGAACTTCAGCGCACTCTCCACGGCCTCCGTGCCGCTGTTGCCGAAGAACACCCGGTCCAGGTGCGGGCTGTGGGTGAGCAGCTTCTCGGCCAGCAGGCCGGGCAGCGGCTGGCAGTCGAAGCGGGTGAGGTCGGCGAGGTTCAGGTCCAGGACGTCGTGCAGCGCCTTGCGGACGACGGGATGGTGGCGGCCGAGGCCCATCACCCCGAACCCGGCGAGCATGTCCAGGTAGTCGTTGCCGTCCGCGTCCCAGAAGTGGGCGCCCTCGGCGCGCTCGTAGACCTTGTCGAAGCCGATGGTGTGCAGCATGCGCGGCAGTTGGTGGTTGAGGTACTTGCCGTGCAGGTCGTAGCGCTCGGCTCCGCGCTCGGCCAAGAGCGCGCCGAGGTCGAACTCCGTGGTCATTCGGTCCTCTCCTGTTTCTCGGCTCTCCCGGCCGGGATCGCGCCGGTGCCCCCGGCGTTCTCGACGGCCGAGCCGGCGCCGGTGCCGTCGGCGTCGCGGACGGCCAGGCTCGCGCCGATCCGGCCGGCGACCTCGACGGGCGTGAGGCCGATGTCGGCGAGCACCTCGCCGCGCTTGGCGTGCGCGAGGAACTGCTCCGGGATGCCGAACCGCCGTACCGGCACGTCGACATCGGCGTCGCCCAGCGCGAGCGCCACCGCGGCCCCCACACCGGCCGCCCGGCTGTTGTCCTCGACGACGGCGACCAGTCGGTGCCCGGCGGCGAGCCCCGGCAGGGCCGGGTCGACGGGCTTGACCCAGCGGGGGTCGACGACGGTGCAGCCGATGCCGCGCGCCGCCAGCAGTTCGGCGGCCTGCAGGCACACCGGTGCCATCACGCCGACGGCCACCAGCAGGACGTCGGGCCGTTCGGACCGGTGGAGCACGTCCATGCCGCCGACCCGGGCGAGTGCCGGGATCTCCGGACCGACCGACTCCTTGGGGAAACGCACCAGCGTCGGCGCGTCGTCCACCGCCACGGCCTCGCGCAGCTGGGCGCGCAACTGGTCGGCGTCGCGCGGCGCGGCGATCCTCAGGCCCGGTACGACCTGGAGCACCGACATGTCCCACATGCCGTTGTGGGAGGCCCCGTCGACACCGGTGACGCCCGCCCGATCGAGGACGAAGGTCACCCCGCAGCGGTGCAGCGCGACGTCCATCAGCAGCTGGTCGAAGGCGCGGTTGAGGAAGGTGGCGTAGACGGCGACGACCGGATGCAGGCCCCCCGTGGCGAGCCCGGCCGCCGAGACCGCCGCGTGCTGCTCGGCGATGCCGACGTCCCACACCCGGTCGGGGAAGCGTTCGGCGAACTTGCCGAGGCCCACCGGGTGCAGCATGGCCGCCGTGATCGCCACGACGTCGTCCCGCTCCTCGCCGATTCTGACGATCTCGTCGCCGAACACCGAGGTCCAGGACGGCCCGCTGGACGGCGTGAGCGGTTCGCAGGTGAGCGGGTCCATCACGCCGACGGTGTGGAAGTGGTCCTCCTCGTGGGCGAGGGCGGGTTCGTAGCCGCGCCCCTTCTCCGTGAGGCAGTGCACGAGGACCGGTCCGTGGAAGCGCTTGGCGCGGCGCAGCGCGGACTCGACGGCCAGGATGTCGTGGCCGTCGATCGGCCCGACGTACTTCAGGCCGAGGTCCTCGAACATGCCCTGCGGCGCGAAGGCGTCCTTGAAGCCCTTCTTCGCGCCGTGCAGGGACTCGTAGAGGGTGCTCCCGACGACCGGGGTGCGCAGCAGTACGTCCTTGCCCCAGGCCAGGACCTTCTCGTAGCCGTCGGTGGTGCGCAGGGTGGCCAGGTGGTTGGCGAGGCCGCCGATGGTCGGCGCGTAGGAGCGCTCGTTGTCGTTGACCACGATGATCAGCGGCCGGTCCTTGGCGGCCGCGATGTTGTTCAGCGCCTCCCAGGCCATGCCGCCGGTGAGCGCGCCGTCACCGATGACCGCGACCACATGGCCCTTCTCGCCCAGCACCCGGTGGGCCTTGGCGAGCCCGTCCGCCCAGCCGAGGGCGGTGGAGGCGTGGCTGTTCTCGATGACGTCGTGCTCGGACTCCTCACGGGAGGGGTATCCGGACAGTCCGCCCTTGCCGCGCAGTTTGGAAAAGTCTTGACGTCCCGTCAACAACTTGTGCACATAGCTCTGGTGGCCGGTGTCCCACAGAATGCGGTCGACCGGTGACTCGAAGACCCGGTGCAGCGCGACGGTGAGTTCCACCACGCCCAGGTTGGGTCCGAGGTGACCGCCGGTCCTGGTGACCGCGTGCACCAGGAACTCCCGTATCTCTTCGGACAGTTCACCGAGTTCCGCCTCGGACAGCGCCTTCAGGTCGCGTGGTCCCCGGATGTTCTCCAAAATGGTCACGCTGGGCCCCCTCTCGGTCGTGCCTTGCTTCAACTCACTTCATCTGCTCGGCGAGCTTCAGGGCCTCCTCGATGAGGGTCTCCACGATCTTCGACTCGGGGACGGTCTTGATGACCTCGCCCTTGACGAAGATCTGGCCCTTGCCGTTGCCGGAGGCGACACCGAGGTCGGCCTCGCGGGCCTCACCCGGACCGTTGACGACGCAGCCCATCACCGCGACGCGCAGGGGCACTTCCATGCCCTCCAGGCCCGCGGTGACCTCGTCGGCCAGCTTGTAGACGTCGACCTGGGCACGTCCGCAGGAGGGGCACGAGACGATCTCCAGGCGGCGTTGCCGCAGGCCCAGCGACTCCAGGATCTGAATGCCGACCTTGACCTCCTCGACGGGAGGCGCGGACAGGGACACGCGGATGGTGTCGCCGACGCCCCGGGAGAGCAGGGCGCCGAAGGCGACCGCGGACTTGATCGTGCCCTGGAAGGCCGGACCGGCCTCCGTGACACCGAGGTGCAGCGGGTAGTCGCACTGGGCGGCGAGCTGCCGGTACGCCTCGATCATCACGACCGGGTCGTTGTGCTTCACGGAGATCTTGATGTCCCGGAAGTCGTGCTCCTCGAACAGCGACGCCTCCCACAACGCGCTCTCCACCAGCGCCTCGGGAGTCGCCCTGCCGTACTTCTGCAGCAGACGCCGGTCCAGGGAGCCCGCGTTCACACCGATGCGGATCGGCGTGCCGCGCTCCTTCGCGGCCCGCGCGATCTCCTTGACCTTGTCGTCGAACTGCTTGATGTTGCCCGGGTTCACACGGACGGCCGCGCAGCCCGCCTCGATCGCGGCGAACACGTACTTCGGCTGGAAGTGGATGTCCGCGATCACCGGGATCTGCGACTTGCGCGCGATCGTCGCCAGCGCGTCGGCGTCGTCCTGCGTCGGACAGGCCACGCGGACGATCTGGCAGCCGGACGCGGTCAGCTCGGCGATCTGCTGGAGCGTGGCGCCGATGTCGGACGTACGGGTCGTCGTCATCGACTGCACCGACACCGGGGCCCCGCCCCCGACCGCCACCGGTCCGACGTGGATCTGCCGCGCGACGCGCCGCTCGGCGATCGGCCGGGGCGGTACCTCGGGGACGCCCAGGGGTACGGCGGTCATGGCGTCACTCCCGGTTCCCGGAGACCGTCTCGCGCATGGCCCGCAGCGACTCCTTGAGGGAGCCCATGGTGGCGAGGACGGCGGTGGGCTCGTAGCCGCAGTGCGCCATGCAGTTGGCGCAGCGCGGGTCCTTGCCCCGGCCGTACTTGTCCCAGTCCGTCTTCTCGATCAGCTCGCGGTACGTCGGGACGTAGCCGTCGCTCATCAGGTAGCAGGGGCGCTGCCAGCCGAACAGCGAGTAGTTCGGGATCGCCCACGCGGTGCAGGGGAAGTCGACCTTGCCCTCCAGGAAGTCGAGGAACAGCGGCGAGTGGTTGAGCCGCCAGCGGCGCCGATTGCCGCCCGCGAAGGCCTTCTTGAACAGCTCACGGGTCTGCTCCACACCGAGGAAGTGCTCCTGGTCGGGCGCCTTCTCGTAGGCGTAGGCGGGCGAGATCATCATCTCGTCCACCTTCAGGTCGTCATTGAGGAAGTTGAGCACCTCGACGATCGTCTGCGGGGTGTCGGTGTTGAAGAAGGTCGAGTTGGTGGTCACCCGGAAGCCGCGCCGCTTGGCCTCCTTGATGGCCTCCACGGCCTCGTCGAACACGCCTTCCTTCGCAACGGACTCGTCGTGCCGTTCGCGCAGCCCGTCGATGTGCACCGCGAAGGCGAAGTACGGCGAGGGCGTGAAATCGTCCATCTTCTTGCGCAGCAGCATGGCGTTGGTGCAGAGGAAGACGTACTTCTTCTTGGCCACCAACTGCCGCACGATCTCGTCGATCTGAGGGTGCATCAGGGGTTCGCCGCCAGCGATGGACACCATCGGCGCGCCGGACTCCAGCACCGCCCCCACGGCCTGGGCGACGGGCATGCGCTGCTTGAGCACCCCGGCCGGGTGCTGGATCTTGCCGCAGCCCTCGCACTTGAGGTTGCAGGCGAAGAGCGGTTCCAGCTCGACGATGAGCGGAAACTTGTCCCGCCTACGGAGCTTCTGTTCGGCCAAGTAAGTAGCGACCTTGATGGACTGACGCAGCGGCATGGCCATCTGGCTCACCTCCGGGGGAGCAACAAAGAACGGTGCCATTCGAAGAAAGCGGGAAGGACGGAACGAAGGACACGGAAAGCAGATATTCCACCGCGCACCGTGCCGATCCGGACGAGTTCGTGTTCAGGAGCGTCCACGACCACTCGGACGGACGCAACCGGGCGCTCGCCTGCGCGGACGGCGCTCAGAAGCGTGGCCGCCGACTCCATGTCGACCGCGATTGCGCCGGTCGCGAGCAGATCGGACCGTTCGTGACCGCGGACGACGTGATCGGAACCGGTGAGGGGTCCGGTGTGGACGGTGCGCCCGGGCAGGGTACGGACGAGTTCCTTGACGAGCAGGTCGGTGCCTACGCACGGGACGTTCCCGTACGGGTCCCGGGTCTCCTCGGCGACGACCAGGTCGCCGGGGTGCATGCCGGGGGCGAGCCCCGCGCAGAAGCCGGTGGCCAGGACCGCGGCGCCGGCCAGCGCGGGGTCGGCCAGCACCCGGGTGACGGAGCGCTGCGCCGCCTTGGGCCCCATGCCCGTCCGCAGGACCGTGACCGGCCCGCCCGCCCCGCCGCGGTCGCCCGCGCGCAGGGCGAGGTGCTCGATGCCGAGCGCGCAGGCGATCAGCAGCGGGGCCGTGGCGGGCTGTGCGCTCATCAGCTCCCCTTGGCCTCGGCGAGGGTCTCCTCGGCGGGTGACTCGGCGGGCTTGCCGATCCGGTCGGCCTTCTCGGTGAAGGGCTCCCCGTGCACATAGCGGCCGAGCGCGGTGAGCGGGAAGACCTGCCGGTAGAGGTGGTAGTTGATGGAGAAGTCCCAGGGGAACCCGGTGCCGGTGAAGTACGGCTCGTCCCAGGAGCCGTCCGCCCGCTGGGTGGTGGCGAGCCACTCGATGCCGCGCTCCACGGCCTTGGAGTCCCGCTCCCCCGCCGCCAGCAGCGCCATCAGGGCCCATGCCGTCTGGGAGGCGGTGGAGGCGCCGCGACCGCTCCACTCCTTGACGTACTTGTAGGAGCGCAGGTCCTCGCCCCAGCCGCCGTCGTCGTTCTGGACGGTCTCCAGCCAGGTCACGGCGCGGCGGATCGCCGGATGCGAGGCGGGCAGACCGGCGGCGGTCAGGGCGGGCACCACCGACCCCGTGCCGTAGACGTAGTTGACGCCCCAGCGCCCGAACCACGAGCCGTCCGGCTCCTGTTCGGCCAGCAGCCACTCGATGCCGCGCCGGGTGCGCGGGTCGTGGGCCAGGCCCTCGACCGCGAGCATCTCGACGACGTGCGCGGTGACGTCGGCCGAGGGCGGATCGATGACCTCGCCGAAGTCGCAGAACGGCAGCCGGTTGGGGAACGGGCTGGTGTTGTCGGCGTCGAAGGCGCCCCACGCGCCGTTCCTGGACTGCATCCCGAGGTTCCAGCGCACTCCGCGCCCGATCGCCTTGTCGACCCGTTCCGGGTCGTGGTGCCTGACGCGGCGCAGCGCGAGGACCACCTCGGCGGTGTCGTCGATGTCGGGGTAGTTGTCGTTGTGGAACTCGAATGCCCAGCCGCCAGGCGGCAGTTGGGGCCGCCGCACGGACCAGTCGCCGGGCCGCACGATCTGCTCGCCGAGCATCCAGTCGGCGGCCTTGACGAGTTGCGGGTGGTCGGCGGGCACACCCGCGTCGGCGAGCGCGATGGTCGCCAGGCAGGTGTCCCACACCGGCGACTGACACGCCTCGATCATCCGGGCGCCGTCCTCGCGCCACACGGCGTAACGATCCAGCGATTCCAGGCCGGCCCGCATCACGGGGTGCCGGAGGTCGTAGCCGAGCAGATGCAGCGCGATGATCGAGTACACGGCGGGCGGCTGGATCCCGCCCCAGCAGCCGTCGTTCTCCTGGCGCTCGACGATCCAGCGGGCGGCGGAGTTCATCGCGGCCCGGCGCAGCCTGCGCACGGCGACGGCGCGGTAGCCGCGGACCACCTTGTCGAGGCGTTGGAAGAGGCCGTCCCAGGTCGTCGCCGGGGCGAGCGGCTGCGGCGGGTTGGGGAGGTCGGGGTCGGTGTGCAGCTCGTCGAGCGGGAAGGGTGCCGGACGCACCGGGCGCTTGGCCGAGACGACCGTGAGCGGCACGATGGTCTGCCGCGCCCAGCAGCCGAACCGGTAGATGCTGAGTGGGAACCACTTGGGGAAGTAGAGGAGCTCCGGCGGAAGTTCGGGCAGGTCCTCCCACTTCCACCAGCCGAACAGGGCCAGCCAGATCCGGGTGAACACGCGCGCCGCGGCGATGCCGCCCCGCTCCCGGACCCAGGCCGAGGCCTTCGCCATGTGGGGCGCTTCGGGCGCGTCACCGGCCAGCCGCAGCGCGACGTACGCCTCGATGGTGGCGGAGAGTTCGCCGGGCCCGCCGTAGAAGGTGGCCCAGGCGCCGTCCTCGCGCTGCTCGCCCCGGATGAAGAGTGCGGCGGCCTGTGTCGTCGCCTCGTCGCGGATGCCCAGGAACTGACGGAGCAGCAGGTCCTCGGCGTCCATCGTCACGTTGGTTTCGAGGTCGCCCTTCCACCAGCCCTCGGCGTCCTGCCCGGCCAGCAGGAAGTCGGTGGCCCGCTGTACGGCGCGTTGGGCGGCATCGTGCACCCCGGCCGCCACAGGGCTCGTGATGTCGGTTTCGCTGGCCGCGGCAGCGCGGGGAGGCAGTGCCCCGGGGCTTCCGTCGGTCGTCGCTGTCATGGCTTCCCCTTCGTGCAGTCGTGCGAGTCGTGCTGCTGTGGGTCCGCCGTCGGCCGGTACGCGTCGTGACTCGCGCCACCGGCCGGCGACTACGCGAGGGCTATTCGACCGATAGTGATCATCTCTTTCGTACGACGACGAAGTCGGCGAGCGCCGCGAACCGGTCCCGGACCATGGCGGGCATGTCGATGGCGTCGAGGGCTTCGATGGCGATGGCGTACTGGCGGCGCGCCTCCTCGGCGGTCCACTCACGGCCGCCCGCCTCCTCGATGAGGGCGGCGCGGGCGGCGAACTCCTCCTCCGAGAAGTTCTCGAAGTCGCTGCTCTTGGCGTCGGCGGCGAGCATCTCGCCGAGCCGCTCGGAGGCGGAGCCGCCCGCCGCCAGCGCGGCCACGACCGGCAGCGACTTCTTGCGCTGGCGCAGGTCGCTCCAGGTCTGCTTGCCGGTCGCCTCCGGGTCGCCCCAGATGCCGAGCAGGTCGTCCACGGCCTGGAAGGCGAGGCCGAGGTGGTAGCCGTACTTCTCCAGTGTGTCGGCGGTGCGGTCGTCCGCGCCGCCGAGCACCGCGCCGATGGAGCTGGCGCAGGCGAGCAGGGCGCCGGTCTTGTTGCCCTCCATCTCCAGGCACTCCTCGACGCTGACCCGGTCGCGGTGTTCGTACGAGATGTCCTGCGCCTGACCGTCGATCAGGGCGCGGGTGGCGGTGGTCAGCCGGCGGGTGGCCCGGCCGGCCTCGACGGTGCCGAGCTCCAGCAGGATCTCGTTGGCGAGGGCGAACAGGGCGTCGCCGACCAGGATGGCCTGGGCGGGACCGTGCACCTTCCAGACGGTGTCACGGTGGCGGCGCTGTTCGTCGCCGTCCATCAGGTCGTCGTGCAGCAGCGAGAAGTTGTGCACCAGCTCGACGGCGACCGCGCCGGGGATGCCGACCTCGGGCGCGGCGCCGGTGACCTCGGCGGAGAGCACGGCGAGCGCGGGGCGCACGGCCTTGCCGCCGTCGCCGTCCGCGGGATTGCCCTGGGCGTCGATCCAGCCGAAGTGGTAGGCGGCGACCGTGTCCATGGGAGGTGCCAGGCGGTCGACGGCCGCCCGCAGTACCGGTGTGGCCAGGGTCCGGCCGCGCTCCAGGAGCGCGGTCACGTCCACCGCGGTCCTCCGCGCGGGCGTCGAGGCCGGGGGCACAGTGGGCACAGTCTCTCCTCTTGTTGCGGTACCGGGGGTGCGGGGGCCTGCCGTGTGCCGGTCGAGCATCACGCCGCCTCCTCGAAGTCGAAGAGGTGGCTGGGGCGGGGCCGTCCCAGGGTGCTCAGCGCGGCGTCGGCCGCGCTCACTCCACTGCGGACCGCACTCTCCATGGTCGCGGGCCACCCTGTGGCGGTCCACGCTCCGGCCAGGTAGAGGCCGGGGGCCTTGGTACGGGCGCCGGGCCGCAGCCGCCCGACGCCGGGGGTGGGGGCGAACGTGGCCGTGCGCTCCCGGGTGACGAAGAAGTCCCGCACCTGCGCGCCGCGCGCGGCGGGCAGCAATCGCTCCAGCTCGGGCAGATAGCGCTCCCGCAGCACGGCGACCGGCTCGTCGATCTCGTCCTGCGCGGCGGACTGGGACAGGGCGAGGTACTGGCCCGCGCGCAGCCCGGACGCCTCGGTGCGGTCGAAGACCCACTGCACCGGGGTGCCGAGGGCCGCGAAGAACGGCTTGGCGAGCACCTTGCGGTCGTAGACGACATGGACGTTGAGGATCGGCGCGGTGTCGATCGCCAGCAGGTTCTGGGGGGCGTCGAGGGCGCCGGGCGGCAGCAGTTCGTGGGCCTCGCGCTGCGGTACGGCGAGCACGACCACGTCGGCCACGAGTGTCTCGCCGGGAACCTGAACGCTCCAACTTCCGTTTTCGTTGGTAGAGATGGAGGTGACGCGTGTACGGACCCCGGTACGCACGCCCGCGGAGTCGAGCGCCTTGCGGGCCAGCCGGTCATGCAGTTCACCCAGCGGGACGCGCGCCCAGCCGATGTCGGCCGCGCCCGGGTCGGACAGCAGACCGGTCTTGAACACCATCGCGGCGAGCCCCAGCGAGGCGTCGCCCGCGACCGCGTTGAGGGTGGCGACCCCGACCAGGTCCCACAGGGCCTCGACGGCACGCGCCGACTGGCCGTGTCCGGCCAGCCAGCTGCCGAAGTCCTGGGTGTCCAGGGTCGGATCGGCGAGGTCGAGCCCCTTGAGCGCGAGCGCGGCACGCCCCACCCTGGCCCGCTCGGCGAGCGACAGGTGCGGGTAGGCGGCCAGGCTCCGGCCCAGGTGCAGGGGTACGGGCAGCGGATCGCGCCGCAGCCTGCCGAGGCGTCGGCCCGCGGGCTTGGAAACGTCGAGAACGGGCACGTCGAGACGATCCTGCAGTGGCGCCAGCGCCGTGCCGTCGACCCGGTCGAGGAACCAGCGGTAGGCGGTGCAGCAGCGCAGGTACACGTGCTGGCCGTTGTCGACGGTCAGGTCGCCGCGTTGGAAGGAGAAGGCCAGCCCGCCCAGGCGCGGCCTGCCTTCGAGCAGGGTGACCCGGACGCCCGCGTCCGCGAGGGCGAGCGCGGCGGTGGTCCCGGCGAGTCCGCCGCCGACCACGACAGCGGTGCGCCCGGCGTGTTCCGGATCGTCCGCCTGCGGCGCGTCCTGCCGCGTGCCGTCGGTCATCGTGCGTCCTTCCGTGCGGGCCCGCCGTGCTGGTTGAACACTGCACGGCAGGCTGTCGCAGTCAGGGACGCCGCGCCGCACCGGAGGGTTGCGTGCCGCTTTTCTCCGGTGGAGTCACCTGGAACCGGACTGTCCATCAGGCGCGCCTCCTGACGGTCCGCCGCGAGGCGTGCCGACGCGTGTCCAGCCCGGACAGTCCGCGCACGGCGACGTACGCCTTCTCGCGCCCGGGCAGCGAGACCCGGCCGCGCAGCACGGCCTCCGGCTCCCGCTCGATGCGGTCGAGCAGGCGGCGGTAGATGCCGGCCATGGCGGCGACACAGGCGCCGCTGCGCCGGTCGAGCATGGGGAGCAGCCGGTAGCCCTCGGCGAAAAGGGCGCGGGCCCGCCGCACTTCGAAGTGCACGAGGCCCGCGAAGTCGGAGCCCTCCGGTGGGGTCGGCCCGTTGAACCCGGCCGAGCAGCCGAACTTCGCGAGATCGTCCGCGGGCAGGTAGGTGCGCCCGCCCTCGGCGTCCTCGCGGACGTCCCTGAGGATGTTGGTCAGCTGCAGCGCGAGCCCGAGCGTGTCGGCGTACTCGGGTGCGCGCTCGGCGCCGTGCGCCCCCGGTTCCGTACCGAACACGCCGAGGGACAGGCGGCCGATGGCGCCGGCCACACAGCGGCAGTAGGCCTTCAGGTCGTCCCAGGTCTCGTACGTCTCGCCGCGTACGTCCATCTGGACGCCGTCGATGAGTTCGTCCAGGCCGCCGAGCGGGATCGGGAACGCCCGGGAGGCGTGCGCCAGGGCCACGGCGACCGGGTCGGTGTCGTCCTCGCCGACCGCGTCCTCGCGGATCCGGCCGAGCAGCGACCGGGTGTCCTCCAGCCGCGCGACCTTGACATCGTTGGCCAGCGCGCCGTCGCCGATGTCGTCGACGCGCCGGGAAAACGCATACAGCGCCGACATCGCGCGGCGCTTCGGCGTCGGCAGCAACCTGATGCCGTACGCGAAGTTACGGGCCTGCTGCCCGGTGACGGCCTCGCAGTAGCTGTAGGCGGCGAGTACCGGTGCGGACACGTGTGCTGAGTCCACGGTCCGGATCACCCCTCTCCTCGCAGAATCACGCCCACCTCGCGCAGCAGCTGGACCTTGCCGGGCTTGGGCGGGCCGGGAAGTACGTCGTAATCAGCGGCGACGATCGCGTGGATCGCCGCCCTTCCCCCCGCCACGAACCCCGCGAGCAGCAGCCTCAATCTGCCGTGGACGCTACCCACCAGGGGGGCGCCTTCATTCAGCAGATCGCCGGCGCGTTGCGCTTCGTATGCAACCAGGGCGCGCACCGATGCGCTCGTGGTTTCCGCGGCGAGATCCGCCTCCTGGACGTGAAAGCGCTTCATGTCCGTGGCGGGCAGGTAGATCCGGTCGCGGCCGAGGTCCTCGGCGACGTCCTGGAGGTGTTCCACGATCTGCAGTGCCGTGCAGATCGAGTCGGAGCGCCGGACCCGCTCGGGGGTCGTGGTGCCGGTGACGGCGAGGACGAGGCGGCCGACGGGGTTGGCCGACAGCTCGCAGTAGGCGAGGAGGTCCTCGTAGGTCTCGTACCGGGAGACGCGCTGGTCCTGGCGGTTGGCGGCGATCAGACCGAGGAAGGGTTCGGGGGTGAGCGAGTGGCGCTCGACGGTGGGCTGGAGGCGGCCCAGGATCGGGTGCTGCGGGGTGGAGTCGAACACGCGGTGCAGATCGGCCTCGAAGGCGTCGAGCAGCGCGAGCCGGTCCTCGGCCTCGGCGGGCGACACGCCGAGCAGGTCGGCGTCGGCGCCGCCCGGGGCCAGATCGCCGTCACCGATGTCGTCGACGAGGCGGGCGAAGCCGTACACCGCCATGAGGTCGTCGCGCCATGCCTTGGGCAGGAAGAACGGGGCCACCGGGAAGTTCTCGTCCGCGGCCTTGTCCAGCGTGCCGCGCTCCGGATCACCGGAGGGCGCGGGGTGCGTTCGCGTCACCGCACGCTGCCCGCGGCGAGGACGGCACATGCTGCGTTGAGCTGGGGAGTTTCCGTAGCCATTGCCGTCACATCTCCCGTTCTACACTGCCGATCCGATACACACTATTTCGGACACGCCGCCCGGCCGTCCGTGGGGCGGCCCGGGTGCGGGTGTCGCGCATTATGGCCCTACTTGCCGCTTTCGGGGACCGGTACAGCTTACGTTGTACAACGCAGCGAGGTCCGTCGGGGTGTCCTGCACATCACAACAACACACCGATTGGTGTCAAGATTCCTAAGCCCAGACCGAGTTGACGCTTCCTTTGCAGACGCGGGCCCCGCCGGAAAGGTTCCGGCGGGGCCCTCGGCACTGCGGGCTACTTGCCCGTGAACTTCTCGTACTCCTTGAGCACCTCGTCGGTCGGGCCGTCCATGCGCAGCTCACCGCGCTCCAGCCACAGGACGCGGTTGCAGGTGTCGCGGATGGACTTGTTGTTGTGACTGACCAGAAACACGGTGCCGGCTTCCTTGCGCAGCTCCCGGATGCGTTCCTCGGAGCGCTTCTGGAACTTGCGGTCACCGGTGGCCAGCGCCTCGTCGATCATGAGGACGTCGTGGTCCTTGGCGGCGGCGATGGAGAAGCGGAGACGGGCCGCCATTCCGGAGGAGTAGGTGCGCATCGGCAGGGTGATGAAGTCGCCCTTCTCGTTGATGCCCGAGAAGTCGACGATGTCCTGATAGCGCTCCCTGACCTGCTCCCGGGACATGCCCATCGCGAGCCCGCCCAGGATGATGTTCCGCTCGCCCGTGAGGTCGTTCATGAGGGCCGCGTTGACGCCGAGCAGCGAGGGCTGGCCGTCGGTGAAGACCTTGCCCTTCTCGGCGGGCAGCAGGCCGGCGATGGCACGCAGCAGGGTGGACTTGCCGGAGCCGTTGGAGCCGATCAGGCCGATGGCCTCGCCCCGGTAGGCGACGAAGGAGACACCGCGCACGGCGTGCACCTTGCGCACGCCCCGCTCCTCCCCCCGCTTGAGTATGCGGCTGAGCGCGGCGGTGGCGCTGCCCTTGCCGGTCTTGGCGCCGTGCACGCGGTAGACGATGTGCAGCTCGTCCGAGATGACGGTGGGGATCTTCGCCCCGTTGTTGTCGTTCTGTTCAGCCACGGCCGTACCGCTCCTCCGCCTTCCAGAAGTACACGAAGCCGCCGGCGAAGACGGCCACGGCCCAGAAGAGGGCGATGGCCCACACGTGCGGCGGGAGGTTCGAGGCGCCGTAGCCGTCGATGAGCGCGAAGCGCATCAGGTCCATGAAGACGGCGGCCGGGTTGACCTCCATCGCGCGGACCACCCACTCCGGGCGGCCGGCCATCATGTGGTTGATCGAGAACATCACGCCGGACATGTACATCCAGGTACGCAGGATGAACGGCATCAGCTGGGCGAGGTCCGGGGTCTTGGCGCCCATCCGGGCCACGGCCAGCGCGAGCCCCGTGTTGAAGAGGAACTGCAGCGCCAGGATCGGCAGGATCAGCAGCCAGGACAGGCTCGGGTAGCTGCCGAAGCCGATCGCGACGACGAACAGCACGATCATCGAGAAGAGCAGCTGCTGGAGCTGCTGGAGCGCGAAGGAGATGGGCAGCGAGGCGCGCGGGAAGTGCAGCGCCCGCACCAGGCCGAGGTTCCCGGAGATCGCGCGCACGCCGGACATGATCGAGCTCTGGCTGAAGGTGAACACGAACACACCCGTGACCAGGAACGGGATGTAGATGTCCTGCGACATGCCCCGGCTCGCGTGCAGGATGACGCCGAAGACGAAGTAGTACACGCCGGCGTTCAGCAGCGGTGTGGCCACCTGCCACAACTGGCCGAGCTTGGCCTGGCTGTACTGGGCGGTCAGCTTCGCCTGGGAGAAGGCGAGGATGAAGTGCCGCCGACCCCACAGCTGACGGACGTACTCGCCGAGCGAGGGCCGGGCGCCGCTCACGGCGAGCCCGTACTTGGCGGCGAGCTGGGTCGCCGTCAGTCCCTCGTCGGGCGACGGAGCCGCGGTCACCGCGACTCCGACGTCATGGGTGGTCTCACTCACGGGTGGAAACTTTCGTCTTCGAGGTCGTCTTCGTCGTCTTCGGTTCGCCCGGAGGCCGCTTCGTCATGCGCGGCGTCCCATGGACGAGCTTGTCAGATGACGGGGGGCCGGCCCAGTCGGGTCAGCCGCCACACCGTACGCCACTTCATGGGCCTGCGTGGACCGCACGGTCCGGCCCAGCCTTCCCGGAAACCGCCGAACCATGCCTTCAGGGCCGGCCGGGAGGGGCGGCGCAACAGGGTGAGCAGCATCCAGACCCCGAGGTAGACGGGGACCAGGAGCGCGGGGAGGTTGCGGCGGGCCAGCCAGACGCGGTTGCGGGCGACCATGCGGTGGTACACCGCGTGCCGGGAGGGCGCGGTCGTCGGGTGGTAGAGCACCATGTCGGACCGGTAGTCGATCATCCAGCCGGCGTCGAGGGCCCGCCAGGCCAGGTCGGTCTCCTCGTGCGCGTAGAAGAACTCGTCGGGCAGACCGCCGACTTCGGCGAAGACCCGGGTACGCACCGCGTTGGCGCCGCCGAGGAAGGTGGTGACCCGGGAGGAGCGCATCGGGTCGGCGGCGCGCAGCCGCGGCACGTGCCGGCGCTGGGTGACGCCGGTGTCCGGGTCGGCGATGCGGAAACTGATGATGCCGAGGTCCGGGTCGGCGGCGAAGGCCTGCCGGCACAGTTCGGCGGTGTCGTGCGTGGCAAGGAGGCCGTCGTCGTCGAGGAACAGCAATATGTCGACGTCGCGGCCGCTGGGTCCGAACGCCTCCGTGCCGACGTTGCGGCCGCCGGGAATGCCCAGGTTCTCGGGCAGCTCCAGCGTCCGGACGCCCTCGGGGACGTCCGGGACCGGCGAGCCGTTGCCGACGACGACCACCTGGACCCGGTCGCCGTCCTGCTTGGCGACCGAGTCGAGCAGTGCCCTGAGCTCGTCGGGGCGGTTGCCCATGGTGATGATCACCGCGCCGACCTTCAGCGGGGCCGAGGTGTCCACGGCGCTCACCTCAGCCTGCTCGACGCGAGGATGGACACCAGGTGCAGCACGGTCTGCAGCAGGGCGATCCCGGCGAGCACGGCGGTGCCGAGCCGGGTGAAGAACAGGTCGCCCCTGATCTGGTCCGCGATGGCGAGGAGCAGGATCAGCAGGGAGGCCTCGATGCCGAGGATCAGCCGGTGGAACTTGAGGGCCGCGGCGGCCCGGCGGGCCAGTGCCATGCCGGACGAACGCGGCTCTGACGCCGCCTCCTTGACCGGCTCCAGGCCGGCCTGGTGCCGGGCGACGCCGACCAGGTCGGTCTCGGCCTTGATCAGGATCGCGCCGAGCGCGGCGAGGGTGCCGAGGAAGGCCCACAGCCAGTCGACGCGCCCGCTCCCCCACAGGTCGGCGGCGCGCAGGCCGAGGCCGACCAGGACGGCCGCGTCGGTCAGATAGGCGCCGACCCGGTCCAGGTAGACCCCGCCGAGCGAGTACTGCTTCTTCCAGCGGGCGATCTCGCCGTCGACGCAGTCCAGCAGCAGGTACAACTGGGTGGCGACCACGCCGAGCACGGCGCCCGCGATCCCCGGCACCAGCAGGGCCGGGGCCGCGAGCACACCACAGACGGTCATCAGGTACGTGAGCTGGTTGGGCGTGACCCTGGTGTTCACCAGATAGCGGTCGACGCGCAGGGACACCTCGCGCATGTAGAGGCGTCCCGCCCAGTGCTCACCGCTGCGCCGGTCCTTCACCCCCGCGGGGTGGACGACCGGACGGAGTTCAGCTACCGATGGCCTTGACATAGTCGACGTAGATGTCCTTGATCTGGTGGGTCTTGAGGTCGAGGTGTTCGAGGATCGTGTAGCGGCCGGGCCGGGTCTCCGGGGCGAACTCGACGACCCGGACGAACTCGTCGACGGTGAAGCCGATCTCCTCCGGCAGCACGGGCAGCCCGTGCCGGCGCAGGACCTCGGCCATGTACACCGACTCCTCGTGGGCCCCGCGCAGGTACATCGCGAAGGCCGCCCCCAGGCCGCACTGCTCGCCGTGGCTCGCGGCGCGCTTGGGGAAGAGCAGGTCGAAGGCGTGGTTGATCTCGTGACAAGAGCCCGAGGCGGGCCGGGAGTCGCCCGAGATCGACATCGCGATGCCGGTGAGGACCAGCGCCTCGGCGAGCACCTGGAGGAAGTCGCTGTCCCCGATGCCGCCGGGGTGGCGCAGCACCGCCTCGCCCGCCTGGCGGGCCATGGCGGAGGCGAGGCCGTCGATCTTCTCGCCGGTGACGCGGTTGGACAGCTCCCAGTCCGCGATCGAGTTGATGTTGGAGACGGCGTCACCGATCCCGGCGCGCACGAACCGGGCCGGCGCCTGACGGATCACGTCCAGGTCGATCACGACCGCGATCGGGTTCGGCACACCGTAGGAGCCGCGGCCCGCGTCGTTGTCGAGGGTCGCGACCGGCGAGCACAGGCCGTCGTGCGCGAGGTTCGTCGGCACGGCGACCAGCGGGAGGCCCACCCGGGCCGCCGCGAACTTGGCGCAGTCGATGATCTTGCCGCCGCCGAGGCCCACGACCGCGTCGTAGCGGCCGGCCTTGATGTCGCCGGCCAGCCGGACGGCGTCGTCGAGGGTGCCGCCGCCGACCTCGTACCAGCTGGCGCCGGGCAGCGAGGGGGCGACGCGCTGCGCCAGCTGTGCGCCGGAGCCGCCGCTGACCGCGACGGCGAGCCGGCCGGAGTGCGAGATGCGCTGGTCGGCGAGTACGGAGGCCAGGTCGTCGAGGGCACCCGGGCGGATGTCCACGACGACCGGCGACGGGATGAGCCGGGTCAGTACTGGCACGCGATCTCCCGTCCCCTGGCGAGATCGTCGTGGTTGTCGATCTCGACCCACCGGACGTCGCCGATCGGCGCCGTGTCGATCCGGAAGCCGCGGTTGACGAGCTCCTGGTAGCCGTGCTCGTAGAACTGCTGCGGGTCGGTCTGCCACACGGTCTTCAGCGCGTCGGCCAGTTCGGGGGCGGCGTCGCCCTCGATGAGGGTGACGCCGATGTACTCGCCGGTGGCCTCGGCGGGGTCCATCAGCTTGGTGATCTTCGTCATGCCCTTCTCGGGGTGGACGACGACCTTCATCTCCTCGTCGGCCAGCGACTTCACCGTGTCGAGGGCGAGGATGATCTTCTTGCCGTCGCCGCGGGCGGCGAGCAGCGTCTTCTCGACGGAGACCGGGTGCACGGTGTCGCCGTTGGCGAGGATCACACCGTCCTTGAGGGCGTCACGGCCGCACCACAGGGAGTAGGCGTTGTTCCACTCCTCGGCCTTGTCGTTGTCGATGAGGGTGAGCTGGAGGCCGTACTTCGCCTCCAGTGCCGCCTTGCGCTCGTACACGGCCTCCTTGCGGTAGCCGACGATGACCGCGACCTCGGTCAGGCCGATCTCGGCGAAGTTGCCCAGTGTGAGGTCGAGCACCGTGATCGAGTCCTCTATACCCGCGGGGCCCACCGGCACCAGAGCCTTGGGAAGGCTGTCGGTGTAGGGGCGCAGGCGTCTTCCGGCGCCGGCCGCCAGCACGAGGCCGATCATGCGGGTTCTCCTTCATCGTGTACGGCGGGCGCGCCACCCTTGTGGGCGGTCACCCAGAACCGGATGCTCTCGACGAGCACCACGAGGGCGACGGCCACGGCGAGGACCGTGAGCGCGCCCTTGAACTGCGCAGGGGTGAGCAGCGCGGCGAGCACCGTGACGAGCAGCGTGCGCCCCTCCTGCCCCCCGATCGCGCGCACCAGCCAGGCCGGTGGCGCTCCGGCGTTGCCGCGGATGCGGTACACCGTGTCGTAGTGATGGTAGGCGACGGCGGCCACCAGGCCGAAAGCCGCGGGAAGCGCTCCGTTCACCCCCGCTTCAACCGCGAGGGCGAGCACGGTGCCGTATTCGGCGGCCCGGAAGAAGGGCGGGACCAGCCAGTCGAGGGCGCCCTTGAGCGGGCGGGCGACGGCAAGCGCCGAGGTCAGGACGTACACGGCGGCCGCGGCGGCAGGCAGCACCCCGCCGAAGCCGGTGAGCGCGGAAGCGGTCACCACGGCGGCGCCGCCGAGCAGGGCGACGGCGGGGACCGCGAAGCCGGGCAGGCCCCTGTCCAGGACACGGGCGAGGCCCTGGGCGAGCGGGCCGGAGTCGGCGAGGTCCGCCAGCGCCAGCGCGGCCCGGTCGGTCCGCCGGGCCCTGCGGGTCAGGGACCGCAGCACGCGTCCCGCTGTGGTGTATGTCGCAGCGAGGGCGCAGCCGACGAGCAGCGCGTAGAGGGTGATCCGGGGAGTCGTCACCGCCGTCAGGACGGCGATCATGGCCCATCGTTCGCCGATGGGCAGGACTATCATCCGGCGCGCCCAGACCGTCCAGCCGACGCTGTCGAGCTTGCCGGACAGGGCCGCGGTGGGGCTGGTGTTGGCGGTGGCGTCGGGATCCCCGACGTTCGCCTCGTTGAAGGAGAAATCCACCACGTGCCGGCAGGTCTGCAGGATCATCGCGCCGAGCGCGAGGGCCCATACGTCGTCGCCGCCGCGCGCCGCGCCGAGCGCGAGGCCCGCGTAGTACGCGTACTCCTTGGCCCGGTCGAAGGTCGCGTCGAGCCAGGCGCCCAGCGTGGAGTACTGCAGGGAGTAGCGGGCGAGCTGGCCGTCGGTGCAGTCCAGGACGAACGAGAAGATCAGCAGCACACCGGCGGCGACGAAGCCGGGCCGGGTGCCGGTGGCCGCGCAGCCGGCCGCGATCAGCGCGGTGAGCAGCGAGGCCGTGGTGACCTGGTTCGGGGTCAGACCGCGGCGCGCGCACCAGCGGGCGAGATAGCGCGAGTACGGGCTGATGAAGAACGTGGTGAAGAAGCCGTCGCGGGCCTTCACGGCCGACTTCAGACGTACGGCCTCGTCGTCGACGGCGTCCACGGCCTGCCGTGCCTCGTTGCGGCCCTGCGGGTCGGCGGGGACGGCGGCGACGAGGCTGCCGAGCTCGGGGCGGTGCACCTCGGCGCCGTCGGCGCCGAGGGCGGTGACGATCCGGTCGGCGAGGCTGTCGACGGCGACCGCCGTACCGCCGCCGGCCGAGGCCTCCCGCGCCATCGCCCGGGCCAGGGCCTCACGGCCGGCCGGCTGCGCGGTCACGGCGCCGGTGACCGCGGCGAGCGGGAAGCGGGGGTCGGTCAGGCCGAGGCGCAGCGCGTGCGGGTGCCCGACGAAGCGGGAGTCGACGAGGGCCACCCGCTGGTCCGCCGGGACGGCGGCGAGGAGCATCTCGGTGTCGGCGGCGTCCGCGGCCACCCGCACCTCGAAGCCGAGGGACCGCAGATCGCCTTCGAGCGACGATCCGGGGACCGGCTGACCGGTCACGATGGCGGTCGACAACCGAACTCACTCCCTGGGTGCCGACGCGCCTGCGCCGGTCGTCTGCGTGCTGGGTGCGCCGCTTGTCCGTGACAGCCGGGCGGCATTGTCGGCAGAGGCTATCGGATGACCGGAAGATTGTGTTCACCGACCGTTCACGGACAGGTCGACACGGTCTGTACTGGCCTTTGCCGCGATCATCATGGGTGATCAAGGGTCCGCCCCACAAACCACGGCCCGCGTATCCACCGGGACCGGGCATCCGGGACACCGCTGGGCCCGGTGAGCCGTCGGCATAGGGTGGGCGACCATGACTTGGCTGATCACCGGCGGTGCCGGATACATCGGGGCGCATGTGGCGCGGGCCATGGCGGCCGACGGGGAGCGCGTCGTGGCGCTGGACGACCTGTCGGCCGGAGTGCCCGCGCGGCTCCCGGCAAACGTGCCGCTCGTCACGGGTTCCACGATGGACGCGGACCTGCTGAGGCGGGTCTTCGCCGAGCACGAGGTGACCGGTGTGGTGCATCTCGCGGCCCGCAAGCAGGTCGCCGAGTCGGTGGACCGCCCCACCTATTACTACCGGGAGAACGTGGGCGGTCTCGGCACGCTCCTGGACGCGGTCGCCGAGGCCGGGATCGAGCGGTTCCTGTTCTCCTCGTCGGCGGCGGTCTACGGCAACCCGGATGTGGACCTGATCACAGAGGACACCCCGTGCGCCCCGGTGAACCCGTACGGCGAGACCAAGCTCACCGGTGAGTGGCTCGTCCGGGCGGCGGGCCGGGCGCACGGCATCGCGACGGTGTGCCTGCGCTACTTCAACGTGGCGGGCGCGGCCGCCCCCGAGCTGGCCGACACGGGCGTCTTCAACATCGTCCCCATGGTCTTCGACCGGCTCACCCGCGACGAGGCCCCGCGGATCTTCGGCGACGACTACCCCACCCCGGACGGCACCTGTGTCCGGGACTACATCCACGTGGCCGATCTGGCCGAGGCGCACCTCGCGGCGGCCCGGCGGCTCGCCGGGGCGGGCCCGGCCGGCGACCTGACCGTGAACATCGGGCGCGGTGAGGGCGTTTCGGTCCGCGAACTGATCTCGGTCATCGGCGAGGTCACCGGCGACCGGCGCGCGCCCGTCGTCGAGGGCCGCCGCCCCGGCGACGCCCCGCGCGCGGTCGCCTCGGCCGCACGGGCCGCCGAGGAACTGGGCTGGCGGGCCCGGCGCACCGTGCCCGAGATGGTCGACTCCGCCTGGCGGGGCTGGCGGCTGCACCACGGCCAGTGATTCGACACCACCCTGACCTGCGGTTCGTTTCCGCAGGTCAGAGCACATGACAACGGTGTTCAGTGCCGCGTTGCCGGGTACCCCCCACCCGTAGTTCACTGTGAGCCCGGGCGGAACACAGGAGGGTGCGTCTCATGGGGGTTGGGCACGACCACGGGCACGCGCACGCGCACGCCCCGGCCACCGGGACGGCGGCAGCGGCGTACCGCGGGCGGCTGCGCGGTGCGCTGGCGATCACGCTCTTCGTGATGGTGGTCGAGGTCGTCGGCGGTGTGCTCGCGGATTCACTCGCGCTCATCGCGGACGCGGCGCACATGGCCACGGACGCCCTGGGCCTGGGCATGGCACTGCTCGCCATCCACTTCGCGGGCCGCCCGCCGAGCGCTCACCGCACCTTCGGCCTCGCCCGCGCGGAGATCCTGGCGGCGCTCGCCAACTGTCTGCTGCTGCTCGGCGTCGGCGGCTACGTCCTGTACGAGGCGATCCAGCGGTTCTTCACGCCGGCCGACACCGCGGGCGGCGTGATGATCGTGTTCGGCGCGATCGGTCTGGTCGCGAACATGATCTCGCTCATGCTGCTCATGAAGGGTCAACAGGAGAGCCTGAACGTCCGGGGAGCGTTCCTGGAGGTGGCCGCGGACGCGCTGGGCTCGGTGGCCGTGATGGTCTCGGCGGCCGTGATCCTGACCACGGGCTGGCAGGCCGCCGACCCGATCGCCTCGCTGCTCATCGGCGTGATGATCGTCCCTCGTACGCTGAAGCTGCTGCGCGAGACCCTCGACGTGCTGCTGGAGGCGGCCCCCAAGGACGTCGACATGGCGGAGGTGCGTTCCCACATCCTGGCGCTGGACGGCGTCGAGGACGTCCACGACCTGCATGCCTGGACGATCACCTCCGGGATGCCCGTGCTCTCCGCGCACGTGGTGGTCCGCTCGGACGTGCTGAACGCCATCGGCCACGAGAAGATGCTGCACGAGCTGCAGGGCTGCCTGGGCCACCACTTCGACGTGGAGCACTGCACCTTCCAGCTGGAGCCGGGCGGGCACGCGGAGCACGAGGCGCGGCTGTGCCACTGACGGCGTGAGGCCGTTCCCGGCCTTCGTCGGCCTTCACCTGCCCTCGCCGGCCCTCGTCGCGGCCGGAGCGCGACGGCGCCCGGTCACCCTTGCGTCCTGGTGTTCGAGACCCCTCGCCAGGTTCCCGGCACCACCGGCCGGGCACGATCGTCCCGCGGGTTCCTCTTCCGGCGTGGCCCGTGCCGGGAAGTGCCGGGAGTGCCGGATTCGTACGGCAGACTTGGGGTGCGAAGACCGAGGCGAAGGATGGGTATGCCGATCACACCTGCCACCGAGACGCACAGCTCGTCGAACGGCACCGCGGACGCGATCTTGCTGGAACTCGTCGACGAGAAGGGTGTGACGATCGGCACGGCGGAGAAGCTCGCCGCCCATCAGCCGCCGGGGCAGCTGCACCGGGCCTTCTCCGTGTTCCTCTTCGACGAGCGCGGCCGGCTGCTGCTCCAGCAGCGGGCGCTCGGCAAGTACCACTCCCCCGGTGTGTGGTCCAACACCTGCTGCGGCCACCCCTACCCCGGTGAGGCGCCCTTCGCGGCGGCGGCCCGGCGGACGTACGAGGAGCTGGGCGTCTCCCCGTCGCTGCTCGCCGAGGCGGGCACGGTCCGCTACAACCACCCGGACCCGGCCTCGGGCCTGGTCGAGCAGGAGTACAACCACCTGTTCGTCGGCATGGTGCAGGCCCCCCTCGCGCCGGACGCGCAGGAGGTCGGGGCGACCGCCTTCGTGACCCCGGCCGAGCTGGCTCAGCGGCACGCGAGGGACACCTTCTCGGCCTGGTTCATGACCGTCCTGGACGCGGCCCGCCCGGCGGTCAGGGAGCTGACGGGCCCGTCCGCGGGCTGGTGAGAAGACTCACGCGAGCGGTACGGGTCCGACGGTTCACACGAACCGTACGGGTTTGAGCGGCAGGGCGGCCCAGATCACCTTGCCGCCGCTCGACGTGTGCTCCACGTCGACGGCCCCGCCCGCCTCGCGGGCCACCTCCCGGACCAGGAGCAGGCCCCGGCCGCCCGTCTGGCCGTGATCGGCCTCCAGGGCGGTCGGGCGGTAGGGATGGTTGTCCTCCACCGACACCCGCACCCACTCGGCCCCGACAGCCACCTCCACGGCGAGCATCGGCGACAGCAGCGCCGCGTGCTTGACCGCGTTGGTGACCAGTTCGGAGACGATCAGCAGCAGTCCGTGCACCAGGTCGTCCGAGACCGGCACGCCCTGGCGCAGGAGCAGATCCCGTACGGCGTGTCGCGCCTGCGGGACCGAGGCGTCGACGGCGGCGGCGGTGAACCGCCAGACCCCCTCGTACGGCAGTGGGTCAGGCGTCCGCCGGTCGCCCCCCTGGGGGCGCGGGTCGTACCCGCGCCCGTGGTTCTCCATCGTCCGGTCGCCACCCTCGCGCTCGATTGTCACCACACGTCGAGTGTTGGTAACGACATGCTCCACTCCGCCTGACTGAACACAAGTCAGCTGTTATCGAGCGGTTCTGACCGTTGGCGTATGACATGGTCAGTTGTGGGACTGCTCCTGTCCTGGTCGGGCTGCCTTCGCGAACTCTTCGGGTTGTACGGCGGATAGCATCCGGGCATGGAGCCCCAGCTGCTGCACTCGGTGACCGACGCGGTCGCCACCGTCGTCGTCCACCACCCGGCCAAGCGCAACGCCATGACGGCGGCCATGTGGCGCTCACTGCCGCCGTTGCTCGACGAGCTGGCCGCGGCCTCCGATGTACGGGCGCTGGTCCTCACCGGGGAGGGCGCCACGTTCTGCGCCGGCGCGGACATCTCCACCCTGCGGGGCTCGCCGGAGGAGGCGCAGCGGCTCGCGGTGGAGGCGGAGGAGGCGCTGGCCGCGTTCCCGAAGCCGACGCTGGCGGCGGTCCGGGGGCACTGCGTGGGCGGCGGCTCGCAGCTGGCCGCGGCCTGCGATCTGCGGTTCGCCGAGGAGGGGGCGCTGTTCGGGGTGACCCCGGCGAAGCTCGGGATCGTCTACCCGTCCTCCTCCACCCGTCGACTGGCCGCGCTGGTCGGTCCGGCGACCGCCAAGTACCTGTTGTTCTCCGGGGAGTTGATCGACTCGGCGCGGGCGCTGCGCACGGGGCTGGTCGACGAGGTGCTGCCGGAGGGCGAACTCGGCAAGCGGGTCGCCGAGTTCACCCGGATCCTGGTCTCCCGCTCGCAGCTGACGCAGGCCGCGGCGAAGGAGTTCGCGAACGGGCGCACCGACCGCGACGCGCACTGGACGGAGCAGGCGCGCGGCAGCGCAGACACGGCGGAGGGGGTCGCCGCGTTCCTGGAGCGCAGGCAGCCGCGGTTCACCTGGAACGTGGCTGCACCAGAGTGAAGCGGTTGTTCGTGCGGAACTCCTCGA
This sequence comes from Streptomyces sp. NPDC054794, assembly GCF_053611585.1. Lineage (NCBI taxonomy): Bacteria > Bacillati > Actinomycetota > Actinomycetes > Kitasatosporales > Streptomycetaceae > Streptomyces > Streptomyces sp. NPDC054794. The sequence continues at coordinate 61,467 of NZ_JBSHAQ010000012.1, read as the reverse complement.
CGAGGTGCGCGGGCGCCTTCTGCGGGGACCCGGCGTCGTAGGGCGGCTGCGGGTCGTACTCGGTCAGCAGCTGTACGGCCTGGGCGTGCTCGTCGCCGGCGATCCGGCCGACCAGGGCGAGGCCCATGTCGATGCCGGAGGAGACGCCGGCGGCGGTGACGTACTTGCCGTCGGTGACGACCCGTTCGCCGGTCGGCTCGGCGCCGTACTCGCGCAGCAGGTCGCGGGCGGCCCAGTGGCTGGTGGCGCGGCGGCCCCTGAGCAGTCCGGCGGCGGCCAGCAGCAGCGAGCCGGAGCACACGGAGGTGGTCCAGGTGCTCGTCGCGTCGGCGGCGCGCAGCCACTCCAGCAGGACCTGGTTCTCCAGCTGCTCGAACGTGCCGGGACCGCCGGCGACCACGACGAGATCGGGGTGCGGCACCTCGTCCAGGGCCTTGTCGGCGGTGACGGCGAGGAATCCCGTCTCGGTGCGCACGGGCCCGGGCCGCTCGGCGACGAAGTCGACCCGCACGTCCGGAATCCGGCAGAGCACCTCGTACGGCCCCACGACATCGAGGGCGGTGAAACGGTCGTAGACGACACAGGCGATGTGCATCGGCTTTCCCTTTCGAGTCATTCCGAGTCGTTTCGAGTCGTTGCGAGTCGTTTCGAGTCATGGGAATCGTTCGCTTCACGGGGCGAGCGTCAGCGCGAGGGAGCGGGGTGGAAGCGGCGGCGGTATTCGGCCGGGGCCGTGCCGAGGGCTCGGACGAAGGCCCGGCGCATGGCCTCGGGGGTGCCGTAGCCGCTGGCGCGGGAGATCTGTTCGACGCCGTCGGCCGTGTCCTCCAGGAGGCGGCGGGCGTGTTCGAGGCGGACCCGGTCCACGTAGCGGCCGGGGGTCGTGCCGGTCTCGGCCTGGAAGGCGCGCGCGAAGTGGCGGGGTGAGAGCCGGGCGCGGGCGGCGAGCGACTCGACGCTCAGGTCGCCGTCCGGATGCTCACTGATCCACTGCTGGACCTCGCGCAGCGGCTCGCGGCGTGCGGTCTGGGCGGCGAGCTGGGCGCTGAACTGGGCCTGGTTGCCGGGCCGGCGCAGGAAGACCACCAGGTGGCGGGCGATGCCGAGCGCGGCGTCCCGGCCCAGGTCCTCCTCGACCAGCGCGAGGGCGAGGTCGATGCCGGAGGTGACGCCGGCGGAGGTGGAGACGTGTCCGTCGCGCACGTAGATCGGGTCGGGGTCGACCGTCACGGCCGGGTGGTCCCGGGCGAGCTTGTCGCAGTACGCCCAGTGGGTCGTGGCGCGGCGGCCGTCCAGCAGTCCGGCCGCGGCGAGCAGGATCGCCCCGGTGCACACGGAGACGAGACGCTCGGCGTCCGGCCCGTGCGCGCGCAGCCAGTCGACCAGCCGCGGGTCGGGACGCCGGGTGCCCTCCCCGCCGGGCACGAGCAGCGTGTGCGGCTCAAACGCGTGGGCCAGGGCCTGGTCCGGTACGAGCGTGAGCCCGCTGGAGCTGCGCACCGGACGGCCGTCCAGGGACGCCGTACGGATCCGGTAGCTGCCCGGCCGGTGCTTCTCGGCGCCCGCGAAGACCTCCACGGGGCCGGTGACGTCCAGGCTCTGGACGCCGTCGAAGAGGACGACGAGAACGGTTCGGTGCGCCATGCCCCCGATTCTTGGCGGGCCGGGCGACGGCCGCAATGACGGACTTCCCACCTTTTCTGCCATGCCCGCCCCGCCCGCGACCCCCGCCACCTGCGCGGAACGGGAGGACACCCGGGCTCGCCGAAGGCCGCCCTGATCCCCCGCTGTCGTCGCCACCTGCCACAATTGCCGCGCAACCTGAGTGGAGAAGGCGGTACGGCATCGTGACGACACCCGGGTCCCTCGAAGTAGGGTCCATCGAAGGCAGGATCGCCGAGGAACTCGGCGTACGGGAGCGGCAGGTGAAGTCCGCGGTCGAGCTGCTCGACGGCGGCTCGACGGTGCCCTTCATCGCCCGCTACCGCAAGGAAGCGACCGAGATGCTCGATGATGCGCAGCTGCGCACCATCGAGGAGCGGCTGCGCTATCTGCGGGAGCTGGAGGAGCGGCGGACCGCGATCCTGGAGTCGGTGCGCGAGCAGGGCAAGCTCACCGACGAGCTGGAGGCGCAGATCCGCGGCGCCGACACGAAGGCGCGGCTGGAGGACATCTACCTCCCCTACAAGCCGAAGCGGCGCACGAAGGCGCAGATCGCCCGCGAGGCGGGTCTGGAGCCGCTCGCCGACGGTCTGCTGGGCGACGCGACGGTCGAGCCGCTCGCCGCCGCCGCCGCGTTCGTCGACGCCGACAAGGGCGTCGCCGATCCGCAGGCGGCCCTCGACGGCGCGCGGGCCATCCTCACCGAGCGGTTCTCGGAGGACGCCGACCTGATCGGCGAGCTGCGCGAGCGCATGTGGGTGCGCGGGCGGCTGGCCGCGAAGGTGCGTGACGGCAAGGAGGAGGCGGGCGCCAAGTTCGCCGACTACTTCGACTTCGCCGAGCCGTTCACCGAGCTGCCCTCGCACCGGATCCTCGCCATGCTGCGCGGCGAGAAGGAGGAGGTGCTGGACCTCGTCCTGGAGCCGGAGGAGGCGACCGACGGCCCGTCCTCGTACGAAGGCATCGTGGCGCACCGCTTCGGGATCGCCGACCGCGGCCGCCCCGCCGACAAGTGGCTGACGGACACGGTCCGCTGGGCCTGGCGCACCCGCGTCCTCGTGCACCTCGGCATCGACCTCAGGCTGCGGCTGCGGACGGCGGCCGAGGACGAGGCCGTCCAGGTCTTCGCGGCGAACCTGCGCGACCTACTGCTCGCCGCCCCGGCCGGCACGCGCGCCACCCTGGGTCTGGACCCGGGCTTCCGTACGGGCGTGAAGGTGGCCGTGGTCGACGCGACCGGCAAGGTGGTGGCGACCGACGTCATCTACCCGCACGTCCCGGCCAACAAGTGGGACGAGGCCCTGGCGAAGCTGGCCCGGCTGGCGAAGGAGCACGCGGTCGAGCTGGTCGCGATCGGTAACGGCACGGCGTCCCGCGAGACCGACAAGCTCGCCGGTGAACTGATCACCAAGCACCCGGAGTTGAAGCTCACCAAGGTGATGGTGTCCGAGGCGGGCGCGTCCGTGTACTCGGCGTCGGCGTTCGCCTCGCAGGAGCTGCCGGACATGGACGTGTCGCTGCGCGGCGCGGTCTCCATCGCGCGCCGGCTGCAGGACCCGCTGGCCGAACTGGTGAAGATCGACCCGAAGTCGATCGGTGTCGGCCAGTACCAGCACGACCTGTCGGAGGTGAAGCTGTCGCGCTCGCTGGACGCGGTGGTGGAGGACTGTGTGAACGGCGTCGGTGTCGACGTGAACACCGCCTCCGCCCCGCTGCTCGCCCGGGTCTCCGGCATCACCTCGGGGCTCGCGGAGAACATCGTGGCGCACCGCGACGCCAACGGCCCGTTCACCTCCCGGTCCCAGCTGAAGAGCGTGTCCCGGCTGGGCCCGAAGGCGTACGAGCAGTGCGCGGGCTTCCTGCGGATCCGCGGCGGCGACGACCCGCTGGACTTCTCCAGCGTGCACCCGGAGGCGTACCCGGTCGTGCGGCGCATGGTGAAGACCTCCGGCCAGGAGGTGGCCGCCCTCATCGGCAACACGGCGGTGCTGCGCTCGCTGAGGCCGACGGAGTTCGTGGACGACACCTTCGGTCTGCCGACCGTCACCGACATCCTCAAGGAGCTGGAGAAGCCGGGCCGCGACCCGCGTCCGGCCTTCAAGACGGCCACCTTCAAGGAGGGCGTGGAGAAGATCTCCGACCTGTCCTGCGGGATGGTCCTGGAGGGCGTGGTCACGAACGTGGCCGCCTTCGGGGCGTTCGTCGACGTCGGCGTCCACCAGGACGGCCTGGTCCACGTCTCCGCGATGTCGAAGACGTTCGTCAAGGACCCGCGGGACGTCGTCAAGCCGGGTGACATCGTCAAGGTGAAGGTCCTCGACGTGGACATCCCGCGCAAGCGGATCTCGCTGACGCTGCGGCTGGACGACGAGGCGGCGCCGCAGGGCGGCCGACAGGGCGACGGCGGCGAGCGGCGCCAGCGGGGCGGACGTCCGCCTCAGCAGCGGCAGCAGGGCAGCGGGCGTGGTGGCCAGGGGGGTGGGTCGCGTCAGGCGCCTCCTCCGGCCAACAGCGCGATGGCCGACGCTCTGCGCCGGGCTGGGTTGCTGGATCCGAAGAAGGGCAAGCGGTGACGGCTTCGCCGGGGGCCGTGGGGTTGTGAGGCCGTGGGGAACTGCGGGTCCGTTGTGGCGGGTCGCGCGGTTCCCCACGGGACCGTCGGCGCCGGGGGCGTGAACGGGAGACGAAAAGGATCCGTCGGATCACCGTCGTAGCTGTGCCTCCGCCGTGATCATGCATAGCGTTCACGTCATGCACATGCGGGGTAAGGCACAGGTCCTGGTGGCCGGGCTGCTGATGGTCGCAACCGTGGCCTGTGATGCGGGACTTCACTATTCCGTCCCCGATAGCCGGCCCGTCACGGGACGACGGCGCCGCCCAGCACTGCCGCGACACCCGAACTCGGTGGTGCCCTCGTAGGCGGCGGGCTCGGACCAGGCGGCCGCGGCCAGGCCCACGGTGTCGGCCAGGTCCCGCGGCGACATGGCCGGGGCGGCGCCGGCGCCGGACTGCCCCTCCTTGCGGGCGGCCCGCACGGAGGCCTGGAGGGTCGTACCGAGGTGGTCGAGGAGTTCGGCGACGGTGAACTTCTCGCAGGGGGTGGGGTCCTGGAGCTGTTCGTCGCGGATGCCGGCGGTCGTCGCGGCGACGGCGTCGGCGCACTCGCGGATGGCGGGGCCGAGCGTGCTGTGCTGGGCGTTCATGGGGTCTCCCGGGGAGTTCCGTGGGGTGCGCCGCGCACGAGGAGGGCTGGACGCACTACACCGACCGGCTCGCCGTCGTCGCGGAAGGCGGCGACCCCGGTCCCGACGCCTGGATGTGAGCCGGCGTCGGCCGCGTGTGAGCGGACCGGTTACGAGGAGGAGTGACCGGAACCGGTCATCCGGGCGCGGTTCTCCGCGAGGAGTTCCTGCACCTTGCGCTCGACCTCTTCCGGGTCGACGCCCAGGGCGCGGCCCATCTGGATCGACCACACCTCCGAGCGCACGTTGGTCTCGAAGTCGAGGTCGGCGCGTACGTTCTCGCGGGCGGCCTGGCGGTTCTGGCTCACCATCACGAAGGTGGACAGGAAGATCGCCTCCAGGCTGACGATCATCGTGAGCAGCCCGAAGGGGAAGGGATCCCAGACCGCCCCCTGGCCGAACGCGCCCTCGTTGAACGCGATCCAGACCGTGAACCACGCCGCGTGGAGGTAGACGAACAGCATCGTCCCCGCGAAGGCGGTGATCGCGTCCGCGATCTTGTCCTCGGTGCCCCGTATCCGCGCGAGCACGTCCTGCTCGCGCAGCAACCGCAGACCCGGACCACCCGGACCGCCCTGACGCCCCGGACCGCTCGTCGCACCGCCCATGCCCACTCCCCGACCGCCCGTCTGCGCAACAGCCGTGAGCCTACGCGGCGGGCGGGACCGGTCCCCGGTGCGGCACGAGGTCGGGTCAGCGTTCGGTGACCTTGCCCGCCGCGACCTCCAGTCGGCGGGTGACCCGGACCGCGTCCAGCATCCGCCGGTCGTGGGTGACCAGCAGGAGCGTGCCCTCGTAGGCGTCTAGGGCGGACTCCAGCTGTTCGATGGCCGGCAGGTCGAGGTGGTTGGTCGGCTCGTCGAGGACCAGGAGGTTCACTCCCCGGCCCTGGAGCAGGGCGAGCGCAGCCCGGGTGCGCTCGCCCGGGGAGAGGCCGGCGGCGGGGCGCAGGACGTGGTCGGCCTTCAGGCCGAACTTGGCCAGGAGGGTGCGGACCTCGACCGGCTCGGTGTCGGGCACCGCCGCGCAGAAGGCGTCCAGCAGCGCCTGCGGACCATGGAACACCTTGCGGGCCTGGTCGACCTCGCCGACCAGGACGCCCGGACCCAGCGCGGCGTGCCCCGCGTCCAGCGGAACGCGGCCGAGCAACGCGCCCAGCAGCGTGGACTTGCCCGCGCCGTTGGCGCCGGTCACCGCGACCCGGTCGGCCCAGTCGATCTGGAGCGAGACGGGTCCGAGGGTGAAGTCCCCGCGCCGTACCTCCGCGTCCCGCAGGGTGGCGACCACGGCGCCGGAGCGCGGCGCGGCCGCGATCTCCATGCGCAGCTCCCACTCCTTGCGCGGCTCCTCGACGACGTCCAGGCGCTCGATCATCCGCTGGGTCTGGCGCGCCTTCGCGGCCTGCTTCTCACTGGCCTCGCTGCGGAACTTGCGGCCGATCTTGTCGTTGTCGTTGCTCGCCTTGCGCCGGGCGTTCTTGACGCCCTTGTCCACCCAGGAGCGCTGCATCTGCGCGCGGTCCTGCAGGGCGGCCTTCTTGTCGGCGTACTCCTCGAAGTCCTCGCGCGCGTGCCGACGGGCCGTCTCGCGCTCCTCCAGGTAGGCCTCGTAGCCGCCGCCGTAGAGGTTGATCTGCCCCTGGGCGAGGTCGAGTTCGAGGACCTTGGTGACGGTGCGGGTGAGGAACTCGCGGTCGTGGCTGACGACGACCGTGCCCGCGCGCAGACCGGTCACGAAGCGTTCGAGGCGCTCCAGGCCGTCCAGGTCGAGATCGTTGGTGGGCTCGTCGAGCAGGAAGACGTCGTAGCGGGAGAGCAGGAGCGAGGCGAGGCCGGCGCGGGCCGCCTGCCCGCCGGACAGCGACGTCATCGGCTGGTCCAGGTCCACGGCCAGGCCCAGCGAGTCGGCGACCTCCTCCGCCCGCTCGTCCAGGTCGGCGCCGCCCAGGTCCAGCCAGCGCTCCAGGCTCGTCGCGTACGCGTCGTCGGCGCCGGGCGCCCCGTCGACGAGTGCCTGGGTCGCCTCGTCCATGATCCGCTGCGCCTCGGCGACGCCGGTGCGGCGGGCGAGGAACTCCCGCACCGTCTCACCGGGCCGGCGCTCCGGCTCCTGGGGCAGGTGGCCGACGGTCGCGGTCGGCGGGGAGAGCCGGAGCTCCCCCTGCTCGGGCGTGCTCAGCCCGGCGAGCAGCCGGAGCAGGGTGGACTTGCCCGCGCCGTTGGCACCGACCAGCCCGATCACGTCCCCGGGCGCGACGACGAGGTCGAGCCCGGAGAAGAGCGAGCGGTCGCCGTGGCCGGCGGCGAGGTTCTTGGCGACGAGGGTGGCAGTCATCAGAACGCCGATCCTAATGGCCGTGGCGAGCGGGTCCGTGGGCCGTCCCCGCCGCCAGCACGCTCCCGGACGTCCGGGCCACCACGAAGGACTCCCCCTTCACCGCCTTCGCGTCGAGGGGGATGCGGTGGCGGCCCGGTTCCAGGACGTCGTCGAAGAGTTCTCGGGTGTGGGTGCGGTAGAGGCGGTCGAGGCGATACGCCGTGAGTCGGACCCGGCAGGCCGACGTGACCTCGATGTCCGCGGCGCCGTCGGTGACCGTCAGGCGGGTCAGGCGGCGCTGGTCGGGGGGGCGGCGGTCCAGGGCGTGTTCGATCTGGGCGACCAGGAGGGGGACGATCGGGGCGAGTCCGTCGACGAAGGCCACGTCGACCCCGGCGCCCTCGAACGCCCGGCGTACGGCGGCCCGTTCGGGTTCGCCGATCGCGCGGCCGAAGGCGACGGCGCCGTACGCGCGCAGTTCCTCCGCGGGGACCCCGGTGGCGTCATGGGCGATGTCGGCGCCGATGCCGATGGTGCGCAGGGCGGCGGCGAGCTTGGCGAGGACGGCGACACGGGCGCCGATCAGCAGGACCCGCCGGCGGGACGCGGCCGGGGCTTCGGCGCCGTCGAGCAGGGCGCCGAGAGCCGCGCGGTACTCGGTGCCGTGGAAGCGGAAGGGCCCTATGCCGTGGTACCCGTTGAGCTCCAGGTCGGCGTTCTCGTCGGTCTGCCAGGCGAAGTCGCGCCAGATGTAGTCGTCGCCCTCGGACTCGATGACGGCGGTGACCGCTCCGCAGGCCAGATCCTCGCACTCGGGGCAGCCGTAGATGACGTACCGCCCCTCCGGTAGCGGCGCCTCCGTCTCCAGGAGCAGGCTGCGGACCTGCGCGGTGAAGATGGCGGGCGGCACGTCCGAGGCGAGCGGGGAGACGGCGTCCAGGTCGGAGAGCTGGAACAGCAGGGGACGCCCGTCGACGACGAAGTCCACGAAGTCCCGGTGCACCTGGTAGCCACCGTCGGCGAGAACGCCGCCGGCGCGCATCGCCGGTGCCAGTCCGAAGGACACGTATGCGGCAGACATGCTGTGAGTATCCCCAGACTGGGACGGATGTGAGCGCGGCATGACATATTTCCGTTACCGTCCCCGCGTGGAGCGTGAACCGAGTGACGGTGTGATCGTGGTGGGCGGCGGTGTCATCGGGCTGACCACCGCCGTGGTGCTGGCCGAGGGCGGCACCCGGGTCCGGGTGTGGACGCGGGAGCCCGCGGAGCGCACGACCTCGGCGGTCGCCGGGGCCCTGTGGTGGCCGTACCGCATCGAGCCGGAGGCGCTCGTCGGCCCGTGGGCGCTCGCGTCCCTCGTCGTGTACGAGGAGTTGGCGGCGCGGCCCGGGGAGACGGGCGTACGGATGGTCGAGGGCGTACACCGTGGGATGCGGCTGGACGAGCTGGGCCCGTGGGCGGCACGGGTGCCGGGGCTGCGGGACCTCGCCGAAGGGCTGGGGGCGCGGCTGCCGTTGATCGACATGCCGGTCCATCTGGCGTGGCTGCGGGAGCGGTTGCTGAAGGCGGGCGGGACGGTCGAGGAGCGGGCGGTCACCGACCTGGCCGCGGTACCCGCGCCGGTCGTGGTCAACTGCGCGGGGCTGGACGCCCGGTCCCTCGTACCGGATCCGGCGGTGCGGCCGGTGCGCGGGCAACTGGTGGTCGTGGAGAACCCGGGGATCACCACGTGGTTGACGTCCGTCGGCGACGCCTCGGGCGCAGCGGGTGCCTCGACGTATCTCTTCCCGCAGCCGGGCGGGCTGGTCCTGGGCGGCACGGCGGAGGAGGACGCGTGGTCCCTGACGCCGGATCCCCGCGTGGCGGACGGCATCGTCGCGCGGTGCGCGGCCGTACATCCGGAGATCGCCGGGGCGCGGGTGCTGGCGCACCGGGTGGGACTGCGGCCGGCGCGGGACGCGGTACGGCTGGAGCGCCGGGCGCTGCCGGACGGGCGGGTCCTGGTGCACAACTACGGCCACGGCGGCGCCGGCGTCACCGTGGCGTGGGGATGCGCGCGGGAGGCGGCGGGGCTGGCGCGCCCGGCGGACTGACCCGACCGGATCGGCCGGTCGCTCCCGGGCGGCCGTCGGCCGACCGCCGCCCGGGAGGGTGGAGCGACGGGAGCGCGATCAGCCCCGCGGCACGCGCTGCACCGTCCGCGGTGCGTGCACCCCGGTCAGGGGCGTCGCGCCGGGAGCGGCGGACGAAGCGCCCGGGGTCGCCCTCGTGAACGCGGGTGCGCCGCCCACCAGGGGCACCTCGGCCGCCGTACGGGACAGGTCGAGCGTGAGCGTCGGTGTACTGGACGGCGGGTCGATCAGGTCCTTGTCCGTGCCCGCGACGATCAGCGCCAGCCGGTGGCCCTTGGGCACGACATGGTCGGTGGCCGCCAGGTCGAGCGTGATCGTGTACGCCTTGCCCGGGGTGAGCGGGACGCCCTTGCCGTCGGAGGCGTAGTTGCCGAGGTCGGCCCAGCCGCGGCTGAACACGGTGTAGTCGACGGCCGTGGTCTTCGCCCGCGTCGCCTTGAAGCAGGCGCTGTCCCCGGCGGTGCTCGCGCCCCAGCAGGTGCGGTCGGTGAGCGTGGTGATGCCCTCGGCGCCGTCCGCGTAGTCCCGGATGGTGTCGGGGCCCAGGTCGACCAGGACGGCGGAGAGGTGGGCCGTCGAGGTGGTCGGGGTCGCCGTGACGGTGACCTTCGAGGAACCGGACAGCCTCAGGTCGCGGGTGAGGGGCCGGGTCACGAATCCGGCCTTCTCCGGTGTCGACGTACCGATCCGCGCGGCCCAGTCGGTCTCGCTCAGCGCCGGGTTGTCGGTGAAGGTCTCGGTGCCGGTGCCCCGGCGCAGGCCGAGGGTGCCGACGCCCGCCTGGGTGCCGGCCGCGGGCAGCAGCGTGGTGGTCCGGGTGTCGCGCGGCGGCCAGACCTTGGTGGTGACCGACTGGTCGGGGTGGCGTTCGATGTCGGCCATCGGCTCACGGTCGATGCCGTTGTCGTAGCCCAGCAGTTCGTGGTCGAACCAGCGGTGCAAGGTGTCGACCCAGCCGGCGCGCCGGTAGTCGAAGGGGTCGACGTGCCCGGTCTGGGAGAGCCAGATCTTGCGCTCGACCCCGTGCGCGGCGAGCGTGTCCCACCACTGGCCGAAGTGCTTGGTGCGGACGTTGAGGTCCTGCGTGCCGTGCACCAGGAACACGCTGGCCCGCACCTTGGCCGCGTCCTTGACGTAGTCGCGCTCGGTCCACAGGCCGGTCCAGTCGCCGGTGCGCGGTGCCCCGTCGACGAGCTTGCGCTGCACGGCGGCGCAGTGGGCGCGGGCACCGTCGCTCTCGACGGCGTCGGACAGCCAGTCGGGGCCGGAGTCGTACAGCGGGGCGCCCTTGGCGAAGTAGTAGTCGTACCAGGACGAGATCGCGCTGATCGGGACGATGGTCTTCAGCCCCTTGACGCCGGTCGCGGCGACGCCGTTGGCGATGGTACCGTCCCAGCTCTTGCCGATCATGCCGGTCCGGCCGTTGGTCCAGCCGGCCTTCACCCGGGTGCCGCCGGTGCGGCTGGTGTACGCCTTGGCGCGGCCGTTCAGCCAGTCGATGACGGCCTTCGCTGACCGGATGTCGGAGCGGCCGCCGACGTCGACGCAGCCGTCGGAGCGGTTGGTGCCGGCGAGGTCGACGCCGACGAACGCGTAACCGCGCGGAACGAAGAAGTTGTCGTAGAACAGCGGCATTTGGACGACGTGACCGTGCGCGTCGTACGTCTTCTTCTGACTCTCGTTGCCGCGCCCGCAGCAGGAGTAGTACGGGCTGGCGTCCATGATGACGGGAACCTTGCGGCCCTGGTGGGCGGGTTCGGACGGGCGGACGATGTCGGCGGCGACCCGGTCGGTCCGCCCGTCGCCGTCGCCGTCGAGGCCGGTGTCCACCCAGACGGCCTCACGGATCGCGTGGGCGTACGAGTAGACGGGCCGGCTCTCCCGTGGGGCGGCCTGGGCCGCGGCCGGAGTGAGCAGGGCGGCCAGCAGGGCTGCGACGGCCGCTGTCGCGAGCGTTCTCCAGAGCGTGAAGCGCGTGCGTGTCGGCATGGGCGGACGGTACCCCGGTCAACTCCCGTACAGAAGAGGGCGGCTGAGTGACCGGCGGGTCGTGTCGGGTCGTGACGGCCGAATGGCGATCGTGTGACAGCGGGGGCCGTGGACAGGCCAGGGGCCACCGGGACTCAATAGGCTCCGAACATTCCTCGTGCCCCTACGACTTGGAGTTCTCGTGCACCGCAGAATCTTCGCGCCGGGCGCGCTCGCGGCGGCCTCCCTCCTGCTGGCGATCCCGGCATCGGCCGCGAGCTACGCACCCGGCGCACCGGGCATCGGCGATCCCTATTACCCGAACTACGGCAACGGCGGTTACGACGTCTCCCACTACGACCTGCGGCTGACCTACCGGCCCGGGACGGACGAGCTGGCCGGGACGGCGACGATCGAGGCGCGGACCACACAGGACCTGTCCAGCTTCGATCTGGACTTCCTGCTGGACGTGAGCGAGGTGCGGGTCAACGGCGCCAAGGCGGCCTTCACCACGTCCGGACAGCACGAACTGGTCGTCACCCCGAAGAACCCGCTCGCCAAGGGCACACCGGTCACCGTGGTGGTCCGCTACAGCGGGGTGCCGTCGACGAAGAGCGCGTACGGGTTCTCGACCTGGCACCGCACCCCGGACGGGGCCGTCGCGGCGGACGAGCCCGAGGCGGCCTGGTGGTGGTTCCCGAGCAACGACCACCCGCTGGACAAGGCGACCTACGACGTGTCGGTGTCGGTGCCGGACGGCACCCAGGTCATCTCCAACGGCACCCTCCAGTCCACCGTTTCGAAGCTCGGCTGGACGCGCTACAACTGGCGGGAGAACAAACCGCAGGCGACCTATCTGGCCACCCTGGCGGTCGGGAAGTTCGACATCACGACCGGGACCTCCGAGGGCGGCGTCCCCATCGTCAACGCGTACAGCAAGGACCTCGGGGACAACGACGGGGCGGCGCGGGCCAGCGTGGAGCGGACCGGGGAGATCGTGGACTGGCTGAGCGGCTACTTCGGCCCGTACCCCTTCAGTTCGGCCGGCGGCTATGTGCCCAACACCACCACCGGGTACGCGCTGGAGACGCAGACCCGCGTGTACTACAGCCCCCGGCAGTTCGCGAACGGCTCCAACACCTCGGTCGTGGTGCACGAGCTGACACACCAGTGGTACGGCGACTCCGTGTCGCTGAAGGGCTGGAAGGACATCTGGATCAACGAGGGCTTCGCCCGGTACGCGCAGTGGCTGTGGTCCGAGCACGAGGGCGAGGGCACCACGCAGGAACTCGCCGACTACGTGTACGCCTCGCACCCGGCCGACGACGCGTTCTGGACGGTCAAGCCGGGTGACCCGGGTCCGGACGACCAGTTCGACACCGCCGTCTACGACCGGGGCGCGCTGGCCGTCCAGGCGCTGCGCAACGCGGTCGGCGACGACGCCTTCTTCGCCATCCTGAAGGGCTGGCCGAAGGAGCACGCGTACGGCAACGCGTCCGTGGGCGACTTCCGGACGTACGCGGAGAAGGTGTCCGGCAAGCCGCTGTCCGCCCTCTTCGACACCTGGCTGTTCCAGCCGGAGAAGCCCGCGGCCGCGGCGGCGCGCGCCGCGTCCCTCGCCCCGAAGGCGACGGCTGTGGCCCGGCCGAAGTCCTGGCAGCGGATCGAGGCGACGAACGAGGCGCACGGCGGCTGAGCCGCCGCACGGCTCACCGCGTGGCCGGCGTCGGCTCGGCCACGCGGGCGAGCAGCTCGTCCCGGGTTATCGCGTCCGTCTCGGTCGAAGGCACCGTGCAGGCGTACGCCCCGGCCACCGCCCCGTACAGGGCGCACCGCCGGGGCGGCTGCCCGGTGAGGTGACCGAAGAGGAAACCGGCGGCGAAGGCGTCGCCCGCGCCGTTGGAGTCCACCACCGGCGCGGGTGGTGTCACCGTCGGGACGTGGCACAGCTCGCCGTCGGCCAGCAGATGCGCCCCCTCGGCCCCGGCGGTGGCGACGACGAGGCGGGCACTGCCCCTCTCGGCGATGCGGCGCATGGTCCGCTCGGGGTCGGTGAGCGCGGTCGTGGAGAGGAAGACGATGTCCGCCGCGTGGGCGAAGGGCTCGTGGTAGGGGTTCTCGCCGTCCCAGTCGTGCAGGTCGGTGGAGAGGGTCACGCCGGTCTCGCGCAGTGCGGGCAGGGCGTGGGCGCACGGGTGGGTGATGGCCACGTGGACGTGTCGGCTCGACGCGGCGAGGTCCCGGACCGTGCGCTCCGGGAGGCGGTCGTCGGCGTGGGCGCGGCTGGTGTCGTACAGGGAGAGCCGGCGTCCGTCCGGGCCGACCAGGTTCACCGCGCGCTTGGTGCCGGCCGGCTGCGGGATCGCGGTGAGCGGGATGTCCCGCTCCCGGTGCAGGGCGCGGACGAGGTCGCCCTCGGGGTCGTCACCGAGCAGGTCGAGGTGGTGGGTGCGCAGGCCCAGGGCGCTCAGGCCCACCGCGACGAAGTCGCCGGTCTGCCCGGCGCGGGTGCGGATCCCGGAGTCGATCGGATAGCTGTCGGCGTACGGGAGCGGCAGCTCGGGGACGTACACGATCGTGTCCACGCCCGCGCCGCCCAGCACCAGGACGTCGATCTCGCCGCTCATCCGGCGCCCTCCCCGTGGTCGTACACCGTCACCGCGATCCCGCGCCGCACCAGCCGCTCCGTGATCAGCGGCTCGATCCGGGACCACTTGCCGCCCGCCAGACCGCAGCCTATGCGGGGCATGTGCACGGACGCGCCGAGTTCGATCACTTCGTCGGCGAGCCGGGTCAGTGCCGTGTCGATGGCCTCGTAGCGCACGGGCACGCCCTTGCTGCCCGTGCGGGTGCCACGCTGGCCGATCATGTTGGCCACCCAGATGTACCGCTCGGCCCGGACGAGTTGTACCGCGCCCAGGCCGAAGTCGTTGGACGCGCGCCGGCGGTGCCATGCGCGGTACTCCGCCTCGGGCTCCGGCCAGCGGCGCGACAGCGCCAGCACGAAGCCCTTTCCCCATCCCCCGATGTCGTTGCAGACGTGGGCGATCACCTTGACGCCCTTGCCCGACGGCACGGTGGCGTCACCCCGGACATACGTGATCTCCGACATGACGCCACCGTAGGCGATGCCACTGACAGTGGCCGCGGCCCGCCGCTTCGAGAGCCTGCGCTAGCGGGTGAGTTCGCTCAGCTCCCGGTCCGCTTCCTTCGAGACCCGGCGGCGCACCCCGTACCAGCCGCCGACCAGCAGCGCGGCGATCACCGGGATGAGCAGGAGGGTCTTGCGGCCCACCTCGGGGTCCTTCCCCATCATGCCGAGGCAGACCAGCAGGAAGACGATCGTGGCGATCTCGGTGACCGGGCTGCCCTTGAGGCGGAAATCCGGCCGGGTGACCAGACCGGCCCGGGCGCGGCGCACGAAGATCATGTGGCAGATCATGATGATCACCCAGGTGCTGATGATGCCGAGGGAGGCGACGTTCAGCACGATCTCGAAGGCCTGGCTCGGCATGAGGTAGTTCAGGCCGACGCCGAGCACGCACACCGCGCAGGTGAGCAGGATGCCGCCGTAGGGGACCTGGCTGCGGTTCATCCGGGCGGTGAACTTCGGCGCGGAGCCGGCCATCGCCATGGAGCGCAGGATGCGGCCGGTGGAGTACAGGCCGGAGTTCAGCGAGGACATGGCGGCGGTCAGGACGACCAGGTTCATCACGTCGCCGGCGCCCGAGACGCCGATCTTCGAGAGCACGGTCACGAAGGGGCTCTGGTCGGCGGAGTAGACCGAGCCCGGCAGCAGCAGGGCGAGCAGCACGACCGAACCGACGTAGAACAGGCCGACGCGCCACATGATCGAGTTCACCGCGCGCGGGACGACCTTCTCCGGCTCGGCGGTCTCGCCGGCCGCGACGCCCACCAGCTCCAGGGCGGCGTACGCGAAGATCACACCCTGCATGACCAGGACGACCGGCATCAGACCGTGCGGGAGGACACCGCCGTGGTCGGTGACCACGCTCAGGCCCGGCGTCTGGCCGCCGACCTTGTGCTGGGTGGCCAGCAGGAAGATGCCGATCAGCATGAAGCCGACGAGAGTCGCGACCTTGATGATCGCGAACCAGAACTCCATCTCGCCGAAGATCTTCACGGAGATGAGGTTCACGGCCAGGACCACCGCGAGGGCGACCAGGGCGAGCACCCACTGCGGGATGCTGGTGAACATGCTCCAGTAGTGCGTGTAGAGCGCGATGGCGGTGATGTCGGCGATGCCGGTGGTCGACCAGTTCAGGAAGTACATCCAGCCGGCGACGTAGGCGCCCTTCTCGCCGAGGAACTCGCGCGCGTACGACACGAACGATCCGGACGAGGGCCGGTACAGGACGAGTTCGCCCAGCGCCCGAACGACGAAGAAGGCGAACACGCCGCAGATCAGATAGGCCACGGCGAGCGCGGGGCCCGCGTTGTGCAGGCGGCCGCCGGCGCCGAGGAAGAGTCCGGTGCCGATGGCGCCGCCGATGGCGATCATGTTGACGTGGCGGGCCTTGAGGTCCTTGCTGTAGCCGGCGTCGCCCGCGTCCGCGGGTGTTCCGGTCGCCTGGGGACGGGCGGCGACCTGTGCCGATTCCAGGGAGTCCTTGCTCACGGGGTGGTTCCACTCTCTGGTGCGCCCGGGCCTCGTGGGCCCGGGAGTCGTACAGTCCCGGCCCGCACCCCTGTGTCGCGGTACAGACCAAGGCAGCACCTTCCCAGAATGATCATCAGGTATGCGATGGTCCATGTCACACAGCGGCACTTGTCACACACGGATCAGAGGTTTCACACCAGTGGTGAGACAGCGATACTGCTGCACATGACGACCGATGCCGAGGAGCCGACCCTCACGATCGACGAGCTGGCCGCCCGGACGGGCGTCACGGTCCGCACGGTCCGCTTCTACAGCACCAAGGGCCTGCTGCCGCCCCCGGTGATCGGTCCGCGCCGGGTGGGTCACTACGGCCCGGAGCACCTCGCCCGGCTGGTGCTGATCGAGGAACTGCAGCACCAGGGCATGACCCTGGCGGCGATCGAGCGGTATCTGCGGCAGCTGCCGCCGGACCTGACCGCGCGCGACCTCGCCGTGCACCGGGCCGTCGTCTCCTCCTGGGCCCCGGACTCGGCCGAGACGCTCTCCCGCGAGGAGCTCGGGCGGCGCGCCGGCCGGGACCTGACCGAGGAGGACCTGGACCGGCTGGCGGCGATGAACGTCGTGACGCGGGCCGGTGACGCCTACCGCGTCGACCTGGGCCTGCTCCGCCTCGGCGTCGAACTGCTCGACGTGCCGCTGTCCCAGGAATCCATCCTCGCGGCCCGGAACGTCCTGCTCGAACACTCCCGCGCGGCGGCCCACGAGCTGTCCCAGGTGCTGCGCGGCGAGGTGTCCGAGCGGGACGCCGAGGACGTGCGGTCGCTGTCCGCCCATATGCAGCCCCTGGTCGTGCAGGCCCTGCTGACCACGTTCCAGCGGTCCTTGAAGCAGGAGCTGCGCGTGTGGCTGGAGGAGTCGCGGGCGGACGGACCCTCCTGACGCACCGGCACGTCGCGCGGCTCAGCAGCGGGGCACGGGCTTGCTGTACGAGGTGGTGCCGGGCGTGGCCACGTAGTGGTCCGACACGTAGTGGCCGTTGTCGAGCCGGTCCCAGATCCGGGTGGGGCCGACCGCCGAACCGGACCGCTGGCAGGTGACCCACGCCAGCGCTCCGCCCGGCGAGGTGCCGACGGCGGTGTACCCGGAGCCGGGGCCGCTGCGTTCGGTCACGCCTGCCGGGGCGGTCACCTGGTACGGGTAGGCGCAGCGGGGCAGCGGCGCGCTGTAGCCGGTGCCGGAGGGGGTGCTGACGTAACGGTCCGAGACGTAGCCGCCGTTGGTGAGCCTGTCCCACACCGACGTGGTGCCGACCTTGGTACCGGGCGTCTGGCAGACGACCTTCAGCGTCGAACCGGGGGCGTAGGCCGCGGTGACCGGGTAGCTCGTCGCGGGCCCGGTGCGCGCGTTGAGCGGGGTCGTGCTGGTCACCTTGTACGGGTACGCCACCGTGGCGACGGGAGCGTCGAGCCGGTCGGTGTCGATGTTGAGGGTGACTGAGCCGTAGGTCTCGTCGTGGCCGCCGCGGAACTGCTTGGCGCGCTGGTGGACGGCCCACTTGGCATCGGCGATGCCGGCCCAGCCCTTGAGGGAGTCCACGCTGTCGTAGCGCGCGATCCACAGGGCGTCCGGGCGTGCGTACGCCGTGGACGTGTAGGCGTCGGCGAGTTGGCGGGCGCCGAGGTTGAGGTTCATGTAGACGCCGGAGACGTAGCCGAGCCGGTGCAGCTCCTTGGTCCAGGCGGACGTGTAGGTCAGGACGGCCGTGCGGCAGGTGGCGTCGGTCTGGGTGTAGTGCTCGATGTCGTTGTAGAGGGCGCTGCCGGGCAGCATGCCGAGGGCCTTCGCCGCGGCGATCGCCTCCGTGGCGGCCGCGGTGCCCTGCGAGCGGGCCGTGGCGGGGCTCGTACTGATCTTGGCGTCGGACGGGCGTGCCCCGCACGGCGGTTGCAGGCCCTTGTGTATGGGCAGCAGGCGCCACTTCAGCCCCGTCACGGAGGCCACCCAGGACGCGGTCAACTGGGGCTGGGCGCAGGTGCGGTTGACGCCTGAGAGGTAGACGCCGAGGGCGCGGTAGGGCGAGGCGTTCCAGGCCTGCACGGTGGAGAGCGGCGGGGCCGTGCAGGCGTCGAGGGCGAGCCCCGAGTAGCGGGTGGCGGTCGAGCCCGCCGGGTAGCCGACCGGCGTGGCCGGTTCGGCCGTGGCGACGGGAGCGACCGCCAGCGCGAAGGCGCCGCCGAGGAGGCCGGCGGCGGTGAGGGCGAAGAATCTTCGCAGGGCGGAGCGCGAGTACGGCATGAGGACCCCCCTGAGCGGTGTGGCCGAGTTCGCTCGCCCTCACGGTGCGTCCCCAGGTCCCCGCCAGTCCACAGGCGTGCAGGAACTTCTCGCCCGGCTCGCCCCCGGGTCCCCCGGCCCTCACTTCCGCAACAGCGCCCCCGCGCGCGGAGGCCGCCTCAACCCCCAGGCCCCCGGGGCCGTTTCACGCCCCGGGAGCGAGGACGGCGTACCGCCGGGTGAGGCACCCGGCGGTACGGCGCACTCAGTGCCCGTCGGTGAAGGTCTCCCCCCGCTCCGCCTTCTCGACCAGCAGCGCGGGCGGCTGGAACCGGTCGCCGTAGCGTTCGGCGAGTTCACGCGCGCGTGCCACGAAGCCGGCGACACCGGTACCTGCCCCTGCCCCGGCGTCGCCGTCGTAGCCGTTGATGTACTGGAGCACACCGCCGGTCCAGCCGGGGAAGCCGATACCGAGGATGGAGCCGATGTTGGCGTCGGCGACGGAGGTCAGCACGTCCTCTTCGAGGAGCCGGACGGTGTCGATCGCCTCGGCGAAGAGCATGCGCTCCTGCATGTCGCGGAACGGGACCTCGTGGCCGGGCTTGGTGAAGTGCTCGCGCAGTCCCGGCCACAGTCCGGCCCGCTTGCCGTCCTCGCCGTACTCGTAGAAGCCGGCGCCGCCGCTGCGGCCGGGGCGGCCGAACTCGTCGACCATGCGGTCGATGACCGCCTCGGCGGGGTGCGGCGTCCAGGTGCCGCCGGACTCCTCCACCGCCCGCTTCGACTCGTCCCGGATCTTGCGCGGGAGGGTGAGGGTCAGCTCGTCCATGAGCGAGAGGACCTTGGCCGGGTAGCCGGCCTGGGCGGCCGCCTGCTCGACGGAGGCGGGCTCGATGCCCTCGCCGACCATGGCGACGCCCTCGTTGATGAAGTGGCCGATCACCCGCGAGGTGAAGAAGCCGCGCGAGTCGTTGACGACGATCGGCGTCTTGTTGATCTGCCGGACCAGGTCGAAGGCGCGGGCCAGGGCCTCGTCGCCGGTGCGCTCGCCCTTGATGATCTCGACGAGCGGCATCTTGTCGACGGGCGAGAAGAAGTGCAGCCCGATGAAGTCTGCCTGGCGCTCCACGCCCTCGGCGAGGACGGTGATGGGCAGGGTGGAGGTGTTGGAGCACAGCAGCGCGTCCGGCTCGACGACGTGCTGGATCTCCTGGAACACCTTGTGCTTGAGCGAGGTGTCCTCGAAGACGGCCTCGATGACCGCGTCGCAGCCCGCCAGGTCCTGGACCTCGGCGCTGGGCGTGATGCGGGCGAGCAGCGCGTCCGCCTTCTCCTGGGTCGTACGGCCCTTGGCGACGGCCTTGGCGCACAGCTGCTCGGAGTAGGCCTTGCCCTTGGCGGCCGCCTCCGGCGAGACGTCCTTGAGGACGACCTCGATGCCCGCGCGGGCGCAGGAGTAGGCGATGCCCGCGCCCATCATGCCCGCGCCGAGGACGGCGACCTTGCGGACCGGGCGCGGCTCGATGCCCTTGGGGCGGTTGGCGCCGGAGTTGACGGCCTGCAGGTCGAAGAAGAACGCCTGGATCATGTTCTTCGACGTCTGGCCCGCCGCCAGCTCGACGAAGTAGCGGGCCTCGATGACCTGGGCGGTCTCGAAGTCGACCTGGGAGCCCTCGACCGCGGCGGCGAGGATGTTGCGCGGGGCCGGGTAGGGGGCGCCACCCGTCTGCTTGCGCAGGCTGGCCGGGAAGGCGGGCAGGTTGGCCGCGAACTTCGGGTTCGCCGGGGTGCCGCCGGGGATCTTGTAGCCGGGCCTGTCCCAGGGCTGCTGGGACTCGGGGTTGGCGTCGATGAAGGCGCGGGCCTTGGCGAGCAGTTCCTCCGGCGTGCCGGCGACCTCGTGGACCAGGCCGTTCTCCTGGGCTCGCCGCGCGTTGTACTGCGTGCCCTGGAGCAGGACCTTCAGCAGTGCGTCGGCGATGCCGAGCAGGCGGACGGTGCGGGCGACGCCGCCGCCTCCGGGAAGCAGACCGAGGGTGACCTCGGGGCAGCCGATCTTGGTGCCGGAGGTGTCGAGGGCGACCCGGTGGTGGCAGGCGAGGGCGATCTCGAAGCCGCCGCCCAGGGCCGCGCCGTTGATGGCGGCGACGACCGGCTTGCCGAGGGTCTCGATGCGGCGCAGGTTGCGCTTGATGGCGAGACCGCCGTCGAACAGGTCCTGGGCGGTCTCGGGGGTGACGCGGATGAGGTCGCGCAGGTCGCCGCCGGCGAAGAAGGTCTTCTTCGCGGAGGTGACGATGATGCCGCGGATGGAGTCCTGCTCGGCCTCCAGGCGGTCGACGACGACGGCGAGGGAGTCGCGGAACGCCTGATTCATGGTGTTCGCGGACTGGTTGGGGTCGTCGAGGACGAGGGTGACGACACCGGTGTCGTCCTGCTCCCAGCGGATGGTGGTGCTCTCGGTCATGACAGGGGTCTCCGTAGAAGTCTCGTGAATCCGCAGGGGGTCAGACACGCTCGACGATGGTGGCGATGCCCATGCCCCCGCCCACACACAGGGTGGCGAGGCCGTACCGCTTGTCCTGGCGCTCCAGTTCGTCGATCAGCGAGCCGAGGATCATCGCGCCGGTGGCGCCGAGCGGGTGGCCGAGCGCGATGGCGCCGCCGTTGACGTTGACCTTGTCCAGGGACAGGCCCATGTCCTTCACGAAGCGCAGCACGACTGCCGCGAACGCCTCGTTGATCTCGACGAGGTCGATGTCGTCGATCGTCAGCCCGGCCTTGGCCAGCGCCTTGCGGGTGGCGGGCGCGGGACCGGTGAGCATGATGGTCGGCTCGGAGCCGGAGACGGCGGCGGAGACGATCCGCGCGCGCGGGGTCAGTCCGTAGCGCTCGCCGACCTCCTTGGAGCCGATCGCGACCAGCGAGGCGCCGTCCACGATGCCGGAGGAGTTGCCCGCGTGGTGGACGTGGTCGATCTTCTCGACCCAGTGGTACTTCTGCAGCGCCACCGCGTCGAAACCGCCGAGCTCACCGATGTCGGAGAACGACGGCTTCAGCTTGGCGAGCGAGTCGGCCGTGGTGCCGGGCCGCGGGTGCTCGTCGTGGTCGAGGACGACGAGGCCGCTACGGTCCTTCACGGGGACCACGGAGCGCTCGAAGCGGCCCTCCTTCCAGGCGGCGGCCGCGCGCTCCTGCGACAGGGCCGCGTACTCGTCGACGTCGCGCCGCGAGAAGCCCTCGATGGTGGCGATCAGGTCGGCGCCGATGCCCTGGGGCACGAAGTTGACGGCGAGGTTGGTCATCGGGTCGTTGAACCAGGCGCCGCCGTCCGAGGCCATGGGCACCCGGGACATCGACTCGACGCCACCGGCCAGGACGAGGTCCTCCCAGCCGGAACGGATCTTGGCGGCGGCCATGTTGACTGCCTCCAGGCCGGACGCGCAGAAGCGGTTCTCCTGGACGCCTGCCACGGTGTCCGGCAGCCCGGCCGCGACGGCGGCGATGCGGGCGATGTCGGAGCCCTGGTCGCCGACCGGGCCGACGACGCCGAGGACGATGTCGTCGACGGCGGCCGGGTCGAGGCCCGGGAAGCGGTCGCGGATCTCGTGGATGAGACCCACGACCAGGTCGATGGGCTTCGTTCCGTGCAGGGCGCCATTCGCCTTGCCGCGGCCGCGCGGGGTGCGGATCGCGTCGTACACGTACGCTTCGGTGCTCACTGACAAGCCTTTCCACGAGGGTTTTCGGGGCGGAGGTCGGCGGGGTGACCCGGGGCGTCCTTCAGCATGCTGACCCCGGACTCGGGGGACACGGCGACGCGCTCATGGCAGCGGCTCCCGCTGGTCGCCTCGGGCGTCGGCGGGCCGGGGCACGTCGGCGTCGAGGAGCCGGGGCACGTCCCAGTCACGGGCCACGTCGTCGGCGTCGGCGCCCGGGTGGGCGGGGCCGGTGCGGATCGCGGTCGGGGTCGCGGAGAAGCGGGGCGCGGGCGCGGGCTGGGTGATGCCGCCGTGGTCGGTGAAGGTGCCGCGGGCCGCGAGGTGGGGGTGCCGCGGGGCCTCGCGCAGGGACAGGACCGGGGCCACGCAGGCGTCGGAGGCCTCGAAGACGGCCGTCCACTCGTCCCGGGTGCGGGACTTGAAGCGGGCGGCGACCGCCTCGCGCAGCTCGCCCCAGCGGGTCCAGTCCTTGCGGGCCGGTGCCAGGTCGTCCAGACCCATCAGGGCGAGGAACTCCTCGTAGAACTGCCGCTCCAGGGCGCCGACCGCCATGTACTTGCCGTCGGCGGTCTCGTAGGTCCCGTAGTAGGGGCAGCCACCGTCCAGGAGGTTGGCGCCGCGCCGGTCCTGCCAGCCGCCGGCGGCCAGCATGCCGTGGATCATCGCGGCGAGGTGGGAGGCGCCGTCGACGATGGCGGCGTCGACGACCTGGCCGGTGCCGGTCGCGCGCGCGTGGTGCAGGGCGGCGAGGATGCCGACGACCAGGTAGAGGGAGCCGCCGGCGTAGTCGCCGACGAGGTTGGCGGGGACGGCCGGGGGGCCGTCCGGGTCGCCGATCATGCCGAGGGTGCCGGTGACGGCGATGTAGGCGATGTCGTGGCCGGCGCGCTGGGCGAGGGGGCCCTCCTGGCCCCAGCCGGTCATGCGGCCGTACACCAGCCGGGGGTTGCGGGCGTGGCAGTCGTCGGGGCCCACGCCGAGGCGTTCGGCGACGCCGGGGCGGTAGCCCTCGATGAGGATGTCGGCCCGCTCGGCGAGGTCCAGGACGCGGGCCGGGCCGTCCGGCGCCTTCAGGTCGACGAGCACCGAGCGCTTGTTGCGGTTGGTGATGTCGTAGGCCGGGTCGATCGCGAGGCCGGCGCCGCCCGGACGGTCCACGCGCACGACGTCGGCGCCGAGGTCGGCGAGGAGCATCGCCGCGAACGGGCCCGGCCCGATTCCGGCCAGCTCCAGCACGCGCACGCCCGCGAGCGGGCCCTGCCCCGGCGTCCCTGCCGTCATGGCGCCCCCAGTCATGTGACACAACCGATGTAACACCAATGATGCTAAGAACGTGTTCCACCTGGCACAAGACCCGGACGAGCAAGCGCTTAGCCAAGTTACCCGGACGGGCTCGTCGCGCTGCGCCGGGCCGCGCGTCGCGCCTCGTCCTTCTCACGCTAGCCTCAGCCGTCGACAGCGGCGCGGGATGTACGACCGAGAGGTGTCATGAGCAGGCTGAAGAGGACGGACCGTCCCTACGACATCGTGCTCTTCGGAGCCACAGGTTTCGTCGGGACGCTCACCGCGCAGTACCTCGCCGCGCACGCGCCCGAGGGCCTGCGCTGGGCCCTGGCCGGCCGCGACGAGAACCGGCTCCGCGCCCTGCGCGACCGGCTGGGGCTCGGCGCGGACGTGGGGGTGCTGCGCGCCGACGTGGGCGAACCCGCCACGGTGCGCGCACTCGCGGAGCACGCGCGCGTGGTGGCCTCGACCGTGGGGCCGTACGTCCGCTACGGCGAGGAACTCGTCGCCGCCTGCGCCGACGGCGGGGCGGACTATCTCGATCTCACGGGCGAGCCCGAGTTCGTGGACCTGATGTACGTCCGCCACGACGCACGCGCGCGTGAGACGGGCGCCCGGCTGGTGCACGCCTGCGGTTTCGACTCGATTCCGCACGACCTGGGGGCGTACTTCACGGTCCGGCAGCTGCCCGAGGGCGTGCCGCTGACCGTGGACGGATACGTGACCGCCGACGCCACCTTCTCCGGCGGCACCCTCGCCTCGGCGCTGACCCAGATGGCGCGCGGGCCGCAGATGCTCGCCGCCGCGCGCGACCGCGGCCGGCACGAGCCGCGCCTGATGGGACGCCGGGCGACGGCGCCGACGGGCGCGCCGCGGTTCGCCAAGGAGATCGGCGCCTGGGCGCTGCCGCTGCCGACCATCGACGCGCAGATCGTGCGCCGCTCCGCGCGGACGCTGGAGCGCTACGGCCCCGACTTCCGCTACCGGCACTACGCGGCCGTGCGCCGACTGCCCGTGGCCCTCGGCGGGGTCGCGGCCGTGGGCGCGCTCGTCACCGCCGCCCAGCTGCCGCCCGCCCGGCGCTGGCTGTCCGACCGGCTCAGGCCCGGGGACGGGCCGAGCGCCGAGAAGCGGGCGAAGAGCTGGTTCTCGGTCCGCTTCGTCGGCGAGGGCGGCGGCCGGCGCGTGTTCACGGAGGTCGCGGGCGGCGACCCCGGCTACGACGAGACGGCGAAGATGTTCGCCGAGTCCGCCCTGTGCCTGGCCTTCGACGACCTGCCACCGACGGCCGGCCAGGTCACCACGGCCCAGTCGATGGGCGACGCGCTCACCGAGCGACTGCGCGGGGCGGGGATCACGTTCCGGGTGGCGGCGACCTTCTGATCGACCCCGACGGCGCCCGGGCGCGGCTGTCACAGCGCGCTCGGCACGCCGTCCTCAGTCGTCGTGCTCGGTCGGCGGCCAGTCCCCCAACGCGTCCGCGATGCGGTCGCGCACGGCGGGATCGTGCGCGGCGGTGGCGAGCCGGACGGCGAGGGGGCCGATCTGCCACCCCGTGTGATGGTCGAAGAAGGGCGGGGGGCCCGCCTCGTTGTGGGCGAGCTTGCCGACCAGCTCCGCGAGGCGGACCAGGAGCCGCTGCTCCTCCGTGGGATGCTCCCAGGCCGCGAGTCCGCGCCCGCGCACCAGCTCGAACACCTCGCGCCCCTGGCTCCAGCGGTCGCGATCGTCCGCGAGTTCCAGCGCGGCATCGATCTCCGGTGTCCGGCCCGGCGCCCGTGCCGCCGCCCGGAGCACCCGGCCCGCCCAGACGACGGGAAGAGGCTGGCGCTCGAACAGGGAACGGCCCCAGCTCCGTTCGGGATCCGCGGCCGCGTACTCGACGAGTGGGCTCCGCCCGTGCGTCGCCTCGCGAAGCGCGCGCCGGCACAGCGCGTCCGCCCGGCGCGTCGTCTCCGGGAGCCGGTACTCCGGGGTCAGCGCGAGGGTGTGGGCGCAGGCGTTGTCGAGGCTCATCCGGTGGCCGACGGAGACGAAGACCGGCTTGACCCCTTGCCGGGTGCGCAGGGCGCGGCCGACCTCCTCGGTGCCCGCGAGCAGCGGGGAGGCGCTGCCGCGCCGGGGGTCCGGGTCGTCGTACGTGAAGGTGAAGGGGTTCTTGGCGACGCCGATGGTGGGCAGGCCGGTGAGGACGCCGAGGTGGCTGGCCAGGCCGAAGCGGCGGGGGTGGGCCAGTCCGTAGCCGTCGCAGACGACCAGGCCGGGCGGGCCGGGCAGGGCGTCGAGGGCGGCCAGGACGGTGGGGATCTCCCGGAAGGCCAGCAGGCCGGGGACGTACGGGAAGGAGATCCGGCCGACGGCCGTCGCCTCGGCCACCACCTCCAGGGTCGCCGCGTCCAGGACGACGGCCGCGGCGGCGACCACGTCCCGCTCGTCGTCGTAGGCGACGTCCACCCCCGTGACGCGACCGGCTGCGGGCGGCGGTCCCGGCTCGTCCAGCACCACCCGCCCGCGCAACTCGTCCTGGACGGCGCGGGCCTGCTCCTCGGTCGCGGGCCAGCCCGCGGGAACGCGTACGGTCGTCATGGTGGGCACGACTGTACGGGCCCGGGGCCGGCCGCGCGGGGCCCGGGGTAGGCTCGTGATCATGTTCGTGCTCGAACTCACCTACACCGCACCGCTCGACGCCGTGGACGCCGTCCTCCCGGCGCACGTGGTCTGGCTCGACGAGCAGTACGCCCAGGGCGTCTTCCTCGCCTCCGGGCGCAAGAACCCCCGCGACGGCGGGGTGATCCTGGCCGTCGCGGCGGACCGCGCCCGGATCGAGGAGATCGTCGCGGGCGACCCCTTCGTGGCGGCCGGGGTATGCGCGTACCGCGTCACGGAGTTCGTCGCCACGAAGACGGCCCCCGGGCTCGAGCGCTACCGCGAGACGCTCGGCTGAGCCCGCAAGGTCAGCTCTTCTTGCCGCCCAGCGCGCGCTGCAACTGCTCCTTGTTCATGTCCGAACGGCCCTCGATGTTGCGCCGCTTGGCCTCCTCGTACAGCTGGTCGTAGGTGGGTCCCTGGGCGCCCTGGTGCGACCGCCTGCCGCCGCGCTCGCCGGAGGACATGTCCTCGATCGAGGTGCGACTGGCGGTCTTCGACTCACCGGACCTGGCACGTTCCTTGTTCACCGTCCGCGCGGCGATCTCCTCGGCGCGCTCCGTGCTCTCGCCCCGCTCCAGCGCGCTCTCCTTGATGTGCTCGTACTGACGTTCCCGCTTGGGGCTGGAACCGCGTGGCACGACCGCTCACTTCCTCTCGTGTCGTGTGCGGTGACCGAGTACCCGCGCTCCGGCCCGCAACCTCAGCGCTCCAGCCGCGCCACGCGCCCCTTCTCCCCCGCCGCCCAGCAGCTCAGGTCGGCGGTGCAGGTCACGGTGTCGTACGAGCCGGTGTCGATCGTCCGCCAGGTGCGGCCGGCGTCGGTGGTCAGGTCGGTGCCGGTCGGGCCGACGGCGAGGGCGGCGGTGCGGCTGTGCGGGAGCCAGGCGGCGCCGGAGCGGTAGGCGGGCGGGGGTGTCGCGGCGGGCGTCCAGCTGCGGCCGCCGTCCGGGGTGCGTGCCGCCGCCTGCGGTGAGGGCTGGTCGGCGCGGTAGTCGCCGCCGACCGCGAGGCCGTGGACGCGGTCGCGGAAGGCGAGCGCGAAGACGCCGCGCGCCGGGTCGTCGGCCGGGACGGGGGTGTCGGCGGCCGTCCAGGTCCGGCCGCGGTCGGCGGAGTGCAGCACGCGCGCGCGTGCCCCGCCGCCGGTGGCCAGCCAGGCGTCCCTCGGGCCGGAGGTCACCAGGCACTGGCCGCTCGCCGCGAAGCCCGCCTCGCCGTCGAGGGCGGCCGGCATGCCGTCGCCCGGCAGCACGGTCCAGGAGCGGCCGCCGTCGCTGGTGGACAGGATGCGGAACCTTCCGTCCACCGGGTCGCCCATGGCCAGGCCGTGCCGGCGGTCGAAGAAGGCGAGACAGTCGTAGAACGCCTTCGGGTCGGTGTTGCGGAACGACTCGGTCCAGGTGGCTCCGCCGTCGTCGGTCCGGTAGACGCGCGAGGCCTCGCCCTCGCCTATGGCCAGCACCACGGCGCGCCGCGCGTCGAACGCCTCGACGTCCCGGAACTGCAGCTCGGCGGCGCCCGGCGGCGAGACGTTGCGCCAGGTGGCTCCGCCGTCCGTGGTGCGCAGAACGGTACCGCCGGTTCCGGCCAGCCAGGCCGTCTCGCGGTCCACCGCGGACAGCCCGCGATAGCGGACCGTGGGGGTGCCGGTGTCCTTGAGTGCCCAGTGCGGTGCCCGGTGGTCCAGCGGCCGGGCCTCGGCCGGCGCGACCGTCAGCGCGGCCAGCGCCGCCCCGCACGCCACCCCCGCGGCGACCACTCGGTTCGTACGTCTCCTGCGTCGCGTGCTCCCCAAGCGCCTCATGGCGGGCGAAGCTAGTCCACTGCCCCGCCGCCGTCCAGGGTGCCCACGGGCCCCTCCCGATCCACCGGTACGCGTCCGTCCCCCGGGGCGCATGAACGCGGTGACCGAGGTCACTCGGAATTCCTGTGCACGGATTGGCCGATTCCGTCGTCTCTTCCTGTGCCAGACACCAGCCGTCCGGAATCCGTCCAGCCGTCACGAGGGAGCAAGGCGTTGTCCACCGTCATCGAGCAGCCCGTAGAGGCCCGACTCGTCGCCGCAGCACCGCGCATGCCGAGCATTCCCGCGATGCTGTGCTACGACCGCAGCGACCCGTTCGCGGTCCGCATGACCTTCCCCGCCCCGGCCACCCTGGAGGGGGTCGAGGTCTGCTGGACCTTCTCCCGCGACCTGCTCACCGCGGGCCTGGAACAGCCCGAGGGCCATGGTGACGTGCGGGTGCGGCCGTACGGGTACGACCGCACCGTCCTGGAGTTCCACGCCCACGAGGGCACGGCCGTCGTGCACGTCCGCACGGGCGAGATCCGCCGTTTCCTGCAGGCGACGAGCGACCTGGTGCCCGTCGGCCTGGAGCACCTCCAGCTCGACCTCGACCACGATCTGGCCGAATTGATGCGGGACGCCTGCTGACTCAGCTCCCCTGCGCCAGCAGGGCGTTGAGCTCGCCGTAGGCGAGTCCGCCGGCCAGTGCCCCGTACGTCCCCGCGTCCAGCAGCTCCCGCGCGGCGCGGCGGACGACCGCGTGGGCGGCCTCGGCGAGGGCGGACCCCGTGCTGATCCGGGCCACGCCGAGCGCGGCGAGTTCGGCCACCGGCGGCGCGCCGGGGCCGACCAGGATGTTGAGCGGCCCGTCGACGCCGTCGGCGAGCACTTTGACGGTCCCCGGGTCGACGGCCCCGGGGACGAAGATCCCGTCGGCACCCGCGGCGCGGAAGGCGGCGGCCCGCTCCAAGGTGGCGTCCAGGTCGCCGGTACCGCGCAGGAAGGTGTCGATCCGGGCGTTGACGAACAGCGGCACGCCCTGGGCGTCGGCGGCCTCGCGGGCGGCGGCGATGCGCTCGGCCTGCTCGCCGACCGGTCGCAGCGGGCCGCTGCCCTCCTCGTACAGCGCGTCCTCGATGTTGACGCCCACCGCGCCCGCGGCGAGCACCGCGCGGACGGTGTCCGCGACGCCCGCCGGATCGTCGGCGTAGCCGCTCTCGATGTCGGCGCTGACCGGCACCCGGACCGTGGCGGCGATGCGCGCGACGGCGTCCAGCGCACGGCCGCGCTCCAGCCGGTCGCCGTCGGCGGCGCCGAGCGCCCAGGCGAGCCCGGCGCTGGTGGTCGCCACCGCGGCGGCGCCCGCGTCCTCGGTGAGCCGGGCGCTCATCGCGTCCCAGGCGTTGGGGAGGACGAGCGGACGTCCCGGGACGTGCAGGGAGCGGAAGGCGAGGGCACGGTCGCGCAGGGGCTGCTGGTTCGTCATGCGTCCCACTCAAGCAGTGGTCCGGGGCCGGGCGCTGGCAGGAATCCGACAGGTACGTGGGATCCGGCGGGCGGGCGGCGGGACGGGATCTGTCGCGCGTTAATCGCGTTGACGCCGGCGGCGGCCCCCTCGTACGTTGCATGACGGTTCTGTTGCCGTCGATCGGAGAAGGACGTTGCTCGTCTGAGGTCTTGAGACACCGCGTCACACACCGGAGGTGTGTGCGCAGCGTGCGACCTCGGCGTGCGAGCCGTCCTCGGACACAGGGCTCCTTTCCGCCTCCCGGTTTCCGCCTTGCGGTGTCTCGTCACGCGTGTGCCCTGACCGCATCCAGCAACCGCGAGGCCCGTATGTCTCCCACCCTTTCCCTCACCTGCACGTCCCTGTCCTTCGCCTGGCCCGACGGCACCCCCGTCTTCGACGATCTCGACGTGGTCTTCGGACCCGGCCGGACGGGGCTCGTCGGCGTCAACGGATCGGGCAAGTCGACGCTGCTGAAACTGATCGCCGGTGAGCTCACCCCGTCCGACGGCGCCGTCCGGGCGGCCGGTGAGATCGGCTACCTCCCGCAGAACGTCACGCTCGACACGGCCCTGCGGGTCGACGAGGTGCTCGGCATCGCCGAGCGGCGGGCCGCGCTGCACGCCATCGAGGCGGGCGACGCGGCACCGGCGCACTTCGAGACGCTCGGCGACGACTGGGACGTCGAGGAGCGCGCCCTCGCCACCCTCGGCGAACTCGGCCTCGGCCACCTCGGCCTGGACCGCACGGTCGGCGAGGTGTCCGGCGGCGAGGGCGTGCTGCTGCGCCTGGCCGCGCTGCTGCTGCGCCGACCGGACGTGCTGCTGCTCGACGAGCCCACCAACAACCTCGACCTGTACGCGCGCCGCCGGCTGTACGCGGCCGTCACGTCCTGGCCGGGCATGCTGGTCGTGGTCAGCCACGACCGCGAACTGCTCGAGCTGGTCGACCAGATCGCCGACCTGCGCGCCGGGGAGATCACCTGGTACGGCGGCAACTTCTCGGCGTACGAGGAGTGCCTCGCCGTCGAGCAGGAGGCGGCCGAACGCACGGTGCGCGCCGCCGAGGCGGACTTTCGCAAGCAGAAGCGCGAACTGGTCGACGCCCAGGTCAAACTGGCCCGCCGCAAGCGGTACGGGCAGAAGATGTGGGACCAGAAGCGCGAGCCGAAGATCGTCATGGGGGCACGCAAGCGCGCGGCGCAGGAGTCCGCGGGCAAGCACCGCATCATGCACGAGGAGAGGCTCGCCGAGGCCAGGGAGCGGCTCGACGAGGCGGTGGAGGCCGTACGGGACGACGACGAGATCCGCGTCGACCTGCCGCACACGGCCGTGCCGCCGGGCCGCGACGTCCTGGCCCTGCGCCGGCTGACGACGGTGTACGGAGCACGCGTCGAGGGTCTGCTGGACGTGCGCGGTCCGGAGCGGATCGCGTTGATCGGGCCCAACGGCGCGGGCAAGACGACGCTGCTGCGCACCATCGCCGGGGAGCTCCAGCCGGTGTCGGGCGAGGCGACGGTCCATGTGCCGCTGCGGTTCCTGCCGCAGCGGCTGGACGTCCTCGACGGCGAGCTGAGCGTCGCGGAGAACGTGGCCCGGTTCGCGCCGGCCGCCACCAACAACCGCATCCGGGCACGCCTGGCGCGCTTCCTGTTCCGGGGCGCCCGGGCGGACCAGAAGGCGGGGACCCTCTCCGGCGGCGAGCGCTTCCGGGCGGCCCTGGCCGCCCTCATGCTCGCCGAGCCCGCCCCGCAGCTGCTCGTGCTCGACGAACCGACGAACAACCTCGACATGGCCAGCGTCCGCCAACTCCGGACGGCCCTGGAGTCCTACGAGGGAGCCCTGCTCGTGGCCGGCCACGACCTGCCGTTCCTGGAGTCCATCGGCATCACGCGCTGGCTGCTGCTGGAGGAGGGAGAATTGCGGGAGACCACACCGGACAAGATCGCGGAGGCCTTCTGAGCGTCCGGCGCCGCGTCTCAGGACGGACACAGCCCGGCCACCTGGGTTTTGTGCCGGCCCGGGCGCCCTGCATGATGGCGGACCGGAACCCATCACGGGTGCCGGATCTCGTCCCGCCGATACGGAGACTGTCGTGCCCAGCAAGAAGGCCCTCGTCCGCCGCCCCAGCCCGCGCCTCGCCGAAGGCCTGGTGACGCACATGGAGCGGGAGAAGGTCGACGTGGAGCTCGCCGTCGAGCAGTGGGAGGCGTACGTCGAGGCGCTGCGCACGAACGGCTGGGAGACGATCGAGGTGGACCCGGCGGACGACTGCCCGGACTCCGTGTTCGTCGAGGACACCGTGGTCATGTACAAGAACGTGGCGCTGATCACGCGGCCCGGTGCCGAGTCCCGGCGCGAGGAGACCGCCGGGGTCGAGGAGGCCGTGGCCCGCCTCGGCTGCTCGGTGAACTGGATATGGGAGCCGGGCACGCTGGACGGCGGCGACGTCCTGAAGGTCGGCGACACGATCTACGTCGGCCGGGGCGGGCGCACCAACGCTTTGGGCGTGCAGCAGGTTCGGGCCGCCTTCGAGCCGCTCGGCGCCCGGGTGGTGGCCGTGCCGGTGACCAAGGTGCTGCACCTGAAGTCGGCGGTGACCGCGCTGCCCGACGGCACGGTGATCGGGCACATCCCGAAGGTGGACCGCCCGTCGCTGTTCCCCGGCTTCCTGTCCGTGCCCGAGGAGGCCGGCGCCCATGTGGTGCTGCTCGGCGGCGGCAAGGTGCTGATGTCGGCCGCCGCGCCGAAGACGGAGGAACTGCTCACCGACCTCGGCCACCAGGTGGTCACCGTGGACATCAGCGAGTTCGAGAAGCTCGAAGGTTGTGTGACGTGCCTCTCGGTGCGCCTGCGGGAGCTGTACGTCTGACCGGGTGACGCCACCGCGACTCCAGCCCCGGGACCTGCGCGTCCCGGGGCCGTTCGGCATGTCCGGGTCCGGCACGGGAACGGCACCTGATCAGCGATCTTTACGTCACACTTAACCTACGGCTTCGTAACCTACGGCTTCGTAGCCTACGATCTCGTAGGTTCCGGCGCCGCCCGCCGGTACGCCCCCTTGCTTCATCCCCCTTTGTACGGCGTCCCCCTGGAGTTCCCGTGACCCTCACCTCTCCCCATCTCGGCAGCCCGTCCGTGTGGACCGACGCCCGGCTGCTGTACGCGCTGGAGGAAGTGGTCGAGACGGAGCTGAACCGCCATCTGAAGGTCGCCAAGGACTGGATGCCGCACGAGTACGTCCCGTGGAGCGACGGCCGTAACTTCCCCGGCCTCTTCGAGGACGGCGAGGCCTGGGACAAGGAGCACTCCAAGGTCACCGAGGTCGGCCGCATCGCGCTCGTGGTGAACCTGCTGACCGAGGACAACCTCCCCAGCTACCACCACGAGATCGCCTCGCTGTTCGGCCGGGACGGCGCCTGGGGCACCTGGGTGCACCGCTGGACGGCCGAGGAGGGCCGGCACGGCATCGTCATGCGCGACTACCTGCTCACCTCGCGCGCCGTGGACCCGGACAAGCTGGAGCAGTTCCGCATGTCCCACATGAGCGAGGGCTTCGAGTCGGACAACCGGCACTCGATGCTGCACTCGGTCGCCTACGTCGCCTTCCAGGAGCTCGCGACCCGCATCTCGCACCGCAACACCGGTCACCAGTCCGGCGACCCGGTCTGCGACCGCATGCTGGCCCGCATCGCGACCGACGAGAACCTCCACATGGTCTTCTACCGCAACCTGCTGAAGGCCGCGTTCGAGCTCGCTCCCGACCTGACCATGCAGGCGGTCCGGGACGTCGTGGTCAACTTCCGCATGCCCGGGCACGGCATCCCCGGCTTCGAGCGCGCCGCCGCCCAGATGGCGATCGGCGAGGTCTACAACCTGCGCATCCACCACGACGACGTCCTGCAGCCGGTGCTGCGCCATCTGAAGGTCCTGGAGATCGACGGACTCGGCCCGGAGGGCCTCCGGGCGCAGGAGGAGCTCGGCCTGTTCATGGGCGGACTCAACTCCGAGGCCCTGAAGTTCGACGAGAAGCTGGCCGCCCGCAAGGCGCGGATGGCGGCGCGCGCGAGCGCCTGATCGCCGCTCGGCGGGGCGCGCCGATTTCCCGGTGCGCCCTGTCGGTGGCCTGCGGCATCATGCCGCCATGCGTGACTACACCAGGGCGGAGCAGGCGGTCGCCTTCCTCCTCGGCCTGACCGACGCGGACACCGCCGAACGGGTCCGGGCCCGGATCGGCCTGCCCGACGCCGAAGACCCCGAGGCGGCCCGGCGCCGTCTGTACCGCGCATGGGGCTGGGGGAACGGACTGCCTGCCTCGGTGGTCCTGTGGATCCTGGAACAGGACGATCCGGCGCTGAACCTCCTGATCTGGCAGTACCTTTCCCTCGACGCCGGGCTGCGCCGGGCCGTCGCCCGCGGGGTGCCGTTCGGGCCCGGCCGCACGGAACCCGTGCCCGTGGAGCAGAGCCTGCGGGAGCAGGAACCCGACATCCCCTTCGGTTACGTCCGTCACGGCCTCGTGGGCGCCCTGCGGGAGGCCGGCTCCATGCGGGAGGGCAGGGCGGGCGCCTCGATGGTCCTGACCCGCGCCGACTGGCGGACGGTCGCCGAGGCCGACGCCGAGCGTCCGCTGCCCGGGTACGCGCGCTGGGCGCTGTCCGTACGCCCGGACTGCCCGCCCGAGGTGCGCGCGCGGTTCGGCTCCCACCGCAAGTTCACCAACCGGGTGCGCGACGCGGGCATCCTGGACGGACCGGCCGTGTACGCGACGACGTACGGCCCCGCCGCGTCCGTGCTCCAGGTCCTGTCCCTGGGGACCTGGCTGTTCCCGGCCCGGATGCGTGAGGCGGAGGACGCCCTGCGCCCGCTCGTGCACGACCACTTGGGCGCGCGCGAGGACGCCTGGGCGGTGCTGGCGCAGCTCGCCGACACCTTCCACGGGAACCCGCGGGAGCTGGTGACGACGGCGGGCGCCCTCGCCTGAACGGCGCCCGGGAGGAGAGGGGACGGGGCGGCCGGATTCGAACCGGCGTGTTCCAGTTCTGGAGACCGGCGCGTCTGCCCCTGCGCTACGGCCCCGTCCTTGCGTCGAAGCGTAATGCCTTGGCCCGTTGTCGGTGCGGCCTGGTACCAATGAAGCGCGGGGGACGACGGGGGCACGCAGGGGGCACGGGGGGCTTCACATGGCGTACGGAGAGCGGGGACGCGCACGTCCCGCGGTGGTCGATCTCGCCGACCGCAGGGCGCTGGAGCGCTATCGCCCGGCCGACGAGGCGGTCGTCGAGGAGGCGCGGCGGCTGAAGGAGGCCGCGCTGCTGGACTTCGGGCTGACCGAGTCGGCGGTGGCCTCCTGGCTGTACGCGAAGTGCCATCACCAGATCCCGACGACGGCGGTGGACACGGCGGCCGTGGTGGCCTCCGGCGACGGCACCTGCCTGCTGCTGTACAACCCGCACTTCTTCGTCGGACTCGGCCTGGACGGCGTGAAGTTCGTGCTGTTCCACGAGGCCCGGCACCTCGTGCACCGCCATCTGTTCGCCGACCCCGAACTGCGCGCGGACCCGGTCTTCGAGCTGGCCGCCGAGGTCGCCGTCAACCACGTGGCCCTGGTCCGGCTCGGCCGCACGCGGCTGCCGCTGCTCGACGGCCGCCCCACGGGCGTCGACCCGCGCGCGGTGTACGACGCCTACACCGCGGACCTGACGGCGCACGGCCTGGAGCCGGTGCCGTACGTGACGTTCACGGAGACGGACATGCGGGTGTACGGCGAGCTGAGGCGGATGCGGCACCCGCCGGTGCCCGAACCGCGGCTGTGCGTCCACCTGGTGGACGGGCTCGTGCCGGCCGACCAGGAGACCGTGGACGCGGTGACGTCCTCCGCCCTGCTCAACTCCCTGCTGGCGGCCCGGCGCGGGCACACGGGCGCTGAGCGGGAGCTGCTGGACCTGATGGGCCGTACCGAGGACGGTTCGGCGCGGGCCGCCCGGATCTGGGGCAGCCTGGGCGCGGGCGTGCTGCGCGGCGAGACCGCGCGCACGCGGACCGTGCACTGGTGGCAGCGCTGGCTGGTCGACGTGGTCGCCTCCAGGCTGCGCGACGGCGAGCGGCTGGTGTACCCGAAGAAGCGCGGCGCCCTGCTGGCGGCCCTCGGCCAGGATCCGCTGCTCTCACGGCGCGGCCCGGTACGGGACAAGGTGCTGGTCGTCGCCTACGACACCTCGGGGTCGATGCCGGACCACGTGATCCGGTGGCTCACCCAACTCGTCGGCCGGATCGACGGGGTGGAGGCGCACTGGCTGTCCTTCGACGCCGTGGTGATGCCGTTCAGGCCCGGCGAGCGGGTGTACGGAGGCGGCGGTACGAGCTTCCAGGCGGTCGCGGACTACGTGGAGGGCCGCACCGAGGTGAACGGCCGCCGCTTCGACGTGACACCGGACGCCGTCGTCGTCCTCACCGACGGATGCGCCCCGCCGATCACGCCCGCCGAGCCGGACAAGTGGATCTGGCTCATCACCGAGGGCGGCCACGAGTGGCCCGAGACGCACACACCGGCGATGGCCTGCCATCGCGTCACCACAGGATCCGGGTAGATGACCACCGAGACACAGCACGCGCAGACAGGACAGCCGACCGCCTCTCGCCTGGAGTCGTTCATCGACGCGATGATCGACATGGGGCAGACCGGGCAGGTCTTCGGCGAGCACGGCATCGGCAAGACGGCGACGTTCTTCACCCATGTCGGCCGCGCCCACCCGGACGCCACGCTGGTGTACGTCCCCGCGGCCAACCTGACGCCCGACGACCTCCTCGTCAACGCGCCGGTCCGCGACCCGCGCACCGGTGAACTCGTCCTGCGCCAGCTGGTGATGAGCCAGCTCAAGCCGGGCCGGCCCTTCGTGCTGCTGATCGACGACTCGCTGCAGGCGGGCGACACGATCCAGTCGCAGCTGATGCAGATCGCCTGCAACTGGACGCTCGGCGAGCACGACCTGCGCGCCCTGGGCTGTGTCGGGGTGTTCCTCACCGACAACGAGTCCCTCGCCGAGACGTCGGCCCGCCGCGGTGACCTCGCGCTCCTCGACCGCATGGTGACGATCCGGATCACGGCGAACGACACGTCCTGGCGCCGCCATCTGGCGGCCAAGTACCGCCAGTGGGACCTGCGTCCGGTGTTCTCCCTGTGGGCCGCGCTCGCCCCCGCGCTGCGCGAACTGCTCTCCCCGCGCACCCTGGACCACATCCTCGCCAACGCGACCGAGGGCTTCCCGCTGCGCTGGGGCCTGCCCCTGGTCGACGGCGAACGGCTGCGGCTGGCCGAGCCCGGCCCCGACGGCCGCCCCGGCCACAACCGCACGGCGGAGATCCTGGACCGGATCGCCGAAACCCTGGGCGTGGCCAATCCGTCCACCGTCCCCGACCCGGTACGGCAGGTGGTCCGGGCGGCGCTGCGCCACCGCTGGACGGTACTGCTGCAGGGCCCGCCGGGCTGCGGCAAGACGGAACTGGTGCGCGAGACGGTACGCGAGGGACTGGGCCGCGAAGCGCTGTACTTCTCGCTGCCGGTGACGAACGTCGAGGACCTGTGCGCGCCGCTCCCCTCCCCCGACGGCACGCTGGACAACCTCCTCGCCGCGCCCTTCACCGGCCCCGAGCCGAAGGCGATCGTGTGGGACGAGTACAACCGCCCCAAGGACAAGGCCGCGTTCGCCAAGCTCATGGAGGTCACCCAGGAGTGGTCGCTGGCAGGCCGGCGGATCGAGAACCTGCGCGCGCAGATCGCGGTCCAGAACCCGCCGTACCACCTCGGCCGCAAGCTGCTGGTCTCGCGCAACAACATCGCCCAGGCGACGCGCTTCACGGCCTCGCTGACCGTGGAGCCGGAGGACATACCGGCGAACGAGTGGCTGCTCGCGCGGTACGGCACGGACGCCGAGACGGTGCTGGAGTGGTGGAAGCACGACATCGACGACGACGGCCGCGCCTGGATCACCAAGCGCACCCTGGAGCGGCTCATCAAGCTGCACCGGCGCGGACTGCCGCTGGAGATGGGCACGGTCTACCTCGGCGACGGCGAGTACGCGCCGGTGCCGCTCACCGCGCTGATCGACCGGCTGCGGGGCCGCCCGGTCACGGGGCTGCGCGAGCTCGCCCGGGACGCCGACGCATGGGAGGCCCGGCTGCGCCGGGCGGCCGAGCGCTCGGACGAGGGCGGCGACGACAGCGACGTCGTCCACCAGATCCTCGCGAACGCGGAGCTGTCCCAGCTGAAGAAGCACAAGGCGGTGGTGGCCCGGCTGGTGCGGCTGCTGCCTCCCAAGCTGCGGGCGACGTATCTGGTGGGCGCATCGGAGCGGCAACAACGGTTCTGGACGGAGGTGTTCACGGGGGCGGGGCGGAACTGAACGCGGCCGCGGCCGCCGGCGGGTGAGCCCGCCGGCTGCCGGTACCGGCGCCCGCTCAGCCCTCCGGCGGTGCCGTGCGGTGGACGCTGCGTACGGCCGCCACGTCGGCCGGGACCGCCGGGGCGGGGATGTGCGCGCTGAAGCCGTCCAGGCGGCGCTTGATGCTGGCGGCGATGCTGGAGCCGAGCCGGAAGCGGGTGGGGGTGCGGGCGTGCGGGGCGTGGTCGAGGAGGCGGTGAGCCTCGCGGCTGCGCGTCAAGTGCCGTACCGGAGTGGGCCCCTGGGCCAGGGCGTCCGCGATCAGGGCGGCCCCCCGCGCGCCGACCCCCTGTTTGCACAGGTCGAGCCGCCCGTCGGGCAGCGCCGTACCCGCGGCGAAGTCCAGCCGCTCACCGGCGGGTCGCCCGGCGCGGAGCCAGTCGAGCAGCGGGGCGAGTTCGGCGAGGGGACGCGGC
Organism: Streptomyces sp. NPDC054794; assembly: GCF_053611585.1. Lineage (NCBI taxonomy): Bacteria > Bacillati > Actinomycetota > Actinomycetes > Kitasatosporales > Streptomycetaceae > Streptomyces > Streptomyces sp. NPDC054794. The sequence goes on along the minus strand of NZ_JBSHAQ010000012.1, from coordinate 23,445 downwards.
TGGACGCGCGGCACTCCGGCGAAACCGTCCGGACTCGTGTCAGGGGTCTCGTTCACCACTGCGCCTCCCGGTAGTCCTTGAGGAACACCCCGGAGACCGGGTCGCCGGCCTCGCCCCGCACGATCGGGTCGTACACCCGGGCCGCACCGTCCACGATGTCCAGCGGGGTGCGGAACCCGGCGTCCGCCATCCGGGCCTTCTTCGGGGCCGGGTTCTCGTCGGTGATCCAGCCGGTGTCGACGGCGCACATGTGCACGCCCCGCTCGGCGAGTTCGGCGGCGCTGGTGCGGGTGAGCATGTTGAGGGCGGCTTTGGCCATGTTGGTGTGCGGGTGGCCGGGCATCTTGTTGCGGACGGCGAAGCGGCCCTCGACGGCGGTCACGTTGACGACGTAGCGGCGGGGGTGCGGCGAGGCGAGCAGCAGCGGCAGCAGCCGGTCGCAGAGCAGGGCCGGGGCGAGGGCGTTGACCAGCTGGGTCTCCAGCACCTCCGCCGGGTCGAGCGCGCCGAGCCGGGCCGACCAGGAGTTCTCGGGGGACGGGTCGGGCAGGAGTCCGGCCTCGTCCGCCTCGCGCAGCGCGACGGGCAGGGCCGCGGCGGATCCCGCCAGCATCCGCATCGGCGTGAAGCCCGGTGCCTGGCGGGCGCCTTCGGGCAGCGCGTCGTGCTCTCCACCGGCCAGCAGCGCGTACGACGAGGGCGGCCGGCGTACCGTCTGGGCGGCGTTGTTGACCAGGATGTCCAGCGGCTCGCCCTCCTGGCGCAGTTCCTCGCACAGGCCGAGCACCTGGCGCGGGTCGCGCAGGTCGACGGCGAGGACGGTGAGCCGGTCGAGCCATTTCTCGTGGCCCGGCGCCTCCCGGAAGCGGCGCAGGGTGTCGTGCGGGAAGCGCGAGGTGACCAGGACCTCGGCGCCGTCCCGGAGCATCATCAGCGCCAGCTGGAAACCGATCTTCACGCGGCCGCCGGTGAGCAGCGCCCGGCGTCCGCTCAGGTCGGTACGCAGAGCGCGGCGGCCGTTGTTGTCGGCGGCGCAGTCGGGGCAGAGCCGGTGGTAGAAGGTGTCGACCTGTCGGTAGGGCGACTTGCAGACGTAGCAGGTGCGCGGTTTGAGGAAGACTCCCCCGGCGCCGGGCGCGGTCAGCGGCGCGTCCTCGCGTCGGTCCACGGCGCCGGTGGCGGTCGCGGCCATGGCCGCCGCGTCGGCGGACGAGACCTCGGCGCCCCGCGCCTTGCGACGGCGCAGCCGGCCGTCACGGGCGAAGGAGGCGGCGACCTGTTCGGCCCGCAGCCGCACCGGGTCGTCGACGGGCAGCCCTCGCAGCTTGCCCACCACGTGGTGGAATGCCGCCAGTTCCGCCTCGGTGACCGCCTCGCCCATCCGTCCCGCCCCGTGTCCGCCGTACGACCGTGGTCCCGGCCGGATTCGAACCGGCGTATCCACCCTGAGAAGGTGGCGAGTCTGCCTCTGCTCTACAGGACCGCGCGACGCATCCGGACGACCGGATTCGAACCGGCGTAGTTCACCTGCGCATGGCGTGCGTCTGCCTCTGCGCTACGCCCGGACGCGCCCCCGGATCCTAACCGCACCCGCCGACAGCGGTCACACCGAATACCCGCGACGGCTCGCGGCGATGCCCCACGGCGGTTCACGGCGCTGTGCGCCGCAGTTCCAGGCGTTCCTTCTCGGACAGGCCGCCCCAGACGCCGAAGCGCTCGTCGTTGTCGAGCGCGTACTCCAGGCAGGCGGTGCGGATCGGGCACAGGCCGCAGATCCGTTTCGCCTCCCGCACGGAGCTGCCGGGCTCCGGGAAGAAGAAGTCGGCCCCGGTCTGCGCGCACAACGCCTCCTCCTGCCAGGCGAGGTCGGGCGAGCTGATCGTTTCGATGTGCATGGCCAGGATCGTGCCGAACGGCGAAAAACGTTCGATCAACGCGGACTCAACGCCGTGCCCACGGGCCTTTGGCCGCCTCGATGATCCTCCCGCTCTGCGCGTAGACGCACGGCGGCGCGCGGAAGCAAAGGTAAACCGGGGGAAGGCGGCCGGTCACCCAGGGTGATCACGGGGGCCGGTCCGGCGCGCGGCGGCACTTCCCCGGCGATTGTCAGTGGGCGGTGCAAGACTCGGCAGTGCAAGGACGGGACCCTTCCGAGGAGGGCGAGAATGCTCACCACCCGTTTCGTCAACGGCGCTCCTAACTGGCTCGACATCGGCACACCCGACATCGAGGGCGCCACCTCCTTCTACAACGGTCTCTTCGGCTGGCAGTTCCAGTCGGCGGGGCCGGACGCCGGCGGCTACGGCTTCTTCCAGCTGAGCGGCAGGACCGTGGCCGGCGCCATGCAGATCTCCCAGGAGCAGGGTCCGCCGTCGTGGACCGTGTACTTCCAGACGGGGGACGCGCAGGCCACGACCAAGGCCGCCGAGCAGGCTCACGGCACCGTGCTGGTCCAGCCGATGGACGTGATGGGCAAGGGTCACATGGCGATCCTCGCCGACCGGGCGGGCGTGCCGTTCGGCCTCTGGCAGCCCGCGGAGATCAAGGGCGTGGACCTGGCCGGCGAGCCCGGTTCGCTGTGCTGGCTGGAGCTGTACACGCCGGACATGGCGGCGGCCGCCGCGTTCTACCAGCAGGTGCTCGGCATGGAGACCTCGGCCGTGCCGTTCCCCGGCGGCACCTACACCTGTGTGAACCCCGCCGAGGGTGGTGAGGACGCCATGTTCGGCGGGATCGTGCCGCTGGCCGACGACCCGGCCGAGGAGAGCGCCTACTGGCTGCCGTACTTCGAGGTCGAGGACACCGACGCCGTGGTCGCCAAGGCCCAGGAGCTCGGCGGCACGGTCCGCGTTCCCGCCACGACGATGGAGGGCGTGGGCCGCATGGCCCGCCTCGCCGACCCGTACGGGGCCCGTTTCGCGGTGATCAAGAGCGAGCCGCCGCAGGCTTGATCCAAACGAAGGGCCCTAGAACTAGGTCCTGTCGTCAAACTCGCGTCGTCCGCCCGGAGGGCGGGCCTCGCGGCGTCATGGGGGTCCCCCCTGCTCGAGCGGAGCCGAGAGCTTGGGGGAGCGTGCATGGCGTCGCGGGGCAGACGGGAGTTTGACGGCAGGACCTAGGCGGAGGCGCGCCGCACCAGTGTCGTCGGCGTGACGACGCTGGTCGGCGCCTCCGCCGGGTCGTGGCCGGTCCGGCGGTCTAGGCGCCGCAGCAGCAGGCGAGCCATCAGCCGGCCCATCTCCTCTATGTCCTGACGGACCGTCGTCAGCGGCGGGTCGGTCTGTTCGGCGACGATCAGCATGTCGTCGAAGCCGATGACGGCGACGTCCTCGGGCACGCGCCGCCCCTGTTCGCGCAGCACGCGCAGGGCGCCGGAGGCCGAGAGGTCGTTGGCGGCGAACACGGCGTCCACGTCCGGGCGGCGGTCGAGGAGTTCGCGCATGGCGCGCTCGCCGCCGGCCGGGGTGAAATCGCCCTCCACGATCAGCCGCGGATCGGCGTCCCCCATGACGTCCCGGAACCCGTCGAGCCGGTCCACCGCGGACGTCTGGTCGAGGGCGCCGGTGATGTGCGCGATCCGGGTCCGGCCCAGGCCGACCAGATGGCGTACGGCCTCCCGGGCGCCGCCGCGGTTGTCGCTGTCGACATACACCGTCGGTCCCGCTCCTGACGCCGCGGGCGCGGCGTGCGCCGTGGGCTCCGTGGTCGGGGTTCCCTCCGCCGCGGCGGGGCCGGATGTCCCGGGGAGCGTCGCGTCGCTCCAGCCGGGCCGCCCGCCGAACACCGTGGGTATCCCCGCCCCCCGGATCAGCCCGGGCAGCGGGTCGTCGAGGTGCAGCGAGAAGACGAGCGCGCCGTCGACGTGCCCTCCGGCGAGATAGCGGGCCACGCGCGCGTGGTCGTCCCGGCCCTCGGTCAGCAGCAGGACGAGCTGGTTGTCATGGGCCGTCAACTCCTTGCTGATCCCACGCAGTTGGAGCGCGAAGAACGGGTCGGCGAAGACCCGGGTCTCCGGTTCGGCGATGACGACGGCGACGGCGTCGTGCCGCCTGGTCACCAGGCTGCGGGCCGCCTGGTTCGGGACGTAGCCGAGTTCCTCGACCGCTCGCCGGACCCGCTCCACGAGGGGTTCCCGCACCCCGTCCCCGCCGTTGACCACTCGGGACACGGTGGCCCGCGACACCCCCGCCCGCGCGGCCACGGCCTCCAGGGTGGGACGCGACGCCGTCTCGCTCACTTCGGCACTCCTCATTGGCGATTGCCGATCAGGATAGCCCGGCGGAGCCGGCACCGAGAGAGCGCTCTCGCCGGGGGTCGGGTTTGTGCCCGACAGGCGGCGTCGGTGGGGATCGCGGCATGACGACGAGAAAGGCCCATGCCGAGTAGGCGGTCCGAGACGCGGCTCGCGCCCCACGCCCGGCTGCCGCGCACCTATCACGACCGGCACATCGCACACAGCACGGTCGACGCGTTCGGCCGGGCGCACTGGCTGCTCACCGAGCGGGAGACGGACCCGTGCGGGACGCAGCCGTACGACGCCCTGGTGGTCACCGTCGAGGACGGCACCCCGTACGAGACGCACCTCGGCGGGATACTGCCGCGGTGCGACCGCGTCGAGGTGCCGGCGGACGGCGGGTTCGTGCCGGCGGCCGCGCGAGCGGCTCCGCACGAGGTACAGATCCAGGTCTTCGACGCGCTGGGCCGGCCCTCCTGGACGTTCCGGGTCGGTGACGGCATCGAGCATCTGCTGGCCGACGAGGCGGGCGACCTCTGGGTCGGCCACTTCGACGAGGGCATCGTGGGCGACGAGTTGAGCGCCGCGGGCCTGCGCCGGTGGAGCGGCACGGGCGAACCGCTGTGGGAGTACCGGCCGGTGTCCGGATCGGAATGGTTCATCGACTGCTCCGCCCTGAACGTGGCCCGGCGTGCCGTCTGGTCCTGTCCGTACCCCCGTTTCCCCCTGCCGGCGATCCGCGACGACCGGGTGGTCCGGGTGCGCGCGAACCCGGTGCGGGGCGCGAGCGGTCTCGCCGTGCGCGGCGAGCGGCTGGTGTTCTTCGGCGGATTCGGCGACGACCACGACCGGATCGTCGACTGCCGCCTCACCGAGGAGGCGGTCGAACCCGTGACGGAGGGCCGCCTGCTGGGCGCGGACGGCGGCGCACTCGGTCGCCGCCGGATCGTCTGCCGGGGCGCCCGGCTCCACGTCCAGGTGGGGCCGTTCACGGAGTGGACCGTGCTCGACCTCGAATGAGGACCGCTAGGACGCGTTCGGCTCGGGCGGCGGTGGCGGGTTCTTGTCCTGCCGTGCCCGGCTGGGCTGGACGCGCTTGGGCTCTCCGGGCATCTTCGGGTACTCGGGCGGGTAGGGCAGGTCGCCCAGACCGTGGTCGTGTTCGTCGCGGCGGGCGAGTTCGAGCAGGGCGTCCAGCGAGAAGGCGTGGTCGTCCATGTCAGCGTGCACATCGCCGAGTTCGGCGAACCGGGCCGGCATGGTCGCCAGGTCGAAGTCCCGGGGGTGGGCCTCGCCCACCTCCTCCCAGCGGAGGGGGGCCGAGACCGGGGCGTGCGGGCGGGGACGTACGGAGTAGGCGGACGCGATGGTGCGGTCTCTCGCTGTCTGGTTGTAGTCCAAGAAAATACGGCGCCCGCGTTCCTCCTTCCACCACTTGATCGTCACCTGCTCCGGCATCCGCCGCTCCAGCTCCCGTCCCACGGCGATGGCGGCGCGCCGCACCTGGGTGAAGGTCCAGCGCGGTTCGATGGGCACGAAGACATGCAGGCCGCGGCCGCCGGAGGTCTTGGGCCAGCCGCGCAGCCCACCGAACTCGTCGAGGACGGCGCACAGTTCGTGGGCGGCGCGCACGGCGTCGTCGAAGTCGGTGCCGGGCTGCGGGTCGAGGTCGATACGCAGTTCGTCGGGGCGGTCGACGTCGCCGCGGCGGACCGGCCAGGGGTGGAAGGTGAGCGTGCCGTACTGGGCGGCCCACACCACGGCGGCCTCCTCGGTGGGGCACATCTCGTCCGCGGTGCGGCCGCTGGGGAAGGTGATGTGGGCGGTGGGGATCCAGTCGGGCATGTTCTTGGGCGCCCGCTTCTGGAAGAAGGACTCGCCGGCGACGCCGTCCGGGTAGCGCTCCAGGGTGGTGGGACGCTCGCGCAGGGCGCGCAGGATGCCGGGGCCGACCGCGACGTAGTACCGGGCGAGGTCCAGCTTGGTGAAACCGCGCTCCGGGAAGAAGACCTTGTCCGGGCTGGACAGCCGTACGGTCCGGCCGCCCGCCTCCAGTTCCACCGCGTCGCCCATGCGGCCACGGTAGGCGTACGGCGCACAGTGCGCATACCGGGCGACAGCGCGCCGATGCGCGCAAAATCGCAGTATGGATCTGCCGGTGATGCCGCCCGTGAAGCCCATGCTCGCCAAGTCGGTGGCGAAGATCCCGCCGGACATGCACTACGAGGCGAAGTGGGACGGCTTCCGGGCCGTCGTGTTCCGCGACGGGGCCGAGGTCGAACTCGGCAGCCGTACCGGAAAGCCGCTGACCAGGTACTTCCCCGAGCTGGTCGCTGCGCTGAAGGAGCGGGTGCCCGAGCGCTGCGTGCTGGACGGCGAGATCGTGATCGCGCGGGAGGGGCGGCTCGACTTCGACGCGCTCACCGAGCGCATCCACCCGGCCGACTCCCGGGTGCGAACGCTGGCGGAGCGGACCCCCGCCTCCTTCGTCGCCTTCGACGTGCTGGCGCTGGCCGACGCATCGCTGCTGGACGTCCCGCTGACGGACCGCCGGGCGCTCCTGGAACGGGCCCTGGCCGGGGTGACGCCCCCGGTCCACCTGGCACCGGCGACGACCGACATCGAGGTGGCGCACACCTGGTTCGAGCAGTACGAGGGGGCCGGTCTGGACGGCGTCATCGCCAAACCGCTCGGCCTGCGCTATCTGCAGGACCAGCGCGCCATGTTCAAGATCAAGCACGAGCGCACGGCGGACGTCGTGGTGGCGGGCTACCGCTACCACAAGAGCGGCCCGGTGGTCGGTTCGCTGCTGCTCGGCCTGTTCGACGAGCACGGCGCCCTGCAGCACGTGGGCGTGTCGGCCGCCTTCGCGATGAAGCGGCGCGCCGAACTGGTCGAGGAACTGGAGCCGCTGCGGATGGCGGGCGTGACCGGACATCCGTGGGCGGCCTGGTCGGACGAGGCCGCGCACGAGAGTGCCCGGCTGCCCGGAGCGCCCAGCCGCTGGTCGGGCAAGAAGGACCTGTCCTGGGTGCCGCTCCGGCCGGAGCGGGTGGCCGAGGTGGCGTACGACCACATGGAGAACGGGGCCCGCTTCCGGCACACCGCCCGCTTCCGCCGCTGGCGACCCGACCGCACGCCGGAGAGCTGCACCTACGCCCAGTTGGAGGAGCCGGTCCGTTACGACCTCGCGGAGATCCTCGGCACCGGCGGCTCCGCCGACTGAACCGGGGAGCCGGCGAGCCGGTGAAGCCACGGCCGGTTCAGGGCCGCATGACGATCTTGATCGCACCGTCCTGCTTGCGCTGGAACATCTCGTACGCGTGCGGCGCCTCGTTCAGCGGCAGCCGGTGGGTGGCGAAGTCGTCGACGCCGAGCGGGTCCTCGTCGGTCAGATAGGGCAGGATGTCGTCGCTCCAGCGGCGCACGTTGGCCTGGCCCATCCGGATCTGCACCTGCTTGTCGAAGAGCGTGAGCAACGGCAGGGGATCGGCGGTGCCGCCGTACACGCCGACGAGCGAGAGGGTGCCGCCCCGCCGGACAAGGTCGATCGCGGCGTACAGGGCGGCGAGCCGGTCGACGCTGAAGCGCTCGGCGAGCGGCCCGCCGATCCTGCGGGGCAGGAACGAGGAGGCCTGCTGGGCGAGGCGCGCGGCGGCGCTGCCGTGGGCCTCGGTGCCGACGGCGTCGATCACGGCGTCCGGGCCCCGGCCGCCGGTCGCGTCGCGGATCGCCGAGACCAGGTCCTTCTCGTCGTCGAAGTCGGTGAGGTCGTACGTCTCCACGCCGTGTTGGCGCGCCCGTTCCAGGCGCTCGGGGACCAGATCGACGCCGAACACCCGCTCCGCGCCGCGCACGCGGGCGATCCGGCAGGCCATGTCGCCGATCGGTCCGAGGCCGAGGACGGCGATGCTGCCACCGGCAGGGACGCCGGCGTAGGCGACCGCCTGCCAGGCGGTGGGCAGGACGTCGGAGAGGTAGAGGAAGCGGTCGTCCGGCGGCCCCTCGGGCACCTTGATCGGACCGTACTGCGCCTGCGGGACCCGCAGGTACTCGGCCTGGGCGCCCGGCACCGCGCCGTACAGGCGGGTGTAGCCGAACAGGGCGGCGCCCATGCCCTCGCCGGTGACCTGGGTGGTCTCGCACTGCGTGGGCAACCCGGTGAGGCACATCCAGCAGCCGCCGCAGGCGATCTGGAACGGCACCACCACCCGGTCGCCCGCCCGCAGGTCCGGCACCCCGGCGCCGACCTCCTCGACGATGCCCATGGGTTCGTGTCCGAGGATGTCGCCCGGGGTCATGAACGCGGTCAGCACCTCGTACAGGTGTAGATCGGAGCCGCACAGCCCGGTGGACGTGACGCGGATGACGGCGTCCGTCGGTTCCTCGATCCTCGGGTCGGGCACGTCGTCCACCCGTACGTCCCGCCTGCCCTGCCACGTCACTGCCTTCATGGCGTCGCGCTCCCTCCGTGACGGTGCCGCCCGCGTGACGGTGCCGCCCGGGTACCCCCGCGTCCGGCGACGTAAGCCGATCAGAGCATTGAAGTGACCCAATCAGAATCAAACGCTCCTGATCGGGATCAATCGGGTATGGCCATTACTGAACGTACGAGCGCACAATCGACGACACGGACGGGGTGGCAACGGCGGTGGACATGAGAGAGCGGTCGCGCTCACGGCGCGTCGGAGCGGCGGCACTGCTGGCCGCCGCGCTGACGGCTTCCCTCGCGGCGGGCTGCACGAGGGGGCACGCCCCGGCCGACGACGGGCGGGGCCGGCAAACGGCGCCGGGCATGGGCGGGGGCACGGGCCGGAGCGTGGGCGACGCGGGTCCGCTCCTCGCCGTGAAGATCGACAACGTGGGCGCAGCACGCCCGCAGAGGGGGCTGGACGCGGCGGACGTCGTGTACGCGGAGCAGGTCGAGGGCGGGCTGAGCCGGCTGATGGCGGTGTACGCCTCCCGGCTGCCCGAGGCCGTCGGGCCGGTGCGCAGCGCCCGCGAGTCCGACCTGGAACTGCTGGGCCAGTTCGACCGGCCGGTCCTGGCCTTCTCCGGAGCGCAGCACAAGCTGCTGCCGCTGATCGACAAGGCCTCGCTGCGACCGGAGACCCCGGAGGGGACGTCCGGCGCGTACTACCGGGGCACCGACCGGCCCGCCCCGCACAACCTCTATCTGCGCCCGGACCGACTGCTGCCCTCCGCACCGGGCCCGGCCGCGCTGACCACCGGCTTCCACTACGGCGCGGCGCCCGCCGGCGGCCGGGCCGAGGCCACCCGCACCGTGCGCTACCCCGCCGCCCGCTTCACCTTCACCTGGTCCCCCGAGCGGCACCGCTATCTGGTCGCGATGGACGGCACGCCCGCCGTGACGGCCGACGGCGAGCCGGTGGCCCCGGCGACGGTCGTCGTACAGCACGTGACGGTGCGCGATTCGGCGTACCACGACGTGCTCGGCAACAACACGCCGTTCACCGAGACGGTGGGAGCCGGGAAGGCGGAGGTGCTGCGGGACGGGCGCGCCTTCGACGCCACCTGGACGCGCCCCACCGTGCACGACGGCACGGGCTTCACCGGCCCGGACGGCACGCCGGTGAACTTCGCGAACGGCCAGGTGTGGGTGGTGTTCACGGAGTCCGACGGCTGATCAGGGCTGTGCGGCGAGGGGCTCCGCGGGATGGCGCAGTCCCTCCGCCGCGTCCGAGACCCGGCGGATCAGGTCCAGGAAGAGGGTCCGTTCCTCGGCCGAGAGCGGGGCCAGGAAGACCTGGTTCATCCGGGCCGTGCGCACGCTCAGCCTGCGGTGGGTGCGCACTCCCTCGTCGGTGAGGCGCAGCAGGAACCGGCGGCCGTCCTGCGGGTCGCGCACCTTGTCGAGGAGGTCGCGCCGGGAGAGCCGGCTGATCACCTCGGCGATGGTCGACCGGTCGAGCCCCACCCGCTCCCCCACGGTGCGCTGGTCGAGGCCCGGCTCGGCGACGAGCGCGTTCAGGACGGCGAACTGCGGCGAGGTGACCTCCTCCGAGACCATCGTGTTCCACAGCAGGTAGTGGGCCTGCTGCAGCCGCCGGGCCAGATGCCCGGGGTGGGTCGTGAGGTCCACCGCGGCCATGTGTGCTCCTCGTTGGTGCATTTTTCGTCGGTGTACTGAACGATACCCCTCGCCCGGCTGACTGTCTGCGGTCACATCGGCCATCGGTCCAGCTCTTGACGCTGCGGCAGCGTGATGGCAGCGTGAGGACCGGCTCACCAAATACTCAGTGCCCTGATTAATTCGCGGTTCCTGCCGCGGTCGGGACGCCAGGACGAGATGGGGCTTCGCGGATGGACAAGGTGGTCGCCACGGCCCTGGAGGCGGTGGCCGATGTGCCGGACGGCGCGTCGCTCGCGGTCGGCGGCTTCGGGCTGAGCGGGGTCCCGGACGTCCTGATCCAGGCTCTGTACGAGCGTGGGGTCGGCGGGCTGTCGGTGGTCTCCAACAACTGCGGGGCGCTGGAGTCCGGCCTCGCCGTCCTGCTGGCGGCCGGCCGGATCACCCGGGTGACCGGCTCCTACATCGGCGCCAACAAGGAGTTCGCCCGCCAGTACCTGGCCGGGGAACTGGAGGTGGAGCTGATCCCGCAGGGGACGCTGGCCGAGCGGCTGCGGGCCGGCGGGGCCGGGATCCCCGCCTTCTACACCCCGGCCGGAGTGGGCACCCAGGTCGCCGAGGGCGGACTGCCCTGGCGCTACGACGGCTCGGGCGGGGTGGCGCTCGCCTCGCCGCCGAAGGAGGTCCGCGCGTTCGACGGCACCGAGTACGTGCTGGAGCGCGGCATCCGCACCGACTTCGCCCTGGTACGCGCGGCCAAGGGCGACCGGCACGGCAACCTCGTCTTCAACAGGTCCGCCCGGAACTTCAACCCGCTGGCGGCGATGGCCGGCCGGGTGACGATCGCCGAGGTGGAGGAACTCGTCGAGCCCGGCGCGATCGACCCGGACGCGGTGCACCTGCCCGGCGTCTTCGTGCGGCGGGTCGTGGCGCTGACGCCCGCGCAGGCGGCGGACAAGCGGATCGAGCGGCGGACGGTGAGCTCCTGATGGCCTGGACACGCGAGGAGATGGCCGCCCGCGCCGCGCGCGAACTGAGCGACGGTCAGTACGTCAATCTCGGCATCGGGCTGCCGACGCTGATCCCCAATCACCTGCCCGCGGGCGTCGAGGTGGTCCTGGAGTCGGAGAACGGGATCCTGGGCACGGGCCCCTACCCCGCCGAGGACCGGGTGGACCCGGATCTGATCAACGCGGGCAAGGAGACCGTCACGGTCCTGCCGGGCGCCTCCTTCTTCGACTCGGCGCTGTCCTTCGCGATGATCCGGGGCGGGCACATCGACGTGGCCGTCCTCGGCGCGATGCAGGTGTCGGCGCGGGGTGACCTGGCCAACTGGGCCGTCCCCGGGAAGCTGATCACCGGCATCGGTGGGGCGATGGACCTGGTGCACGGCGCCGGCACGGTCATCGTGGTGATGACCCACACCGCCAAGGACGGCAGCCCGAAGATCCTCGACGAGTGCACGCTTCCGCTCACCGGCAGGGCATGTGTGAACCGAGTCGTCACGGATCTGGGCGTGCTCGACGTGACACACGAAGGTCTGATGTTGATCGAGACCGCGCCCGAGGTGACCGTCGACGAGGTCATCGCCAGGACGGGCACCCGGCTGGTCGTCACGGAGGACCTGCTGTGAACGCGGTGCACATCGTGGACCCCGTGCCACGCCAGGACCTCCAGGACCTCCAGGACCCCCAGGACCCCCAGGAGCCCTTCATGCCTCTCACCCAGCAGGACGTCGACCAGGAGATGGCGGCACGCCGCGCCGAATACCGGAAGCGGGTCGCCGACGGCGCCCCCGTCGAACACCACCCGCGCCGCGACTACGCCCCGTACCGCTCCTCCGCACTGCGCCACCCCGTGCGGCCGCCGGTCACCATCGACGTGCGCGCGGACCCGGAGCTGGTGGAGCTGCACTCCCCCGCGTTCGGCGAGCGGGACCTCACCGAGACCGACAACGACCTCACCCGGCAGCACACCGGCGCGCCGATCGGTGAGCGCATCACCGTCTCCGGCCGCCTGCTCGACCGGGACGGCCGCCCGGTCAGGGGCCAGCTGATCGAGATCTGGCAGGCGAACGCGGCCGGCCGCTACGCCCACCGGCGCGAGCAGCACGACGCGCCACTGGACCCGAACTTCACCGGCACGGGGCGCACGCTCACGAACGCCAACGGCGGCTACCGCTTCACCACCGTCCGGCCGGGCCCCTATCCGTGGCGCAACCACGTCAACGCCTGGCGCCCGGCGCACATCCACTTCTCCCTCTTCGGCACGGCGTTCACCCAGCGGTTGGTGACGCAGATGTACTTCCCGAACGACCCGCTGTTCCCGTACGACCCGATCCTCCAGTCGGTCACGGACGACGCGGCCCGGCAGCGGCTGGTCGCGACGTACGACCACAGCCTGTCGGTGCCGGAGTTCTCGCTCGGCTACCACTGGGACATCGTGCTGGACGGCCCCGCCGCCACCTGGCCCCAGGAAGGACGCTGACCTGTCATGACGACGACCGACCCGAGCGGGCCCGAGAGCGTCCTGCCGACCCCGTCGCACACGGTCGGCCCGTTCTACGGGTACGCGCTGCCGTTCCCGGGCGGCGGTGACATCGCCCCGCTCGGCCATCCGGACACGATCACCGTCCACGGACACGTCCACGACGGCGAGGGCGCCCCGCTGCCGGACGCACTGCTGGAACTGTGGGGGCCCGATCCGGACGGCAGGGTGGCGACGGCCGACGGCTCGATCCGCCGCGACCCCGCGACCGGCGGCCATCTGGGCCGAGACGGCGTGGAGTTCACCGGCTGGGGCCGCGTCCAGACGGACGCGGCCGGCCACTGGCACGCGCGCACGCTGCGGCCCGGCGCACGCGGGCAGAGCGCCCCCTACCTCAGTGTCTGTGTCTTCGCGCGCGGCCTGCTGGTCCACCTCTTCACCCGGATCTACCTGCCCGGCGACCCGGCGGCGCTCGCCGCCGACCCGCTGCTCGCCCGGCTCGACGAGGCGCGGCGCGACACGCTGATCGCCGTCGACGAGGGCCGTGGAACGTACCGTTTCGACATCCGCCTTCAGGGCGAGGGCGAGACGGTCTTCCTGGAGTTCCAGTGACACCCGAAGAGTCCGGCACCGGTCTGCTCGGCCCCGGGTGGGCCGGTTCCCCCGCCGCCTCCGCGACGGACGACACCGCGTACCTGCGGGCGCTGCTGGGCGCGGAGGCCGCGCTGACCCGCGCCCAGGCCGCGCTGGGACTCGCCCCGGCGCGGGCGGCGACGGCGGTGACCGAGGCCGCCGACGCCACCCGCTTCGACGTACGCTCCCTCGCCGAGCGGGCCCGGGGCGGCGGCAACCCCGTCATCCCGCTGGTGGCCGATCTGACCAGGGCGGTGGGCGCGGAGTACGGTCCGTACGTCCACCGGGGCGCCACCAGCCAGGACATCCTGGACACCGCCGCGATGCTGGTCTCCGTACGCACCCTCGACCTCGTCCTCGCCGACCTCGCCCGCACCGAGCGTGCCCTGGCCCGAACGGCCGCCGCGCACCGCGACACCCCGATGCCGGGGCGCACGCTCACCCAGCACGCCGTGCCGACCACCTTCGGCCTGAAGGCGGCGGGCTGGCGCTCACTGGTCCTCGACGCGCGCGACCGCGTCACCCGGGTACGGGACTCGCTCCCCGCCCAACTCGGCGGCGCGGCCGGCACGCTGGCGGCCTTCGAGGCGTACGGCGCCGAGGACACGCGTGCGCTGACCGAGGCGTTCGCCCGCGAAGTCGGGCTCGTCGCCCCGGAGTTGCCCTGGCACACTCTGCGCACTCCGATCGCCGACCTCGCCGGCTGTCTGGCCTTCACCGCCGGAGCGCTCGGCAAGCTCGCCGCGGATGTGCTCACCCTCTCCCGCACCGAGATCGCGGAGGTCGGCGAGGGCAGCGGCGGCGGCTCGTCGGCGATGCCGCACAAGGCGAATCCCGTACGCTCCACGCTCGTCGCGGCCGCCGCCCGGCGCGCCCCGCAGCTCGCCGCCACGCTGTACGGGTCGATGGCGGCGGAGGACGAGCGGCCGGCCGGAGCCTGGCACGCCGAATGGGAACCGCTGCGCGACCTGCTCCGGCTGGTCGGCGGCGCGGCACGCGACGCGGCCGAGCTGACCGAGGGGCTGCGGGTGGACGCGGACGCGATGCGCCACCACCTCGATCTCACCGGGGGGTTGATCGTCTCGGAGCGGCTGTCCGCCGCGCTGACCCCGGTCCTCGGCCGCGCCCGCGCGAAGGAACTGCTCACCGAACTCGCCCGCCGCACCCGCACCGAGGGCCGCCCACTCGCCGAACTCCTCGCCGAGCAGCCCGAGTCGAAGGACAACGCCCGCGCCCTCGGTCTCGAACCCGACCTCGACCTCGACGAGCTCACCGATCCCGCCCGTGGCACCGGCTCCGCCGGAACGCTCACCGACCGTGCTCTGGAGCGACGTTGATGACCGGACAACTCCTCAACCACCGCACCGAGGGGCCCGCTTCGGCTCCCCCGCTGCTCCTCGGACCGTCGCTCGGCACCTCGTACGCCCTGTGGGACGACGTAGCGCCGGAGCTGTCGGCGACCCACCGGGTGGTCCGCTGGGACTTGCCGGGGCACGGCGGTTCCCCTGCGGACCTGATCGGGCCGGGTGCCACGGTCGGCGATCTGGCGGACCTGGTCCTCGCGCTCGCCGACTCCCTCGGCATCGAGCGGTTCGGCTACGCCGGGGTGTCGCTCGGCGGGGCGGTGGGGCTGCATCTGGCCGTGCACCACCCCGAGCGGCTTCAGTCGCTGGCCGTCGTCTGCTCCTCCGCCCACTTCAACGGCTCCCGGCCCTGGCGGGAACGGGCCGAGCGTGTCCGCCGTGAAGGGCTGGAGTGGCTGGTGGAGAGCGCCGACGCCCGCTGGTTCACGCCCGGCTTCACGGTGCCCCGGCTCGTCCGCGCGCACCGGGAGGCGGACCCGGCGGCCTACGCCGCCTGCTGCGACGCGCTGGCCGCGTTCGATGTACGCGACCGGCTGGCGGACATCTCCGTACCGACCCTGCTGATCGCCGGCCGGGAGGATCCCGCGACGCCGCCCGCCCATCTGCGGGAGATCGCGGACGCGGTGCCGGGGTCGACGCTGGTGGAGCTGCCCGGGGCCTCGCACCTGGCGCCCGCGCAGTGTCCCCGGCCCGTGGTCGCCGCCCTGCGCGCCCACCTCGACGGCGTTCCGGGGCGCGGCATGGCGGTACGCCGGGAGGTGCTCGGCGACGCGCACGTCGACCGGGCCCAGGCCCGGCAGACCCCCTTCACCGCCCGGTTCCAGGACTTCATCTCCCGGTACGCGTGGGGCGAGGTCTGGACGGACCCGACGCTGGCACGCCGCGAACGCAGCATGATCACCCTGACGGCCCTGGTCGCGCACGGCCACTACGAGGAGCTGGCGCTGCACGTGCGAGCGGCCCGGCGAGGCGGGCTCACGCCGGAGGAGATCGGCGCGGTGCTGCTGCAGACGGCCGTGTACTGCGGGGTCCCCGCCGCGAACTCGGCATTCGCGACGGCCCAGCGCGCGCTCGCGGAGGAGGACGCCGGGGAGGAGACCGGGGAGGAGACCGGCCGAGGGTGATCCTGCCGGTCGTAGCCTCAGCGGCACCACGCACCGCCACCGGACCGTGCCTAGGCTGGCGATATGTCCACTGTTCTGATCACCGGCGCGACCTCCGGGCTCGGCCGGTACGTCGCCTTCGAGCTGGTCCGCTCCGGCCATGTCGTCCTCGCCCACGGACGCGACCCGGAGCGCACCGAGCGGCTCGTCGGTGAACTGCGCGCCGAGGGTGAGACCGAGGGGTTCGTCGCGGACCTGGCCTCGCTTCATCAGGTGCGGGAGCTGGGGGCCCGGGTCGCCGAGGCGCGTCCCGGGCTCGATGTGCTGATCAACAACGCGGGGGTGGGCGGCGGCGCGCCGGACTCCGCCCGGCAGCTGAGTGCCGACGGGCACGAGCTGTGTCTCGCGGTGAATTACCTCGCCCCGGTCGTGCTGACCCGGGCCCTGTTGCCGGTGCTGCGCGCGAACGCGCCGGCCCGGATCGTCAACGTCGGCTCGGCCGCCCAGGAGCCGCTCGACTTCGCCGACCCCGAGCTCACGCGCGGTTACAGCGGGCTGTCGGCGTACGCCCGCAGCAAGTTCGCCCTCGCCGCGTACACCTTCTCGCTGGCCGAGGAGCTGGCGGGCAGCGGCGTGTCGGTGAATGTGCTGCACCCGGCGACCCATATGGACACGGCGATGGTGCGCGAGGCGGGGATCCCCCCGCGGCGCACGGTCGCGGAGGGGGCGCCCGGCGTACTGGCGTCGGCCACGCGGGACCTGGGCTCGGGCGGCTACTTGGAGGGCACGCGTCCGGCGCGGGCGCACGAGAAGGCGTACGACCCGGAGGTGCGCAAGCGGCTGGCGGCGGTCACCGCGCAGCTCCTGGCGCTCTGAGGCGGCCCGGCCCGCGAGCGCGAACCGCGCGACCCCTCGGCCCACGCTCCGGTCCCGGTCACCCGGTCAGACCAGGCCGCGGCCCGTGTCCAGGACCTCCCTCGCCTGGGCCACCAGCCCGTCGGCGCCGCACGACCGGGCCAGCGCCAGGCCCCGGTTGAGCTCGGCGACCGAGCGTGCCGCGATGCCGTACTCGACGCGGGCCGCCGCGTGTTCGTACTGGCAGGGCGAGGCCTCCAGGTAGGCGACGGCCTGCGCGGCCAGCCGGACCGCACGCTGGCCCGTTTCCAGGGCCGCCGCACAGCGCAGGGCCTCCCCGATGGCGGTGTCCGTGCCGAACCGCTCGGCCTGGCGGCGGGCGTCGGTGACGAGCTGGGCGGCGCGGCCCGGGTCCCGTTGGGCCAGGCCCCGTGCGAGGTCGACCGTCCAGGGAACCATCACCGGGTTGTGGTGACCGCGGACGGCCGCGGCCTTGGCCGCCGCCTCCAGTTCGTCGATGCCCTCGTCGACGCGGCCGACGGCCAGCAGCAGCCGGCCGCGCACGGAGCGGGGATCCGGCAGCACGATGGTGGACGGGTACGGCGGGGCGAATCCGCCCTGTTCGGCGATCGCCCACGCCTCGTCGACCTGACCGCGGGCGAGCAGCGTGTCGACGAGGTTGCAGGCGGCGGTCCAGTACAGGGGCAGGCCCCGGCCGACGCGCTCGGCGAGGCCGAGCGCCTCCCGCAGGGACGCCTCCGCCTCCCTGAGCCGGCCCCGCCTGCGGTGCCCGAAACCCACGTAGGCGTGGGCCAGGGCGAGGTGGCCGCCGCTCCAGCGGGCGGTCTCGTAGGTGCGCAGGGCTTCGTTGTACAGGGCCTCGGCCCGGTCCAGCCGGTCGGCGTAGGCGTACGCGTTGGCCAGCATGAGCAGGAGTTCGATGCCCCACTCGGTGTCGGTCCAGCCGAGGCCCGGTGCCAGCCGCCCGTTGACGAGCGCGCGGTCGCAGTGCCCGACGACCTCCTCGGCGCTCTCGCCGTGCGTCAGGGCGTCGAAGCCGCGCAGGATCAGCAGCGCGCGCTCGGCGTTGTCCCGGCCGGCACACATCCCGGCGAGTTCGGCGAGCCGCTCCGAGCGCCCCGGTGAGGTCGCCTCGCCCGCGTAGATGCCCTCCCACATGAACTGCACGGCCTGCAGCCGCATCCGTGCGGGTCCGGGCTCGTGGCGCGCGGCCTCGGCACCGACGGTGCGGACGGCCTCCTCCAGCTGGTCGTTGTGGAGCAGGGCCTGGGACAGGCGGACGACGGCGTCGACGCGTTCGCCGCCGTCGAGGCCGGGCATGGCGAGCGCGCTCTGCAGGTGGTGGATGGTCGTCGCGGGCGCGGTCAGCAGGGTGGCGCAGCCCAGTTCGTAGAGCACCCGCGCGTGGATCTCGGGCACGGGCGGCTCGACCAGGGCGCGTTCCAGACAACGGCGGGCCGCGTCGGGAGCGCCGACGGCGAGGTGTTCGCGGGCGGCCTCGCGCAGCTGCTCGACGAGTTCCTCGTCGTCGTCCGGATGCACCTCCAGGAGGTGGCGGGAGGCCGCAGCGGCGCCGCGCCCAATGTCGGTGACGATCTGGGCGGCGATGCCGTGCATGGCGGTGCACGTGGACGGCGGGATGGAGTTGTAGACGGCGGAGGCGATCAGCGGGTGGACGAACTCCAGGTCGCCGTCCTCGGGCCGGGCGCCGGCCGGGTCCGGCTCGGTGAGGATGCGCGCATTGGTCAGCAGTTCGGCGCAGCGCGCCGCGTCGTCCAGGCTCATCATGGCGAGCTGGGCGACCAGGTCCACGGTGATGCCGGTGCCGAGGATGGCGGCCGCCCAGGCGAACCGGGTGGCGTCGATGCCGAGTTCCTGCAGGCGGGTGACGAGTCCGCCGCCCCGGGCCGAGCGGTTGAGCGGCCGCAGTTCGCCGGCCCGTGCCTCGACGGGTTCGATCTCGTTGTCCCGCACCTTGGCGAGGAGTTCGACGGTCTCGTACGGGTTGCCGCCGGTGACGGCCCAGACCTCGCGGCAGAAGGGGGCGTCGGCGTACCGGCCGAGGGCGGCGCGGGTGAGCCCGGCGACGGCCTCCGGGGTGAGGGCGACCAGGTTGGCGACGGGGTCGCCCGCGGTGGCGGCGACCGCTTCGAGGTAGCGGGCGCTGTCGCCGGTGACCTCGCCGGGGCGGCGGGCGACCACGACCAGGACGGACAGGTCGTCGAGGCGCTCGGCGAAGGCGGCGAGCCAGCGCAGGGTCTCCTGGTCGGCCCAGTGCGCGTCGTCGATCAGCAGCACCAGCGGCCACTCGCGTTTGGCGAGTCGGCGCACGGCGGCGACCAGCCCGTCGCACACGCCCTGCGGGTCGGCCTGTCCCTCGGTGGGCTCCGCTATGCCGAGCGCGGGGCCCGCGATCTCGTACCAGTCGCCGAGGTACTCGCGCGCCTCCTCGGGCATCAGCGAGACGAGCGCGGGCTGCAGCAGCTGCCGTACCACGTTGAAGGGGACGGAGCGCAGGGTCTCGCCGCCGCGGGCGGACCAGACCGTGCAGCCGCGCCGTTCGGCGACCCGCCGAGTCTCGGCCAGCAGCGCGGTCTTGCCGATGCCCGCCTCACCCCGGAAGACCAGCAGGTTTCCCGAGGACGAGCGGTCCGCGCACAGGCCGTCGAGCGCCTGCGCGACGGCGGTGATCTCCGCGTCGCGCTCCCACAGGGAAGCCGAGGCGGCCGCTGGGGGCCGTGCCTCCGTCATCCCGTTACCTCCCCAAGTCGCCCGAACGACGTACAGACCACGAGCGTAGCCGTCCGCTTGGCTATGCGGAGGCCCGTCCCGGCACCTGTTGCCGGGACGGGTGAACCCGGGTACGGGCAGGCGACGCGCCACGACCCGGACCTGCCGCAAACAGAGCCAACGGACCGTCAACAGGCCTGGAAATGAAGCTGACTTTCGAAGATCGCCGAACTGTGGCACGACCCCCCGCCGTCCGTGCGCTGGCCGCCGGATCGGTGGGCAATTTCATCGAGTGGTACGAGTTCGGCGTCTACGGCTATCTGGCGCCGGTCATCGCCCAGCGCTTCTTCACCCCGGAGGGCGGCGGCGCGGTCGAGGCGCTGGTGAAGACGTACGCCTCCTTCGCGCTGGCGTTCTTCTTCCGGCCGGTCGGCGCGGCCCTGTTCGGCCGGCTGGGTGACCGGATCGGCCGGCGACCGGTGCTGATCATGGTCGTCGCGCTGATGACCGGAGCGACCACGCTGATCGGCGTGCTGCCGACGTACGCCACGGTGGGCGTCCTGGCGCCCTGGCTGCTCACGTTTTTGAGGGTGCTTCAGGGGCTGTCGGCGGGCGGTGAATTCGGTGGCGCGGTGTCGGTGATGACGGAGTTCGCCCCGCCGGGCCGGCGCGGGCTGTACGGGGCGTGGCAGTCGTTCACCGTGGCGCTGGGGCTGCTGGGCGGGGCCGGGGCGGCCACCGGGGCGGCGACGGTGCTGACCGGTGATCAGCTGGCCGACTGGGGCTGGCGGTTGCCGTTCCTGCTGGCGTTGCCGATGGGGCTGGGGGCGCTGTGGCTGCGGCTGCGACTGGAGGAGACGCCGTCGTTCCGGAACGGGGAGCGGGCCGTGGAGCGCCGGCCGGGGCGCCGGCTCGCGGGGGCCGTGGCCCTCGGCGTCGGGCGGGTCATGGGCTGGTCGGCGGCCGGGTACACCTTCCTGGTGGTCCTGCCGTCGTATCTGCAGACCACGCTGCACACGGACGTCCGGCGGGCGCTGCTCGCCACGGTCGTGGCCAACCTCGGTTTCGCGGCGACGATCCTCCCGGCGGGGCTGCTGAGCGACCGGGTCGGGCGCCGTCCCGTGATGCTGACCGGGGCGGTCCTGGTGGTGGTGCTGGCGGTGCCGCTCCTCGACGTCCTTCAGGACCCGGGCACTTCGCCCGCCGGCCAGGGGGCGGCCGTGTTCGTGGCCGGCGCGGTCGTGGGGCTGATGGCCGGGCCGGGGCCCGCGCTGCTGGCCGAGATGTTCCCGACGCATGTGCGCTGCACCGGCCTGGGGCTCGCCTACGCCTTGTCGAACGCCGTGTTCTCGGGCTGCGCCGGACTGGTCATCACGGAGGCCGTGCGGCGGACCGGGAACGCGGACGTGCCCGCGTACTACGCGGCGGCCGCCTGCGCGGTGAGCGCGCTCGCACTGGCCAAGGGACGTATGAGAAAGGCGGGTTGACGCGATGCTGGTGATCGGTCTGATGTCCGGGACGTCGTACGACGCCGTCGACGCGGCGGCGGCCGAGCTGCGCCTCGCCGGCGACTGTCTCGTCCTGCGGCCGCTCGGCATGGTGAGCGAGCCGTACCCGGACGAGCTGCGGGAGGACCTCGCGGGGTCACTGCCCCCGGCCGCCGTGCCGCTCGCCCGGGTGTGCCGGCTCGACACCCGGATCGGGCAGGCCTTCGCCGCGACGGCCGTCCGCGCGAACCGTGAACTCTGCGACGGTACCGCCGAGTTGGTCGCCTCGCACGGCCAGACGGTCTACCACTGGGCACAGGACGGCCGGGTGCACGGCACGCTCCAGCTGGGCCAGCCCGCCTGGATCGCCGAGGCGACCGGGCTGACCGTGGTCGCCGACTTCCGGCCCCGGGACGTCGCCGCCGGCGGCCAGGGCGCCCCGCTGGTCAGCCTGGTCGACCGGCTGTGGCTGCGGGGCCGGCCGGGCACGCCGGTGGCCCTCAACATCGGCGGGATCGCCAACCTCACCGCACCGGACGGGACGGCCTTCGACACCGGTCCCGGCTGCGCGCTGATCGACGCGGCCGCCCGGGAGTTCAGCGGCGGGCGGCTGGCCTACGACGCCGACGGGGCGCTGGCCGCCCGCGGCCGGGTGCGCGAGCCGCTGCTGGAGCGGCTGCTCGCGGAGCCGTACTACGCGCTGCCCGCCCCGAAGACGACCGGCAAGGAGCTGTTCCACCACGGCTATCTGCGCGCGGCAGGCGTCGACGGCCTGCCCGCCGAGGACGTCCTCGCCACGCTCACCCTGCTGACGGCCCGCACGGTTGCGGACGGCGTGCGGTCCGTGGGCGCCACGGAGGTGCTCGCCTCGGGCGGCGGCACCCGCAACCCCGCGTTGATGGCGCTGCTCCGGGACCGGCTGTCCGGGGTCTCCTTGCGCACCTCCGACGAGTTGGGGCTGCCCGCGGACGCCAAGGAGGCGTACGCCTTCGCCGTGCTCGGCTTCCTCACCGCGCACGGGCTGCCGGGCACCGATCCGGTCGCCACCGGCGCCCGGCGGCCGAGCGTCCTGGGGTCGCTCACCCCGGGGCGGGACGGTCTGCGGCTGCCCGCGCCCGCCCGGCAGGGGCCGGTGCGGCTGGAGTTGGAGTCGCGCTGACCGGGGACGGCGTGACGCCCCCGGTGGCGGCGGGATCCCGGCGGACGGCCGTCGCCGCGAACCGGCGGGCGGCCGCCGCCACGAAATTGTTGCCGGGGCCTCTCATCACACTTTCACCGACGCCTCATACGGTGGGGGCATGACGCAGGTGACTCCTCCCGGGTGGTACCCCGACCCCGGGCAGACGAATGACTCTCCCGCCACCGAGCGCTGGTGGGACGGCGCGGCATGGACGGCCCAGACCCGCCCCGCCGCGCCGGCCGCCGCATGGGGTCCCCCGACACAGCCGGCCGGCGAGGCGTACCCGGCCCATTCCGGCTATCCGGCCCAGGCGGGCTACCCGGGCTATCCGGCGTACCCCGCCCCGCCGCCGGCCGCTCCCCGGCGCGGTCTGCGCATCGGCATAGCGGTCGTGGCGGCGGCCGCGGTGCTCGTGAGCATCGGCGTCGGCGTGTACGCGCTGTCCAAGGGCGATTCCGGCGGCCGCGACCGGGCCGGTTCGCAGCAGCGGCCGGGGCAGGGCGGTTCCGACGGCCGAAGCGGCGGCCAGGGCGGATCGGGCGGCGGCTCCGGCGGGCCGGGCGACCGGTCCCCGTCGCCCGGCCGGACCGAGGCGCCGAAGGTCGAGGGCGGCGGCACCGTGCCGGACGCGTTCAACGGGATCAGCCTGCCCGTGCCGCAGGGCTGGACCGGCCAGGCGAGCACCGCGGGCGTCCAGGTCAGCTCGGACAAGTCCTACAAGTGCCCCGGCGACACGTCGAAGGTGTGCACCACCGGCGGTGCCTACTCGGCGCCCGCGAAGCTGCTGGGCGCCGCGGGCGGCACGGCCGAGGAGGTCGCCAAGGCGGACATCGCCAAGAGCGCCAAGGACTCGTACGGCGGTGCCACCTACGGCGCGATCACCTCGCACGAGGTGCTCGCCTCCAAGGCGGTGACGGTGGCCGGCCAGAAGGGCTACCTGGTCCGCTGGAAGGCCATCACGAGCAAGGGCGCCGACGGCTACGTCGAGTCGCTCGCCTTCCCCTCCCCGGCCGACCCGAAGAACATCGTCGTCGTCCGCTTCGGCGTCGACGTCGGTCAGCAGGAGTCGGTGATCGACGAGATCACCCGGGGGATCAAGGTGTCGTCCGGCGGCGGCAACGGCCAGAACGTCTGATCGACCCGGCACAATGATCGGCCGGGTGGGGTGCCTCTCCGCTCCAGAGGCACCCCACCCGGCCGGGTGGTGGGGCGCCCCCCGCCCCCCCGGGGGGGGCGGGGCGGGGGGGGGTGGGGGGGGGG
>NZ_JBSHAQ010000011.1:191653-208104 GCF_053611585.1 Streptomyces sp. NPDC054794 | reverse complement strand
CGCCCGCGGGGCGGGGGGGCGCGGGCCCCCCGGCGGGCGCCCGCGGGGGGGGGGGCCCCCCCCCCGCCCCGCCCCCCCCCCCCCACCGGGATCCTGAGGGCGGTCTCCCGCCCGTCCTCACACGGCCACGGGGCCGGTGCCGCCGAGCAGTGCGGACGCGGTTTGGAGGAAAGCGGGTCCACCCTCGCCCACGGGCGCTCCCTCGGGGCGGTCGTGGCAGGTGAAGCCGAGACGCGTCATGGCCCGCACGACCTCGCGGGCGGTGAAGTCACGGGGGTCCTGTCGCGTGATGACCTGGCCCACCTGCTTGACGGGGTAGCGGCGGCGGCCGATGGTCACGGACGCCCCCGTGACGAGCTCGGGCCTGACGCCCTTCATCGAGGCCAGCACCCCGGTCCTGGTCAGGTCGAACGGGTACCGGGCGATGACACAGCGCATGATGCCTCACAGGGGAGAAGTCGCGGGGAGAAGGAGAACGGGCCGCCCGGGGCGAGACGGATCAGCACGCGAGGGCGCGTACGCCCGGAACCCGGCCGTACTCACCGACGCCGCCCGAGCGGCCGCCGGGTGAGGGCAGTGGTACGTCGAGGACGTCCCGCAGACGGATCCGGTCCGTGTACGCGGAACTGTCGCGGAGAACGGCGAGCTGGAGCCGGGTGACCAAGCCTGTGCTCTCGTCGTCCCCGTCGCACACGGTCAGGTACTCGACCCGGGCACTCGCCATGACGGCCAGAGCCACCTCGACCGTCATGTCGTCACAGACCCGAGGCCCGTGCCCTTCGCTGTCGTTCACCACGGACACGGGGGTGGGGTCCGGCCCGCGGTACTGCGTCCGCGCTGGCGTCAAGGGTGTCTCCTTCGGTAAGGGCTGGTCGGCTTGGCGGCCTTCGGCCCCGGGAGACCACGGCGGCTTCCGGGAGGCCAACGGGGCTCCGGGGACTGCGCCGGCCTAAGCAGCCGAGTCGTTGCCGGGCCGCCGCTGTGCCCTGCCGCGCACCCCCGCGCCGGCGGGTCGGCCCTGGCCGGTGCGGCCCCGGCGGTCCCTGGACGGCGAAGGCGCGCGGCGGGTGCGTTCCACGGCAGGCGCGGTGATGACCACAGGGACCCCGGAGGGCGCTTGGGCGCCTGTGATGCGGCTCAGCTCCGCCTCGCCCGAGCGGACCGGGGTGATGCGCGGGCTGATGCCGGCCGAGGCCATCAGCCGGGTCATGCCGCGGCGTTGGCCGGGGGTCACCAGGGTGACGACGCTGCCGGACTCCCCGGCGCGGGCCGTACGGCCGCCACGGTGCAGATAGTCCTTGTGGTCGCTGGGCGGATCCACGTTGACGACGAGGTCGAGGCTGTCGACGTGGATGCCGCGGGCCGCGACGTTGGTGGCCACCAGGACGTTGACGTGACCGTCCCTGAACTGCGCCAGGGTCCGGGTGCGCTGCGGCTGGGACCGGCCACCGTGCAGGGCCGCGGCGCGGACACCGCTGCTCAGCAGGTGCTGGGTCAGCCGGTCCACGGCGTGCTTGGTGTCCAGGAACATGATGACCCGGCCGTCCCGGGCCGCGATCTCGGTGGTCGTACGCTGCTTGTCCGCGTCGTGCACGTGGAGTACGTGGTGTTCCATCGTGGTGACGGCACCGGCCGACGGGTCGACGGAGTGCACCACCGGGTCGGTCAGGTAGCGGCGGACCAGCAGGTCGACGTTGCGGTCCAGGGTGGCCGAGAACAACATCCGCTGGCCCTCGGGGCGCACCTGGTCGAGCAGGGCGGTGACCTGGGGCATGAAGCCCATGTCGGTCATCTGGTCGGCCTCGTCGAGCACCGTGACGTCGACGTCGGCGAGTCGGCAGTCGCCCCGGTCGATGAGATCCTTGAGCCGCCCGGGCGTCGCGACGACCACCTCCGCGCCGGCCCGCAGCGCACCGGCCTGCCTGCCGATGGACATTCCGCCGACGACGGTGGCGAGCCGCAGGCTCACGGAGCGGGCATAGGGAGCGAGCGCGTCGGTGACCTGCTGGGCCAGCTCACGGGTGGGGACGAGAATCAGGGCCAGCGGCCGACGCGGCTCGGCACGCCGGCCCGCCGTACGGGCCAGTACTGCGAGGCCGAAGGCGAGGGTCTTGCCCGAGCCGGTGCGGCCGCGACCGAGTACGTCACGGCCGGCCAGGGAGTTCGGCAGGGTCGCCGCCTGGATCGGGAACGGTACGGTCACGCCTTCATGGCCGAGCGTGGCCAGCAACGGCGCCGGCATGGCGAGATCGGCGAACGACTCGACAGCGGGCAACGCGGGCCTGACCGTCTTCGGCAGCGCGAAATCGCCCCCCGTGGGCTGTCGGTTTCCGTAACCACTGGAGCGGTGCGGAACGCCGGAGCGGCCCGCAGCGGCGCTTCCTCTGAAGCGGTCGTATGCGCGATTGGTGCGTGCGCGAGTGGTACGTGTGCGGTTCATGCGGAACCTTCCTCGATGTGGGCACGTATCAAGGAATTTCCGCAGCAGAATGAGCGGCGCAGAATCGCGAGAACGGGCCAAAAAAGACAGGGCCGAATCGCCCTGGGAATAAAGCGAGCTGGGGCCCGCACCCCAAGGTGCGGGCCCCAGCTGCGAAGTATGCGTCAGGCGGGAACGATGTTCTCGGCCGTCGGACCCTTCTGGCCCTGCGCGATGTCGAACGACACCTTCTGGCCTTCCAGCAGCTCGCGGAAGCCCTGGGCGGCGATGTTCGAGTAGTGGGCGAAGACGTCGGGGCCGCCGCCGTCCTGCTCGATGAAGCCGAAGCCCTTTTCGGCGTTGAACCACTTCACGGTGCCAGTAGCCATGTTGTTTCTCCTTCGGAGGCGGTGTCAGGAATACGCCCTGTGCGCATTCCGTGTCGCCGTGATGATCAGCCGTCGGAAAAACCTTCTGGCAACCACACCTGCAACTGAGAACGACAGTAGCACGGTGCGATCGGCCTTGCGCGGTCGGCAATTCCGCTCCGCCGGGCGGTCGAAGAATACTCGCCGTACCCCGCACCTATTTCTCATTTCGCGGGCACAGATATTACTCTCCGTGGACGCCGCTTTCCTGTCGTGCGCTTCCGCCTACAGCCCTGTGACCTCCCTCGACGGGAGATGTGCCGCTGCCACCGTCTCAGCGGATGGCACAACGGGGAACGCGCCTGAGACTCCTGTACCGCAACGAAGGTCACATCCCCGCGAAGAGCGCGACGGCCGGTGGCCGGCAGCCACAGGGGCAGCGCGCGACCTCGTCCCGCAGTGGCGGACGCCTTGTGGGGGCCAAGCCGATCGCCGCCGGCCGGAGGCGGCTCCAAGGCGGTGAAGGCAAGTCTGATCGTCGATGGACGCGGAGCAGCGGTCAGTGGGCGGGTACCTCGAACCCGAGGGTGGCCAGGGCCTCCTCGGCGGCCTGTTGGTCCTGTTCGTAGCTGCCGCCGGAGATGCCGAGGCCGCCGACGCATCGCACAGCTGATCCCGCTGATCCAGGCCCGTTCTGCCGGTCCGCGGCAGGAGCGGCCAACCGCTGCGTCGTTCGCGGCGCCTCTACGCCGACCGTGGCTACGACCATGACGTGTACCGTGACCGGGTCCGCAGGTCGGAAATCACCCCGATCATCGCTCGACGCGGCACCGGGCACGGCTCCGGCCTCGGAATCCACCGGTGGGTCGTGGAGGGCGCGCTCGCGCTTCTGCGCTGGTTCCGGCGCCCGCGCATCCGCTGGGAGATCCGCGACGACATCCACCAAGCCGTCGTCACCCTGGGCTGCGCCATCTTCTGCCGGCGCCGGCTGAAGACCTCACTGTGATCCCGGTCCTTGGGGCTGGGCGACGTTGTCGCTGCCGGAGTCGGTTACGTCGGCGGACAGCAGGTGCTCGGCGCCGTGTTCGAGGACCTTGGCCGCCGCGGTGGAGCGGGGGAGCATGGTCTTCTCGTAGGTGCGGATGGCGTCGTCGACGGTGGCGGAGTCGGCGAGGGCGAGGGCGAGTTCGCAGGCGTCGAGCATGGCGAGGTTGACGCCGACGCCGAGCGGGGGCATGAGGTGGGCGGCGTCGCCGAGCAGGGACACCGTCGGGTTGTGTTCCCAGGTGTGCGGGACCGGGAGGGCGAAGATCGGGCGGTCGACGTAGGGACCGTCGTTGTCGGTGATCATCTGGCGCATGTGTGGCGACCAGTGGGCGTACTCGCCCAGGAGCAGGGCGCGGATGTCGTCGGTGTCGTCGATGGTCAGGCCGCTCGTGCTGATCCAGTCGACTGGGACTCGTTGGATGATGTAGACGCGGATGTGGTTTCCGCTGTTGCGCTGGGCGAACAGGCCGCGCTTGCCGTCGGCTGCGTGGGCGCTGCCCGGACCGACCAGCTTGGCAATATCGGGGTGCCGGTTCTCGACGTCGGAAAACCATGCCTCCAGGAAGCTCACCCCGCTGTGCTGGGGGACGGCGGGGGACACGGCCGGGCGTACCCGGGAGAAGGCGCCGTCGGCGCCGATGACCAGGTCGGTCTCGATGGTCGTGCCGTCGTCGAAGAGCAACTGCCGCGGCCCGTCGGCGGGCCCGCTGATCGTGTCGAGGGCGCGGCCCCAGTGCACGGTTCCTGGCTCCAGGGAGTCCAGGAGCAGGCCGCGCAGCTGGCCGCGGTCGATTTCCGGCTTGAAGAGCTCGCCGGCCTCGGGGACCTTGTGGGACGTGATCTGGCCGGTCGGGTCCATCTGGCGCATTTCTTGGCCTTCGGGGCGGGCCAGCTGGAAGAACTCGTCGAGCAGGCCGGCTTCGCGCAGGGCGATCTGGCCGTTGTCGGCGTGCAGGTCGAGGGTCCCGCCCTGGTTGCGTGCGTCGGGGCCCGGGTCGCGGTCGTAGACGGTGACCGCGATGCCGCGCTGCTGGAGGATGCGGGCGCAGGTCAGGCCGCCGGGTCCGGCGCCGATGATGCTGATGCGGGCCCGGGCGGGTTCTGGGGAGTACATGGTTGGTCCTGTCAGTCGACGAAGCGGGGGCATCGGAGCAGGCCAGGGTGTCCCGGCGCAGACCTCGGCCTCGGCCGGGCCTCGCAGCGGGGCTTCCTTGATGAACGAGACGGCGACCAGCTATGTGGTGCAGACGATCACCATGCCGGCGAGGATGTGCCGACTGCCCGCAACGCTTATAAAAGCAGAGCGAACCTAAAAGTGCAACGAGTCAACTTTTCTAAGGGTTCGACTAGCCGATACGCTCAGGTCATGACCGTTCCCCCCGTCGGCCGCCGCGAACGCAAGAAGGCGGCCACTCGGCAGGCAATCGCCGACGCCGCACTGCAGCTCTTTCTGGAGCGCGGCTACGATCAGGTGGGCATCCGTGACATCGCCGACGCCGCCGACGTGTCGACCGCGACGGTGTTCAAGCACTTCAGCGGCAAGGAAGCGCTGGTATTCGACCAGGACGAGGACCGGGAGTCAGGACTGATCGCCGCGGTGCGGCAGCGGGCCTGCGGCCAGAGCATCCTCGATGCCCTCCGACAGCACGTCCTCGACACCTGGCTGCCGATCGCGGCGCATCCACAGATGGCCGAGTTCACCAACCTGGTCGACTCAACGCCGGCGCTGCGCGAGTACGCCGAACGCATGTGGACCCGGCACACCGACAGCCTCGGTGCGGCCATCGCCGACGAGATCGGCGTGGACCACGACAACCTCGCATGTGTGGCTCTTGCTCGATTCGTACTCCAGATCCCGGCCCTCGCCCGTGGCCGGCAGGACCGCCGGGCCGCCGTCGAGGAAATCTTCGACATCCTCACCCATGGCTGGGAACCGCCAAGCAAGCTGCCCGCGCCGTAGCGCCCAGGCCGTTTCCTGAGCCCGCCCCCGGTCGGCCCCGGCTTGCCCCCACCGCGCGTCTCGGCCGCACCCACCCCCTGCATGGCAACGAGAGCTGACAGCCCGTCATCGGCGAGCAGCGAGCGCACCTCATCCTGATCCCAGTCCTACAGGGTGTCCGGTGGGTCCGCCCGTGAATCAACTGCCGTGCTCAAGGCATGAATTGAGGGCGTCACCGGTTTGACGGATTCGGGCGCATGAATCGTTTGCACGGGACCGAGCCGGAGATCGTCATCCCTGTCCGGTCGGACGTCGTGATCACCATGGTGCGGCGATACGTGCCCTGTCTTCCCCGGCAAGACGTACCTGGACTGGAAGTTGGACGGACCCCGCAGGGCAGGGCGTCGACGCCGTACGCCCCATCCGCGACGAGATCGAGGACCGCATCCGTGGCCTGCGGCCCCCCAATTTGGACTAGACAACAAGTAAACCCCAGGCCACTGACCTGGGGTTTCTCTCTGGAGCGGGTGACGAGAATCGAACTCGCGCTCTCAGCTTGGGAAGCTGATGTTCT
Source organism: Streptomyces sp. NPDC054794 (assembly GCF_053611585.1). Lineage (NCBI taxonomy): Bacteria > Bacillati > Actinomycetota > Actinomycetes > Kitasatosporales > Streptomycetaceae > Streptomyces > Streptomyces sp. NPDC054794. The sequence goes on along the minus strand of NZ_JBSHAQ010000011.1, from coordinate 201,757 downwards.
ACCATTAAACTACACCCGCGTAATTACGGATCCGATTACTTGGAGTCCGAACGCTCGCTCACTGTACCTCATCGTGAACCCCCGCCGCTCAGGCCATGGGGTCTGAGTGTGTTTCAGGAGAGGGATCCGGCTGCGGGCGGCCGGAGTTGGGGCGTACGGTGGGGGTGTGGGAGAGGGGCCCGGCGGGGCGATGTGGACGCCGGAGTGCCGCCTGGAGAGTCGTCTCTTTGATCCCGTAATGTGGCTTTTGTCGTCAGGGCATCAAGCCAGACGCGGCTCTTGGGGAAGGGACTCTAGGACTTGATGGAACGCACCGTCGTCCGCTGTGCCGATGGGCACGTCTTCAGCACCGCTTCGTTCCCGATGCAGCAGGCCGAGCGACTCGGCCCCGGCCGGCTCGTCCGGTGTCCACAGTGTGCCCGGCTCCGCAGCGCGGTGCCGGTGACGCTTGAGAGGCGATAGCGGGACCACAGCGGCAGCAGTACCGGCGCGCGGAGTCGTCACGATTGTCACGGCTCCGCGCGCCTTGCGTATCCTCGGGTCGTGCTTCTCTCAGACAAGGACATCCGGGCCGAGATCGATGCCGGGCGGGTACGGATCGATCCGTATGACGAATCCATGGTGCAGCCGTCGAGCATCGACGTGCGGCTGGACCGTTACTTCCGGGTGTTCGAGAACCACCGGTACCCGCACATCGACCCCTCCATCGAGCAGGCCGACCTGACCCGGCTCGTCGAGCCGGAGGGCGACGAGCCGTTCATCCTGCACCCCGGGGAGTTCGTGCTCGCCTCGACGTACGAGGTCATCTCCCTGCCCGATGATCTCGCCTCGCGCCTGGAGGGCAAGAGCAGCCTGGGCCGCCTCGGGCTCGTCACGCACTCCACCGCCGGGTTCATCGACCCGGGCTTCTCCGGTCACGTGACCCTGGAGCTGTCGAACCTCGCCACCCTGCCCATCAAGCTCTGGCCCGGCATGAAGATCGGCCAGCTGTGCATGTTCCGGCTCAGCTCGCCGGCCGAGCACCCCTACGGCAGCGAGCGCTACGGCTCCCGCTACCAGGGCCAGCGTGGGCCCACGGCCTCGCGTTCCTTCCTCAACTTCCATCGGACGCAGGTGTGAGCCCGGCATGAGCGACGCGCGTGAGAATCTGACCTACGAGCGGTTCGGCGACGCCATCCGTGAGCTGGCCCAGACCATCGCCGACGACGGCTACGAGCCCGACATCGTGCTCTCCATCGCGCGCGGCGGGGTGTTCGTCGCGGGCGGCCTCGCGTACGCCCTGGACTGCAAGAACATCCATCTGGTGAACGTCGAGTTCTACACCGGTGTGGGGACGACCCTCGACATGCCCGTCATGCTCGCCCCCGTCCCCAACGCCATCGACTTCTCCGACAAGAAGGTCCTGATCGCCGACGACGTCGCCGACACCGGCAAGACGCTGAAGCTGGTGCACGACTTCTGCCTCGACACCGTCGCCGAGGTGCGGTCCGCGGTGATCTACGAGAAGTCCCACTCGCTCGTGAAGTGCGAGTACGTGTGGAAGCGCACCGACGAGTGGATCAACTTCCCGTGGTCCGTGCTGCCTCCGTGCCGCAAGTCCGGCACACCGATCACACCGTCGAAAGACGCGCTGTAACGCGCTGAAAAAGGCCTGTGCCTCGTGCTCGCCCGCGTATGAGGCTCTGATCACGTCATCGGATGGGAACGGTACCCGGCGTCCGGCGTCTCCTTCCGTGTGTCGTACGCGATCCGTGAGCCGCGGACTGCCCGCGTCGACACGTACGAGTACCTGGACGGCCGTTGGGGGAACGCGGTGGAGCACAGGACGCTGGGGCAGCGGTACGAGCTGGTGGAGCAGCTCGGCCACGGTGGGATGGGCACGGTGTACCGGGCCGTCGATCACCGCCTGCGCCGTACCGTCGCGGTCAAGACGCTCTCCGCCGAGCTGGTGCGGCAGCCGCAGTTCCTCGCCCGGTTCCAGCGCGAGGCGCACGCGGCCGCCGCGCTCAACCACCCCGGCGTGGCGACCGTGTACGACGTGGGCGAGGACGCGGTGGACGGCGTCGCCGTGCCGTACCTGGTCATGGAGTACGTCGAGGGCCGGACCCTCGCCGAGGAACTGGTGGACGGACCGCTGCCGGCCGAGCGGGCGGTGGACGCGGCGGGACAGGTGCTCGAAGCCCTGCGGCACAGCCACGGCCACGGCATAGTGCACCGGGACATCAAGCCGGCGAACGTCATGTTCACCCGGGCCGGGACGGCCAAGGTCCTCGACTTCGGTATCGCGAAGGCGCTCAGCGAGATGGCGACCCGACTGACCGGGACGGGCGTGGCGGTCGGCACGCCCGCCTATCTGGCACCGGAGCAGATCGAAGGCCGCGACACGGACCACCGGACGGACCTGTACGCGGTGGGGTGCCTGCTGTACGAGTTGCTGACCGGCCGCCCTCCGTACACCGGTGAGTCGCCGTTCTCGGTGATGCATCAGCACCTGGTGCAGGAACCCGTGCCGCCGTCGCGGCTGCGCCCGGGACTGCCGCCGGCTCTGGACGCGGTCGTGCTGCGGGCGCTGCACAAGCGCCGGGAGGACCGGTTCATCGACGCGGCGGAGATGAAGGCGGAACTGGAGCGGGCCGCGCGGATACCCACGGCGCCCGTGATACCGACCCCGACCGCCCTGGATCCCCGTGCCCAGGCGGACCGGCCCGAGCCGGCAGAGGCTCCGCGGGACGACCCGCCCGCGAAGCGATCGGGCGGGATCAGATCCCTGGGCCGGGTGGTGTTCCAGCCCACGCCGGAGGGGATGGTCGCGCTCCTCGGAAGCACCCTCGCGGCGGCGGTGTCGCGGACCGACATGATCGACACCGAGCGCTTCCCTCTGGTCGCGCTGCTCAGCGGCCTCGCGGGGTGTGTACTGCTGCTGTGGTCGGCCCGCCTGGCGTGTGCCGTGGCCTGGGCTCCGGTGGCGGAGGCCGTGGCGGTGTGGTCGGAGTTCTCCCGCGCCAATGTGGGCTGGGAGACGAGGTACGTCGTCATCGCCCTGCTGCTGGGGCTCGTCGCCGGGGTGTGCCTGACCGCCGGCTACCGGGACGAGCGCACGGGCGGGTTCGCACTGATGGCGTTCTGGTTCACGGGGCTGACGTCGGTGTGGTACTTCCTCGACGACCTGCACAAGATCGGCGTGTTCTACGTCCTGCTGCTCGGCGTCTGCCTCGCCCTCGGCGCCCAGACCCTCAAGACCCGCCTCGCCGATTCCCCCGGCCCAGCCGTCCCGGCCCCGGGGTCGGCCGCCCGCTGAGTCGCTCCTGGCTCGCGGACCGTGATCGCGAAGGCCCCCGGCTGCCGCGCCGGGGGCCTTCGTCGTCTCCGTGATCTGCGGAACGTGATCTGCAGAACATGATCTGCGGAACGTGACCCGCTAGAACGTGCCCAGCTTCACGATCGACAGCAGCGCGATCAGCTGGATCGCCGACGCGCCCAGTGCCTTCTGCCACGGCAGGTCGTGCGAGCGGCTGACCATCAGGGTCAGCAGGGCGCCCGCGGCGACCCAGGTGGCCCAGCCCAGCGCCTGTACGAGGGTCGCGTCGCCGCCGAAGAACATGGCGACGACCAGACGGGGCGCGTCCGTGAGGGACGTGATCAGCATCGACAGGCCCACCGTGGGCTGCCAAGCGCCGTCGCCGCCGAGCTGGCGGGCCAGGGTGTGGGTCACCACGCCCAGGATGAAGGCGCTGATCACCATCGCGACGGCGGTCGTCAGGACGATCGGGACCGCGTTGGCGAGGGTCGCGTCGATCGCGTCCTTGCGGGCGCCGTCGAAGCCGAAGACCGCGAGCAGGCCGTACAGGAAGGTCACGACGAGGGCCGGGCCCCACATCGTGTAGTCGCGCATCTGCAGGAAGGTCTGGTTCGGGGCGAACACGATGCCCCGCAGCAGGTCCTTCCAGTGCAGGCGCGGGCCGATCGGGGCGGCCGCGGCGGCCGCCCCGGCCCGGTAGGTTCCGCCCTGGCTGTACGGGTCCTCGCCGACGGAGAACGCCTGGGTGTGGCCCGGGTTGTTGGCCGCGTACGGGTCCGGCGCGCCGCCCTGGCCCGGGTGGCCGCCGTAGTCGTCGCCGAAGTACTCCGGGCCGTCGCCGGCTCTGCCGCCCTGGTAGCCGCCGTTCGCCTGCGGCCACGAACCGCCGCCGCCACCGCCGTACTGCGGCCGCTGCTGCGGGTACGGCTGCTGAGCCGGCGGATAGCCGTGCGACGGTCCCTGTCCCTGCCCCTGCCGACCGTGCGACGGCCCCGGCCCCTGCCGACCGTACGACGGTCCCTGCGGCGCCTGCTGTCCTTGCGGGGCGCGGTTGTCCCGGCCGCCGCGTCCGATCCTGAATCCAGCCACGTTATCGAACGTACCTGGTCCCCGAGAGTGACGTGCCGGGCCCGGCGGTCCGGGCCCGGCTTTGCTGCCGAGCTGTGACATCCCCTAAGGGGAATCCGGCGGCACTCCTAGGGGATTCGCTCAGTCGGCGAAGACCGCGCCGAACTGCGGGATGTCCGTCGTGGACACGCCGACGGAGCTCGCGGAGAGGGCCCGGGAACCGGTCGCGGTGATCTTCCGGCCGGTGGACGGCAGGTAGGTGACCGCGCCGTCGCCGCCGTTCTCGTACGAGCCCACGACCAGGTCGGCCTTGCCGTCACCGGTGACGTCGTCCAGCTTGACGTCGGCGCCGAAGAGGTCGTTCTTCTCGTCCTTGTCGGGGACGCCCGCGGTGCTCTGGGCGAAGGACTGGGCGCCGGAAGTGGTGTTCACGCCGTGTGCCGAGCCGTACAGGACGGTGACCGTGCCGGTGTTGGTGGCGCCGCCGAGGTCCTCGTTCGGGGCGCTGACGACCAGGTCCTGGTAGCCGTCGCCGTTGATGTCACCGAGGTCGAGGTCCCAGCCGAAGCCGTCGCCCTTCTCCGAGTCGCCGGGGACCTTGCCGGTGTTCTGGGTGATGCCGGTGGCGGTGGCGGAGGGGCCGGAGGCCGAGCCGTAGGTGACGCTCACCTTGCCGCCCTTGGCGGCGTTCGGGACGGGCCGGCCGTCGCTGGTCCGGTCGTCCCAGGCGGCACCGCTGACGATGTCGCCGAAGCCGTCGCCGTTGATGTCGCCGATCGCGGTGATGATGCCGGGCTTGAGGGCCCTGGCGGTGGCGCCGCGCAGACCGCTCGCGGTGCCGGGCAGCCAGTAGTTGGTGTTCCAGTGCGACGACGTGTGCGTCTCGTAGCCGTCGACGACGAGGTCGGTGCGGCCGTCGCCGTTCACGTCGCCCGCGGTCAGGTTCATCGGACCGTACGGGGACGAGTCGTTGCCCGACTGGATCGGCGGCTTGAAGGTGGTCCGGCTGCCCGCCGTGCCGTTACTGGCGAAACCGCCCTTGTAGAGATAGAGGGTGGAGGTGGAGGCGGAGACGACCAGGTCGGCCTTGCCGTCGCCGTCGAAGTCACCGGCGGCCAGTTCCTGGCCCCAGTAGTCGTGCGAGCCTGCGGCCGGGTCGGGCACGTCGACGCCCTTGCCGGTCAGGCCGCTCGGGGAACCCCACAGGAGGGTGACGGCACCGGCGTTGGTGTCGGAGCCGGTCTTCTCGTGCGGGGTGCCGACGGCGAGGTCGTCGTAGCCGTCGCCGTTGAAGTCGGCGTAAGCGAGGTCGTAGCCGAACTGGTCGCCGGTCTCGGCGGTACCCGGGACGCCGGCGCTGTTCTGGCTGAGGGTGGTGCGCTTGGCGGAGGAGACGCCGGTCTTCGTGCCGTACAGGACGACGACCTGGCCGGCGTTCTTGTGGCCGCTGACGTAGGCGGTGGCCGCCGAGGTGGCGATGTCGCCGATGCCGTCGCCGTTGAAGTCGGCCTTGGCGACCTTGAAGGAGTCGGCGGCGGTGGCGGGCGAGGCGGCGAACGTGAGCAGACCGCCCGTCAGCGCGGCCGCGGTGGCCGTCGCGAGGGCGAGTCGCAGATGCGTGTGCACGCGGGATCTCCTGCGGCATGCGGGGGATGCCTGGGGGGCATCCGCAGTCGGTGGTGTGTCGACCGTCCGTGTTCGCCCCGGGTTGTCCTCGGGCGCACGCGAAGGCCGGCTCACAGAAGACCCGCGGTGAGGCATGAGGGTTGTACGTGAAGTGAGGGAATTTTGAAGGTTGTTGGGAAGCGTTACGACGCGAGGAACTCCGAACTGGAGAAGACCACCGCCGGTTTCCGCGCGAGCAGCCCCTTGCCCGCCCCCCGGTACACCGCCACGGTGTCCTTCGTCTCACCCCGGTACGTGCGCACCGCCAGGTCCGCCCTGCCGTCGCCGTCGAAGTCGGCGATCGCCAGGACGCGGGTCGTGCCCCGGGCCGGCGGTTCGATCGTGACCACGCCCGACGCCGACGGGCCCGCTGCCGCCGTACCGGCACGGAAGATCCGCAACCGGGAGCCGCTGGAGATCAGTTCGTCGCGGCCGTCCCCGTCGAAGTCGCCCGCGTCCAGCATGGAACCGGGGGAGTCGAGAGTGCCCCGCCGCGCCGTCGGCAGGTCATACCGCAGGGACGTTTCGTCCAGGCCGCCGACCGCCGCGTCCAGCGCCTTGCCCCTGCCGAAGCGGCCGAGGGCGACGTCGAGGCCGGCCGGAAGGACGGCGCCGGTGCGGGTCGGGCCCTTCGGGCCGCCGAGGACCACAGCGGACTTGGCCGAGCCTTCCGCCGTACGGACCACCAGGTCGTCGTATCCGTCCCGGTCGACGTCGGCGGACGGGCCGGACGGCACCTCGCCCGGTGCCGGTACGGGGGCGCCGGCCGCGTGCGGGAGTCCCGTACGCGGGCTGAACGGGCCGCGCAGATAGGACAGATGGCCCGCAGAAGCGTGCACCACCAGGTCGTTCGCGCCGTCCCCGTCGAAGTCGCCGCACACCGGCTGGTCCGGCCAGTCATTGCCGAAGCGGGCGCGGGCCGGGACGGCGAGTCTCACCGCCCGGCCGGTCAGCCCGGACGGGGAGCCGAAGAGGATCTGGAGGGGCACCGGGGGCTGTCCCTGCCCGTCGTACGGCGGGTCCGTCGACACGACGAGGTCCGTGAAGCCGTCGCCGTTCAGGTCGCAGCTCTCCTCCGCGTCGAAAACGGCGGGGAGTTGCCCCTTCGTGCGCGCCGCCTGCTTCCGCGGACTGAGCAACTGCCGCGCGCCGGGCACGAGTCCGCGCGGGCTGCCGTACACGATGCCGATACCGACGTCGTCGGCATGGCTCTGCGCCTTCACCAGGTTGTTGAGCACCAGGTCACGGTGACCGTCACCGTTGAAGTCGTCGGGGACCTCGCTGCCTTTGCCGTGGGGGACGGGGAGTTGGGCGGGGGCGTCGGCGACGTGGGTGGGCCCGCCGTCCTCGGCGTCCGAGGCGGCGGGGCCGCACGCGGCGAGCAGCAGGGTGCCGCACAGGGCCGCCGCCATCGACATCCCGCCTCTTCGCACGCGCACCCCGCACCTCGTCGACACCGTCGCCCAACAACCTCGCAATGATGCACGTGTGCGAGTAGGGCGGTAAGGGGTCGGGGGTGCGGGATCGGTCACGCGATGACCCCCGCCAGAGGCACGATCCACCGACGCGGCTTGGGCGATGACGCGCGTGGATGGTGCGGCGTTGCTCGTCGGTGCGGGGGAGGAGGGGCGGATGCGGTCCGTGCTGGCGTGGCTCGTGCGGCTGGGTGGGCTGCTGGGGTGGGGCGCGGGGGTGGTCGCGTGTGCGTGGCTGCTGGGGGGCGCCGATGTCGCATCCGTAGGACGGGCCCTTGGTGTGGGGTGGCGTGGCCGCCGGGGGTGTGGCGGTGCGGGTGGTGGCGCTGTGGGTGCTGGCACTGGTGACCCGGCGGGAGCGGATGCCCGTGCCACGGGGGTCGCTGCGGAAGGGTGGGGCGGCGCTGGGGAGGCGCCGGCGCCGGGGCGACGGTCGGCTGCCGCTCAGCGGCCTCAGCGACGACTTCGCCCTCAGTGACTCCGAGTTGTGGGTGAGGGTCGTACCGCCGTCGTCTGGCTGCTGGTGGCGTTCACCTCCGGTGCCATGTTCGCCTGCCTGATGAGCATGTCGACCAACGATCGGGTCGAGCGGCTGCGGGACGCGGGTGCCGAGGTGGGTACGGCACGCGTGGTGGGCAAGCCCTTGCGGATACGGACCGAACTGGACGACGAGGACCGGGCGAAGGGCTACGCCGCACGGCTGGCGCTCGCCGTCGACGGCGGTCCCGAGCGCCTCCTGGTGAAAGGGGCCTACACCTACGACAAGCCCCGTGCGGGCACCCGGGTCGAGGTGCTGTGGGCCCGGTAGGCACCCGAACTGGGTGGATACGTCAACGAGTCGAAGGACCTGCCGACCCTGGCCGCCGACCGCTGGAAGGCGTTCCCGGACGACGAGTCGGGCGGGGCGGCGCTGACGGCGTTCGTCCTCGTCGCGGGAGTCTTCGGCGCCGTCATGGCCTCGGTCTTCTCCCTGGCCCCGGATGCGGACTCCCTCCAGGAGCGGGCCTGGTCGGTGCCGGCACAGACGGTCCGCGGCCTGTTCGTCGTCGGGCTGTACCTGGCCTGGCGCCCGATCCTGCTCGGCCAGGAGGCGAGCGTGGCGTCGTACTTGTTCGCCGGGGGCGGCTTCGTACTCATCCTGTTGGTGTACGCCTTCCCGACCGGCTTCTGAGAACGGCGGTGGTGTGGGCCAGGATGGGTCCATGAGCGTAGTGAAGATCAACGTGCTGACCGTTCCCGCCGAGCAGCGGGAGACGCTGGAGAAGCGGTTCGCTTCGCGGGCCCACGCCGTGGAGAACTCCGACGGCTTCGAGTGGTTCGAGCTGCTGCGCCCCGTCGAGGGGACGGACACCTACCTCGTGTACACGCGCTGGCGTGACGAGGAGTCGTTCCAGGCGTGGATGGAGGGCCCGATGAAGACGGCGCACCAGGGTGGCGGCGGGGCCGGTGAGGGCGCCGGCGGCGGTGAGCGGCCCCGTCCGGCTGCCTCCGCGTCCACGCTGTGGTCCTTCGAGGTGGTGCAGCAGGCGGGGCCGAAGGGGGCCTAGCCGAAGAGGCGAGGTCGGCGGGGGCGGCTGAACGGTGCGGAGCGGAGCTGTTCAGTGGCCGTGGGGCCGCCCGCTTCTCGGCCAGTGTCGTGCCTCCGCGAGGCGAGTCAAGGGCGCTCCGCGTCGGCTGACGCCGATGGCCCTACGGGCCACCCTTGACACACCTCGCTCCACCACGGGGAAGAAGCGACCGGACAGCCGAGGAAACCGGCCGCCTTGCCGGTAACACCCCTTCGCCCACGCTGGGAACGCGCCGTCCACCGGGGGCGCAGCCGCGCCTCGCCTGCACGCCGGGTTGGCTTGGCGGCGATCGGTCGGGGGTGGGGGCGCGCCAGCACCTCACATGCACGCCGGGCGGGTTAAGCGGCGATCGGTCGGGGGAGGGGGCGCGCCAGCACCTCACATGCACACCGGGCCAGCCAAGCGGCCACCGGCCGGAGGAGGCGGCGCGCCAGCACCCTCACACGCACGCCGGGACGGCTTGGCGGCCATCTGCCGACGGGGGAGGGGACAAGCCCGTACGGGGCCGGCGGGGTGTCCCCGAATGGTGTGCGGTGGTGTGGTGTGGTGTGGTGTGGCCGTCGCGGTCCGGGGTGGAGCGGGGCCGGATTGGCTGCGGTGGGGTCGGATGGGGTGGACTGGAAAGCCGAGGGCTGGACGTAGGTGCAAGGGGTGCGGTGGGCCTCGCGGGGTGCCAGGGGGCCAGGTGCTGTCAGGTAGGCAATTGGACGATCTCGTGCACCCCACCAAGGTGGCCACCCCCGTGACTAGGCACTTTGCAGCGGAACCTCGCTGAGCCATGTCCCAGATCGGCCAATTAGTGCCGGAGCCAGGGCGGGAGCCGGGCGGGGCTGGGGCGCTGAGGCCCATGACCTCCGCGACGACCGTTGAGCCGCCGAGCCCTCCCGGTGCATGTGCGCGCCCCGGCCCGGACCACCGAGTGATGGCCGCCAAGCCAACCCGGTGTGCGTGTGAGGTGCTGGCGCGCCGCCTCCTCCGGCCGGTGGCCGCTTGGCCGACCCGGTGTGCGTGTGAGGTGCTGGCGCGTACG
>NZ_JBSHAQ010000011.1:176458-191558 GCF_053611585.1 Streptomyces sp. NPDC054794 | reverse complement strand
GTGGCGCGTCCGCCCACCGAGTGATGGCCGCTAAGCCAACCCGGTGTGCGTGTGAGGTGCTGGCGCGCCGCCTCCTCCGGCCGGTGGCCGCTTGGCTGGCCCGGTGTGCGTGTGAGGTGCTGGCGCGTCCGCCCACCGAGTGTTGGCCGCTAAGCCAACCCGGTGTGCGTGTGAGGGTGCTGGCGCGCCGCCTCCTCCGGCCGGTGGCCGCTTGGCCGACCCGGCGTGCGTGTGAGGTGCTGGCGCGCCCCCTCCCCCGACCGATCGCCGCTTAACCCGCCCGGCGTGCATGTGAGGTGCTGGCGCGCCCCCTCCCCCGACCGATCGCCGCTTAACCCGCCCGGCGTGCATGTGAGGTGCTGGCGCGCCCCCACCCCCGGCCGATCGCCGCTTAACCCGCCCGGCGTGCCCGCGAGGCGCTGGCGCGCCCCCTCCACCCACGTGGCCGCTCAGCTCACCCAAGGGCCGACGCCGGGCTGGGCCACCGTTCCTCAGGGCCGCTCGCTCGCTTCTTGGCCGGGCTGGAGTGGGCCGGGTCAAGGGTGGCCCGTAGGGCCATCGCCGTAGGCGACGCGGAGCGCCCTTGAGGCGGGCCGCGGAAGCACGACACTGAGAGGAAGCGAGCGGCCCAACAGTCGGCCCGAAGGGGCCCTCAGCCCACGCACACGGCAACGCCCCCCATCCGCACGGCAACGCCCCCCACCCGCACGACAACACCCCCCACACACAACAACGCCCCCCAACCATCCAGGTCAGGGGGCGCCATCGCGTTCCTCAACGGCCGAATGCCGAATGGCTGGCCGGTTACTTCACCGGCTCCGGCTCAGGTTCGTTCTCCGTTGTCGTCTCGCCCGCCGGGTCGACCGGTGTCTTGACGGAGTCGAGGAGCAGCTGGGCCACGTCCACCACCTGGATGGACTCCTTGGCCTTGCCCTCGTTCTTCTTGCCGTTGACCGAGTCGGTGAGCATGACCAGGCAGAACGGGCAGGCCGTCGAGACGATGTCGGGGTTCAGGGACAGGGCCTCGTCGACGCGCTCGTTGTTGATGCGCTTGCCGATCCGCTCCTCCATCCACATGCGGGCACCACCGGCGCCGCAGCAGAAGCCGCGCTCCTTGTGGCGGTGCATCTCCTCGTTGCGGAGGCCCGGGACCTTCTCGATGATCTCGCGCGGAGGCGTGTAGATCTTGTTGTGGCGGCCCAGGTAGCACGGGTCGTGGTAGGTGATGATGCCCTCGACCGGGGTCACCGGGATCAGCTTGCCCTCGTCCACCAGGTGCTGCAGCAGCTGGGTGTGGTGGATGACCTCGTAGTCGCCGCCGAGCTGCGGGTACTCGTTGCCGATCGTGTTGAGGCAGTGCGGGCAGGTGGCGACGATCTTCTTCGCCGACTTCGGCTTGCGCGACTCCGCCGTGACCTTGCCGTCGTCGTCCAGCTCCTCGCCGAACGCCGTGTTCAGGGCCATGACGTTCTCCATGCCGAGCTCCTGGAACAGGGGCTCGTTGCCCAGGCGGCGGGCGGAGTCACCGGTGCACTTCTCGTCGCCGCCCATGATCGCGAACTTCACGCCCGCGATGTGCAGCAGCTCGGCGAAGGCCTTGGTGGTCTTCTTGGCGCGGTCTTCGAGGGCGCCGGCGCAGCCGACCCAGTACAGGTACTCGACCTCGGTGAGGTCCTCGATGTCCTTGCCGACGACCGGGACCTCGAAGTCGACCTCCTTGGTCCACTCCAGGCGCTGCTTCTTCGCCAGGCCCCAGGGGTTGCCCTTCTTCTCCAGGTTCTTGAGCATCGTGCCCGCCTCGGACGGGAAGGCGCTCTCGATCATCACCTGGTAGCGCCGCATGTCGACGATGTGGTCGACGTGCTCGATGTCGACGGGGCACTGCTCGACGCAGGCGCCGCAGGTGGTGCAGGACCACAGGACGTCCGGGTCGATGACGCCGTTCTCCTCGACGGTGCCGATCAGCGGGCGCTCGGTCTCGGCCAGGGCCGCGGCGGGCACACCGGCCAGCTGCTCCTCGGACGCCTTCTCCTCGCCCTCGACGGTCTTGCCGCCACCCGCGAGCAGGTAGGGCGCCTTGGCGTGGGCGTTGTCGCGCAGCGACATGATCAACAGCTTCGGCGACAGCGGCTTGCCGGTGTTCCAGGCGGGACACTGCGACTGGCAGCGGCCGCACTCGGTGCAGGTGGAGAAGTCGAGGAGGCCCTTCCAGGAGAACTGCTCGACCTGGGAGACGCCGAAGACGTCGTCCTCGCCCGGGTCCTCGAAGTTGATCGGCTTGCCGCCGGAGGTCATCGGGAGCAGCGCGCCGAGCGAGGTCTCGCCCTTGGCGTTGCGCTTGAACCAGATGTTCGGGAACGCCAGGAAGCGGTGCCAGGCCACACCCATGTCGGTCTTCAGGGCGACCACGATCATCCAGATGAAGGAGGTCGCGATCTTCAGGCCGGCGAAGAAGTAGGTGAGGTTCTGGAGCGTGGAGAGGTCCATGCCCTCCAGCCACGACACCACCGGGTACGAGATGAAGAACGAGGCCTCGTAGCCGTCGACGTGGTGCTGGGCGCCCTCCAGGGCGTGCAGCATGAAGATGCAGATGCCGACGGTGAGGATGACGGTCTCGACGAAGTACGCCTGGCCGAAGTTGGAGCCGGCGAAGCGGGACTTGCGGCCCGGCCTGTCCGGCCTGCTCAGCTGGCGGACGACGATCAGGACCGCGATGCCGAGCACGGTCATCGTGCCGATGAACTCGACGAAGACGTTGTACGGCGTCCAGTCGCCGAGGATCGGCAGCAGCCAGTCGGCCTGGAACAGCTGGCCGATGGCGTTGACGATCGTCAGCAGCAGGGTGAAGAAGCCCACCGCCACGAACCAGTGCGCCACGCCGACGATGCCCCAGCGGTTCATCCGGGTGTGGCCGAGGAACTCCCGGGCCACGGTGACGGTACGCTGCACGGGCTCGTCGGTGCGGGTGCCCGCGGGCACACTCTGGCCGAGTCGCATGAAGTTGAAGATCTGCAGGATGGCGCGGGCGAACAGGGCCACACCAACCACGATCAGAACCAGCGACACGATGATCGCGGCGAGTTGCATTTCGGGGCTCCTCGGGCCTGCGAGGGGGATTCTTCGAGGGGATCCTCGACATTACTAAGCGGTAACTTATGCAGTCCGTTTGAGACTACCCCCATCCTCCGCCGCACTGTAGTCAGCCGTGCGGTGATCTGCGTCGCTGAGGGTGACCTCAAAAGGTCGATGAAGATCCGATCGTGTTATTCGTACCAAATTGCTACATTCACCCCTAATTTAGATCCGTGCTCTACGGGATCGCCGCCGCCACCTCCGCCCTCCTGCTCGCCGCCCTGCTCACCGCGCTGCTCCACGGGCCCGGCCTGCGGGCCGGTGTCGTCGACCGGCGGCGCCAGCGGCCCGTGCCGCTGCTGGGGGGTGTCGCCGTCGTGCTCGCCACCTGTCTCGTCGCCGGGGTGGGCGAGTGGACGGGCGTGGCCCCGCTGGGGGACGGAGTGGCGGACCTGCTCGTCGCGGCCGCCGGGGTCGCCCTGCTCGGACTGGTCGCCGACCTGTGGCGGCTGCGGGCACGGGTGCTCGTCGCCGGTACGGCGGTGGCGGCCGCGTGCGTCGTGCCGTACGACGAGACCGGTCTCGGGGCCGGGATTCTCGCCGTGGGCTGGATCGTCTTCGTCGCCCTCGCCTTCAAGGGGCTCGATCACGCCGACGGTCTCGTCGGGACCGTCGGCGTCATCACCGCCTTCGGGGTCGGGGGCTGCGCCGCCACCGAGATGATGGACGGGCTCGCGGTGCTGCTCAGCGTGCTGGCCGCCGCCCTCACCGGCTTCCTCATGCACAACTGGCCGCCCGCGCGGACCGGGCTCGGCGCCTGCGGGTCGCTGTTCACAGGCTTCCTGCTGGCCTCCTCCGGCGTCTTCGCCCGGGCGGGGTACGACCTCGGTTCCGGCGCCGGGGTGCTGTTCTCGCTGGCCGCCCTGGCCGCCGCCGACGTCCTGCTCGTGGTCGTGTCGCGCCGGCTCGCGCGGCGGCCGCTGCTGCGCGCCGGGCCGGACCATGTCGCCCACCGGCTGCGGCGGCTCGGGCTCACCCCGCAGGGGGTCGTCGTCCTGCTGGGGCTCGGTACCTTCTCCGCGGTCCTCGTGGGAGTGTTCGCGCACACCGGGTACGCGGCGGGGAGTGCCGTGTTCTGGGTGGCCGGCGGGGCCGTTGTGGTCGTCCTGCTTCTCCTTCGGGTACCTGTGTACGGCGCCCGCCGGATTGCGTCCACGCAGGTCAGAGGCCAGTTGCGTGTAAGGAACGGATAAGAGTTGAGTCCACGCGACTCAGGTCTGTTGACCCAGTGGCGACCCTCGTGCACACTTGAGTCCGTTCCACTCAAGTCAGCTGGAGGAAATCACCATGGCACGTGCGGTCGGCATCGACCTGGGCACGACTAACTCCGTCGTCAGCGTTCTGGAGGGCGGCGAGCCCACCGTCATCACCAACGCCGAGGGTGCCAGGACCACGCCGTCCGTCGTCGCCTTCGCCAAGAACGGCGAGGTGCTGGTCGGCGAGGTGGCGAAGCGCCAGGCGGTCACCAACGTGGACCGGACCATCCGTTCCGTGAAGCGCCACATGGGCACCGACTGGAAGATCCAGTTGGACGGGAAGGACTTCAACCCGCAGCAGATCTCCGCCTTCATCCTGCAGAAGCTGAAGCGCGACGCCGAGGCCTACCTGGGCGAGAAGGTGACCGACGCGGTCATCACCGTCCCGGCCTACTTCAACGACTCCGAGCGCCAGGCGACGAAGGAGGCCGGCGAGATCGCCGGTCTGAACGTCCTTCGTATCGTCAACGAGCCCACCGCGGCCGCGCTCGCCTACGGCCTCGACAAGGACGAGCAGATCATCCTGGTCTTCGACCTCGGTGGCGGCACGTTCGACGTCTCGCTGCTGGAGATCGGCGACGGTGTCGTCGAGGTCAAGGCCACCAACGGTGACAACCACCTCGGTGGTGACGACTGGGACCAGCGCATCGTCGACTACCTGGTCAAGCAGTTCGCGGCCGGTCACGGTGTGGACCTCGGCAAGGACAAGATGGCTCTGCAGCGTCTGCGCGAGGCTGCCGAGAAGGCGAAGATCGAGCTGTCCTCGTCCACCGAGACCTCGATCAACCTGCCCTACATCACCGCGTCCGCCGAGGGCCCGCTGCACCTGGACGAGAAGCTGACCCGCGCTCAGTTCCAGCAGCTGACCGCGGACCTGCTGGAGCGCTGCAAGACGCCGTTCCACAACGTCATCAAGGACGCCGGCATCTCCCTCGCCGAGATCGACCACGTCGTCCTCGTCGGTGGTTCCACCCGTATGCCCGCCGTCGCCGAGCTCGTCAAGGAGCTGACCGGTGGCAAGGACGCCAACAAGGGCGTGAACCCGGACGAGGTCGTCGCCATCGGCGCCGCTCTCCAGGCCGGTGTCCTCAAGGGCGAGGTCAAGGACGTCCTGCTCCTCGACGTGACCCCGCTGTCCCTCGGTATCGAGACCAAGGGCGGCATCATGACCAAGCTGATCGAGCGCAACACCACGATCCCGACGAAGCGTTCGGAGATCTTCACGACGGCCGAGGACAACCAGCCGTCGGTGCAGATCCAGGTCTACCAGGGCGAGCGCGAGATCGCGGCCTACAACAAGAAGCTCGGCATGTTCGAGCTGACCGGTCTGCCGCCGGCGCCGCGTGGCGTCCCACAGATCGAGGTCGCCTTCGACATCGACGCCAACGGCATCATGCACGTCACGGCGAAGGACCTCGGCACCGGGAAGGAGCAGAAGATGACCGTCACCGGCGGCTCCTCGCTCCCGAAGGACGAGGTCGACCGCATGCGTGAGGAGGCCGAGCGCTACGCGGAGGAGGACCACAAGCGCCGCGAGGCCGCCGAGACCCGCAACCAGGGCGAGCAGCTCGTCTACCAGACCGAGAAGTTCCTCAAGGACAACGAGGACAAGGTCCCGGGCGAGATCAAGACCGAGGTCGAGGCCGCGATCGCCGAGCTGAAGGAGACGCTCAAGGGCGAGGACACGGCCGAGATCCGCACCGCCACGGAGAAGGTCGCGGCCGTCTCGCAGAAGCTGGGCCAGGCCATGTACGCCGACGCCCAGGCCGGGCAGGCCGCCGCCGACGGCGCCGGTGAGGCCCCGCGTGCCGACGACGACGTCGTGGACGCCGAGATCGTCGACGACGAGCGCAAGGACGGTGCCGCGTGACGGAGGAGACCCCGGGCTTCGAGGAGAAGCCCGACGTCCCCTCCGGCGCCACCCCTGACGACGCCGAGCCGAAGGCCGCCTCCGAAGAGGGGGCGGCCCCGGCAGGGGACGCGAATCGGACAGCCGGCCTGGTGGCCCAGCTGGACCAGGTGCGCACGGCACTCAACGAGCGCACCCTGGACCTCCAGCGCCTCCAGGCCGAGTACCAGAACTACCGCCGCCGCGTCGAGCGCGACCGGGTCGCGGTCCGGGAGATCGCCATCGCGAACCTCCTGACCGAGCTCCTGCCCGTGCTCGACGACATCGGCCGCGCCCGGGAACACGGCGAGCTCGTCGGCGGATTCAAGTCCGTCGCCGAGTCGCTGGAGACCGTCGCGGCGAAGATGGGACTGCAGCAGTTCGGCAAGGAGGGCGAGCCCTTCGACCCGACGATCCACGAGGCCCTGATGCACTCGTACGCGCCGGACGTCACCGAGACGACGTGCGTGGCGATTCTGCAGCCCGGGTATCGGATCGGCGAGCGCACCATCCGCCCCGCGCGGGTGGCGGTGGCCGAACCCCAGCCCGGGGCGCAGTCGGTCAAGGCCGAGGGCGCCGAGGAGACCGCGGCGGCCGACGACAAGGAGAACGGTGGCCCGGACGAGGGCTGACGTTGAACGGATGAGGAAGGAGGGACGTCGGGGATGAGCACCAAGGACTTCATCGAGAAGGACTACTACAAGGTCCTCGGCGTCCCCAAGGACGCCACCGAAGCCGAGATCAAGAAGGCGTACCGGAAGCTCGCCCGCGAGTTCCACCCGGACGCCAACAAGGGCAACGCCAAGGCGGAAGAGCGTTTCAAGGAGATCTCCGAGGCGAACGACATCCTCGGTGACCCCAAGAAGCGCAAGGAGTACGACGAGGCTCGCGCCCTCTTCGGCAACGGCGGCTTCCGCCCGGGGCCGGGCGCGGGCGGCGGCTCCTTCAACTTCGACCTGGGGGACCTCTTCGGAGGCGGCGCCCAGAGCGGAGGCGGCTTCGGCAACAGCGGCGGTGGGTTCAGTGACGTCCTGGGGGGCCTGTTCAACCGGGGTGGCGGCGGCGGTACACGGACGCAGCCCAGACGCGGCCAGGACATCGAGTCCGAGGTCACGCTGAGCTTCACCGAAGCCATCGAGGGCGCCACGGTCCCGCTGCGGATGTCCTCGCAGGCACCGTGCAAGGCCTGTTCGGGCACCGGCGACAAGAACGGCACGCCGCGCGTGTGCCCGACCTGCGTCGGCACCGGCCAGGTGGCCCGGGGTTCGGGCGGCGGCTTCTCGCTGACCGACCCCTGCCCCGACTGCAAGGGCCGCGGCCTGATCGCCGAGCACCCCTGCCTGGAGTGCAACGGCAGCGGGCGGGCCAAGTCGTCCCGCACGATGCAGGTGCGCATCCCGGCGGGCGTCACCGACGGGCAGCGCATCCGGCTGCGCGGCAAGGGCGCGCCCGGCGAGCGGGGCGGTCCGGCCGGCGACCTGTACGTGGTCGTGCACGTGGGCGAGCACCCGGTGTTCGGACGCAAGGGCGACAACCTCACGGTGACCGTCCCGGTGACGTTCTCCGAGGCCGCTCTCGGCGGCGAGGTCCGGGTCCCGACCCTCGGCGGCCCCACCGTCACCCTGAAGCTGCCTCCGGGCACGCCCAACGGCCGCACCATGCGGGCGCGGGGCAAGGGCGCGGTCCGCAAGGACGGCACTCGCGGGGACCTGTTGGTCACCGTCGAGGTGAGTGTTCCCAAGGACCTGTCGGGGAAGGCTCGTGATGCGCTGGAGGCGTATCGCGAGGCGACCGCGGGTGAGAACCCGCGGGCGGAGCTGTTCGAGGCCGCGAAGGGAGCCTGAGAGTGATGGAAGGCCGTCGACGTAACCCGTATGAACTGACCGAGGAGACCCCGGTCTACGTCATCTCGGTGGCGGCCCAGCTCTCCGGCCTGCACCCGCAGACGCTGCGCCAGTACGACCGTCTGGGCCTGGTCTCGCCCGACCGCACCGCGGGCCGGGGCCGCCGCTACTCGGCCCGCGACATCGAACTGCTGCGCACCGTCCAGCAGTTGTCGCAGGACGAGGGCATCAACCTGGCCGGCATCAAGCGCATCATCGAACTGGAGAACCAGGTCGCCGCCCTCCAGTCCCGCGTGGCGGAGATGGAAGCGGCCCTGGACGGCGCCGCGGCCGCGATGCGGCAGCGGGAGGCCGCCGTGCACGCCTCCTACCGACGCGACCTGGTTCCGTACCAGGAGGTCCAGCAGACCAGCGCGCTGGTGGTGTGGCGTCCCAAGCGGCAGCAGTCGTCGGCGGACTGACCTCGCCTCAGGACAAGCGAAGGGGCCGGGAGGCGTACAGCCTCCCGGCCCCTTCGTGTCACTTGACGGGCGCGCTGATCGCCCAGCCGCCGGCCGGTGTCGTCTCCGTGCCGTCGGCCTGCACGCCGGTCACCCAGTAGTAGGAGACCGAGCCGCGCTTGGCGCCGGTGTCGAAGTACGTGTGCGCACCGGCCCCCAGTTCGGCGATCCGCTCGTAGGCGGCGGTGGCCGGGTTCCAGCGGTAGACACGGAAGGCCTGCGCGGGGTTGGCGGACTCCTCCTCACCCGCGCCGAGCCCGGACCACACCAGCTGGTTGCCCTCGTCGCCCTCCGCGCCGGTGGCGTCCAGCCGCAGCGGCGAGCCCTCGGGGGTCGCCACGCTCGGCGTCATGTCGAGCTCGGTGGCGGTCACGGCCTCGGCCGGGCCGTTCCACTTGATGGCGGAGTTGCCGTCGTCGTCCACGGCGTCGAGGAAGAAGCAGGCCTGGCCGCCGTCGGGGAGCGTGGTGTACGCGAAGGACGTCTCGTCGGGCGAGACGTAGTCCGTCGCGGTGCCGTAGCAGATCTTGTCGCCCTCGTCGTTCTCCAGCAGCTCCCCCCGGTGGACCGTGTAGTACTGCAGGTCCGTGGCGGGGTTCTTGTCCCAGTTCAGCTGGAAGCCGTACTCGGTCGGGGTGACGGTCAGCCCGCTGACGAGGGCCGGCGGGTCGTTGTCCCAGATCTTGCCGCGCTGCGGGACGGACCGGGCGGACTCGTTGCCCGCCGCGTCGACGGCCGACACACGGTAGTAGTAGACGGTGCTCTCGGCGGCCGAGGTGTCCAGGTAGGAGAGCTCGCCGGTGCTGCCGAGCTTCGTGTACGTGCCGTTCTCGCTCGCGGCCCGGTAGACGCGGTAGGACACCGCGTCCGGGATCTTCTCCCAGCCGACCTTCAGTCCGCCCGTACCGCCCGTGGGGGTCACCTCGCCCGTCGCGGTCGTCACCGTGGGCGCCGCGGGCGCGACCCGGTCGGCGGTGGTGACGGGCTGGTCCGCGGTTCCGGTCGACTCGTTTTTGGCCTTGTCGTAGGCACGGACCTCGTAGTAATAGGTCTCGCCGGCCGTCGGGAGCGTGCTGTCCGTGTACGACGTGGCGGTGGTCGTCGCGAGGGGAGCGGTGCCGAACGACGCGCCCTTCAGGCGGCGGTAGACCCGGTACCCGGCGAGGTCCATCTCCTTGTTCTTCGCCCAGGCGAGCTTCGCCCTGCCGGTGGCCGGGTCGTACGTCGCCGAGGCGCCCGTCGGGGCAAGGGGCTTGACCTTGTCGACGGTGGCGGAGGTGCGCGGCGCGTAGGAGAAGCGGACGTTGGCGGCACCGGTCAGGTTGATGTAGTCGACGCGGAGGGTGTGCGTGCCCTTGGACAGGGTGATGTCGACCGACTTCTTCTGGGTGGTGGAGACGTTCTTCCAGAGGTCGATCTTCCGCGTGCCGTCGACGTAGACGCGGACGCCGTCCTGGGTGGCGGTACTCAGGGTGAAGGGGCCGCCGGACCCGAAGTCGCGTGTCACGGTCCAGCGGACGCCGAAGTTGTCCTTCGGCAGGCCGGAGGCGGCCGCGCCACCGGCCCAGTTCTCGTCGATCGCGCTGTCGCAGTCGGTCTTCTTCGCAGTGCCCGAGAAGGTGGTGTTCGCGAAGAACTGCCGCATATAGACGGGCGAGGCGCACCGGGTGGCGGCGGAAGCGGGGGCCGCGGCGGCGACGGTGGTGCCGAGCAGTCCGCCGGCCGTGGCGAGGACGACGGTGAGGGCGGCACCGGGCGTCGCGGGTCTGGCTGGGTTCATTCGATCCTCTGATCGGTTCGTGGCGGCGGCTTGAGCCGCCGGTGATCACGACTCGCAAGAAAAGGTGTTGGTTGTACGGATCTTTGCCTCCCCATGAACTTCGCTTGGATGGAGGGTCCGTAAAGGTCGTTTGGAGGTGATTCCGTCAGCTCTTCACAGGTGCAGCGCAGCGTGGTGTTGCGGACTCGTTAAGTAGTTCGGCTTGACGTCGGGTATCGCCGCCGCGTTGTCTTTTCAGACATCTGGGTCGCAAAGCAGCCCCACGTCCGGAACGCACCTGAAGTGAGCCCCCGAATGCGTCGTATCGCCATAACCGTGGCCGCGTCCACGATGACCCTCTCGCTCGCCGGCTGCGGTGTGCTCGGTGCGACGGGTGACTCAAGTGAGGCGAGCCCGACCAAGGGCAACGACGTGACGGTGGGTCTGCTGCTGCCGGAGACGGCGAACACGCGGTACGCGAAGTTCGACTACCCCATCATCAAGGAGAAGGTCTCGGCCCTCACCAGGAAGCTGGGCAGGGTCGAGTACGCCAACGCGGGCGCGGACGCGGGCAAGCAGGCCCAGCAGATGCAGCAGATGATCGCCGACAAGGTCGACGTCATCCTGCTCGACGCGGTCGACTCGCACGCCATGGCGGGCGAGGTCAAGAAGGCCAAGGACGCGGGCATTCCGGTCATCGCCTACGACCGGCTGGCCGAGGGTCCGATCGACGCGTACATCTCCTTCGACAACGAGCTCGTGGGCGAGGTGCAGGCCCGCTCGCTGCTGGAGGCCCTGGGGTCGAACATCGACACCTCGGACAAGATCGTCATGGTGAACGGGTCGCTCACCGACCCGAACGCCAAGCAGTTCAAGCAGGGCGCCATGTCCGAATTGAACGGCAAGGTGACGATCGCGGGCTCGTACGACACCAAGGACTGGAAGCCGGAGAACGCCACGGCCGAAATGACCGAGGCGATCAACAAGATCGGCAAGGGGAACATCGCCGCCGTCTACTCCGCCAACGACGGCATGGCGGCCGGCGTCATCAAGGCCCTCAAGGCCGCAGGCATCACCACCATGCCGCCGATCACCGGCCAGGACGCCGAGCTGGACGGGGTGCAGCGGATCATCGCCGGCGAGCAGTACATGAGCGTCTACAAGTCCTACCCGAGCGAGGCCGAGGCCGCCGCCGAGATGGCCGTCGCCAAGGTGCAGGGCAAGGACATCCAGTTCGACGCCCTCACCCAGGACCGCGTCGACAGCCCCACCAACAAGGACATCCCGGCGCAGCTGGTCACCGTGACCGCCCTGACGAAGGGCAACATCAAGGACACGGTCCTCGCGGACGGCATCTACAAGGTCTCCGAGATCTGCACCCCCAAGTACAAGGCGGCCTGCACGACGCTCGGCCTGAAGTAGCCGCGACCGGCCCGAAGTAGGGGTGATCGGCTGGAAAAAGCCGTGATCGTCCCGAAAGGGCCGGATCTCGTCGCTCGGCCCGCGTGCGCGCGGGCGGAGGTCAATACGGCGCGGTGCCCCGTGTTCACCCTGAAGGGTGGAGGCGCGGCGCCGCGCCTTACGTGTGTGAAGTGGTCCGCGTCAAGAGGCCGGTTCCGGCCACCTGCTGCCGAGGTCCGAGGTGGGGCGTCCGACCGGGGTCGTGCCGGGGCGGACGGGCACCCGGGCGAACCGGGCGCAACCACGCATCTCCGGCCACCGGTTCGCCACCGTCAGCTTGTTGCAACGGGACGGCAGGAGCCCAGGAGAAACAGGGAGATACCGGTGCCATCCGGCGGTCGCGACGCGGAGAGCCGTGTTGCGGAGCCGGATTCGTCCGCGCATAGTTGCGCCACGGAAGTGGCAGCAACCGGGGGTGGAATGGGCGATGGCCGGGCGCGGGACGGAGGATCATCCACACGGGGCCGACCGACTGTGCGAGGCCGGGGATCGCGTGTACTCCCGGGCCGTACGGCGGGGCCGCGTGCCGCGCACGGATGCCGAGCCGGTGCCCTGCCTCCTGGAGCTGGCCCTGCTGCACCCGGACCCCGACGACATGGACTGGCTGGTGCCGACCTCGCCGCAGGAGGTCATGACCCGGCTGCTGCGCGGGGTCCACGACGAGGTCAGGGAGAGCCAGCGCCGGGTGGGTTCGGCGGTGGCGGCCTTCGAGTGGTACGCGGGGCTGGGCCGGCAACTGCAGGCCTCGGCGTCGGCGGAGGGCACGGCGATCCGCGTCCTGGACGGGCTGTCCCGGATCCAGGCCGCGATGGACGAGGCGACCGAGGCCTGCACCACCGAGGTGCTCACCGTGCAGCCCGGCGGCATCCGGCGGGAGGCCGAGCTGACCGAGGGCCTGCACCGGGCGCTGGCGCTGCGCGGGCGGGGCGTGCACATGCGCGACCTGTACACGCACGTGGCCCGGCACGGCCAGGGCCTGCTGACCTACCTGGAGCTGATGGGCGACGCGGTGGAGGCCCGGACGCTCGACGAGGTCATCGACCGGCTGATCCTGTTCGACCGCACGGTGGCCTTCATCCCGGCCAACGCCGACCGCACGATGGCCCTGGAGCTGCGCCACCCGGCGCTGGTCGAGTACCTGGTGACGGTCTTCGAGCGGCTGTGGCGGCTGGCGATCCCGCTGACGGCCTCGCTGCCGGACACCGGCATCGAGGGCATCTCGCACCGCGAGCAGTCCATCGCGGCCCTGCTGGCGGAGGGCCACCAGGACGCGGTGATCGCCGAACGCCTGGGCATCAGCGTGCGCACCTGCCGGGCCCACATCGCCCGGCTGTCGGAGACGCTGGGAGCGGCGAGCCGTGCCCAACTGGGCGTGCGGATAGCGCAGGTGGGGCTGGACGGGCCGCCCGGCGGCACCGGGATCCCCGTCGGCATTCCCGATCAGGAGTCCCCGAGCGTGCGCTGAGCCGGCCGCTCGGGGGTCACTGGGCGCCGTCCCGTCCCGGTATCGACGTGTCCTGGTTCAGGAGTCCCGACTGGGCGATGAGATAGCCGAGCTGGGCGCGGCTGCCGCTGCCCAACGCCTGGGCCAGCTTGGCGATATGGGCGCGACAGGTCCGTACGTTCATCCCGAGCCGGCGGGCGATGGCCTCGTCGACATGGCCCTCCACCAGCAGTTTCGCGATGGAGTACTGGATTTCGGTGATGCCGTCGGAGTCGACCTCGTACGGCCCGCCGGCGCCCATCGGCACCGCCCGGTCCCACAGGTACTCGAAGACCTTCATGAGGTAGCGGACCAGGCCGGGTTGGCGCAGTTCCAGGGCGATCTTCTGGTCGTCGCGGGCCGGGATGAAGGCCACGGTGCCGTCGCAGATGATCAGGCGTTCGACCAGTTCGTCGATGGTGCGGTACTCGACCTTGCCGTCGGAGAGCCGGGCCGCGATGGCCAGCTTCTCCGGGTTGTAGCGGGCCGTGTGCTGATACAGGCTGCGGACCTTGACGCCCCGTTCCATCAGCGGCCGGTCCCGTTCGAGGCCCTGCAGCAGGCTGTCCTCCGAGATGCGGTCGGAGGGCTGCACGGTGACGAGTTCGGTCTGGCACTGGGCCGTGGCGAGGTTGAGCGCCGCGTTGATCCGTTCGCCGCCCTCCAGGACGGTGATGGAGTCGCTGGTCGTGTGCGCCTCTGCGCTCAGCGTCATGAACGGTTCGAAGATCTGGGAGAGTTCGACCGACATCTGCCGGCGTTCGGTGATCTCGCGCTCCAGCGGATTGAGCCGCCGGGCCAGGGCGACCGCCGGTGGCACCGGGCGCAGCCAGTCGGGGTCGTCGGGATCCGGGTGGAGCAGGGCGAATTCCATCAGACAGGGGGCGGTCTCGGCATCCGCGCGGGCGACGCGCCCGGCGCGCAGAGCTGTGGCGTAAAGACGGCTTCCCTCGTCGCACAGCTCGGTCACCGAGTGAGGATGTGATGCTTTCGCCCGATTCGCTGCCAAATCTCCACCCCCCAGGGTCCTGAACATGCAGGAACATGATGCACCGATTGTGTGGCCACCACGTGCCCGAATAAGCCATCGTCGTACCTGACGGGGGAAAAGGGGACCTTCAAGTGAGGACGAAGCCGACCATGCGCAACAGACTGCTTCGCTCGGCGCTCGGTGCCGCCTTTTCCATCCTGGTTGTCCTGGGGGTGGGGAGCGGCGTCTTCGGCGCCAAGGGTGACGCTCAGGCGTTCACAGAGTGGCCTTCCGTGGCCGCGCACACCGACGCGACGGCAAGCGGAGCCGGGAGCTGACGTGACCACTCCACCCGACGACCGTTCCTTCCGCCGCGAAATGGCCACCGCCTACCGATCGGGCTGGCATTTCATCGACCTGGTCACCGCCATCCCCCACAGCGGTGACTCGTTGATGGTGACCGTCTTCGGTGAGCCGGTCGTCGTCACGCGCGACGAGGACGAGGACGTACGGGCGTACCGGTGCCTGCGTAAGCCTCGCGGGGCACCGCAGCCCGTGCGATGTGCCATCCGGTACGGAATGATCTTTGTGAACCTGGACCAACGAGACCACCAGCTGGCAGAACCGGATGACTCGGACTTGAGGACTATTTCGGCCACCCCCCGCAGTGCCTGACGCGATTCCCCCGTCGTAAAAGATCGCTCAGGTGCTTCCCCCCGCAGCGGGGGGGGGGGGGGGGCCAGAACAGGGGGCCCCCGCCGCGTGTGTGGGGGTGTAAAGTTTTATGGGGGGTTTTGTAGATTGTGG
>NZ_JBSHAQ010000011.1:100906-176448 GCF_053611585.1 Streptomyces sp. NPDC054794 | reverse complement strand
AAATTCCGTCCTGTTCCCCCCCCCCCAGCGGGTTCCACGGTCACATCACCTGGGTCCCGCCGCTGCAGTTTCAGGGGACATTTCCTGGTATCGGGGTGTTTTCACAGTGGCTGAAATCAGTCACCCGCGCCCCAGGGCCCGCTCCAGCTCGATCTCGATGACCACGCGGGACGGATTCGGCGCCGGCGTCCGCTCGTAGCGCTCGCTGTAGCGCCGCTCCGCCTCCGCGACCCGGTCCGCCTCGGGGCGTACGTACGCCCGTCCCTCCAGCGTCGCCCAGCGGCGGCCGTCCACCTGGCACACCGCGACCCGGGCCCCGCCCGGCCCCGCGGCCAGGACGTGGGCCGCCTTCGCGCTCGCCTTGTTCGTGATCACCCGAGCCAGTCGCGCCTCGGGGTCGTATGTCACTCCGACGGGCACGACGTGCGGGCTGCCGTCGGCGCGGAGGGTCGTGAGGGTGCACAGGTGGCGTTCTCGCCAGAAGGCCAGGTACGCGGCGTCCGGAGCGCCGGGATCCACGGAATATGCGGTCATGCCCGGAAACTAGCCCCTCGGGGACTCCCGGCGGTTACCTTGAGTGGAATAGACTCAAGTTTGTGTACGTTGGTTAAGTCAGGACTGGGAG
This sequence comes from Streptomyces sp. NPDC054794, assembly GCF_053611585.1. Classification (NCBI taxonomy): domain Bacteria; kingdom Bacillati; phylum Actinomycetota; class Actinomycetes; order Kitasatosporales; family Streptomycetaceae; genus Streptomyces; species Streptomyces sp. NPDC054794. The sequence continues at coordinate 175,823 of NZ_JBSHAQ010000011.1, read as the reverse complement.
ACGTGGCCGACGGGCCCACGCCGAGGAGGAGAACGCGAACGTGGACGCCGAGCTGACCAACAGGAGCCGGGACGCGATCAACACGGCCAGCAGCCGTGCCGTGACCGAGGGGCACCCGGACCTCACGCCCGCCCATCTGCTCCTGGCTCTGCTCCAGGGGCAGGACAACGAGAACATCATCGACCTGCTCGCCGCGGTGGACGCCGACCAGGCCGCCGTGCGTTCCGGCGCCGAGCGCGCGCTCGGCGCGCTGCCCAGCGTGACCGGGTCCACCGTCGCTCCCCCGCAGCCCAACCGCGAGCTGCTCGCGGTCCTCGCGGACGCCGCCGAGCGGGCCAAGGAGCTCGGCGACGAGTACCTCTCCACCGAGCACCTGCTCATCGGCATCGCCGCCAAGGGCGGGGCGGCCGGCGAGGTGCTCTCCCAGCAGGGGGCCACCGCGAAGAAGCTGCTGGAGGCCTTCCAGAAGGCGCGGGGTGGGCGCCGGGTGACCAACGCCGACCCCGAGGGGCAGTACAAGGCGCTGGAGAAGTTCGGCACCGACTTCACCGCCGCCGCGCGGGACGGCAAGCTCGACCCCGTCATCGGCCGCGACCAGGAGATCCGCCGGGTCGTGCAGGTGCTGTCCCGGCGCACCAAGAACAACCCCGTGCTCATCGGTGAGCCCGGCGTCGGCAAGACCGCCGTCGTGGAGGGGCTGGCCCAGCGGATCGTGAAGGGGGACGTGCCCGAGTCCCTCAAGAACAAGCGGCTGGTCGCGCTCGACCTGGGCGCCATGGTCGCGGGCGCCAAGTACCGCGGTGAGTTCGAGGAGCGTCTGAAGACCGTCCTCGCGGAGATCAAGGACTCCGAGGGCCAGATCATCACCTTCATCGACGAGCTGCACACCGTCGTGGGCGCGGGCGCCGGCGGCGACTCCGCCATGGACGCCGGCAACATGCTCAAGCCGATGCTGGCCCGCGGCGAACTGCGCATGGTCGGCGCCACCACCCTCGACGAGTACCGCGAGCGGATCGAGAAGGACCCGGCGCTGGAGCGCCGCTTCCAGCAGGTGCTGGTCGCCGAGCCCACCGTCGAGGACTCCATCGCCATCCTGCGCGGGCTCAAGGGCCGCTACGAGGCCCACCACAAGGTGCAGATCGCGGACAGCGCGCTGGTCGCCGCGGCCACCCTGTCCGACCGCTACATCACCTCCCGCTTCCTGCCCGACAAGGCCATCGACCTGGTCGACGAGGCCGCCTCCCGGCTGCGCATGGAGATCGACTCGTCCCCGGTCGAGATCGACGAACTCCAGCGCGTCGTCGACCGGTTGAAGATGGAGGAGCTGGCCCTCGACAAGGAGACCGATCCGGCCTCCCGCGAGCGGCTGGAGAAGCTGCGCCGCGACCTCGCCGACAAGGAGGAGGAGCTGCGCGGCCTCAACGCCCGCTGGGACAAGGAGAAGCAGTCCCTCAACCGGGTCGGCGAGCTGAAGGAGAGGCTCGACGACCTGCGCGGACAGGCCGAACGCGCCCAGCGCGACGGCGACTTCGACTCCGCCTCCAAGCTGCTGTACGGCGAGATCCCGGCCCTGGAGAAGGAACTGGAGGCCGCCTCGGAGGCCGAGGAGGAGGCCGCCAAGGACACCATGGTCAAGGAGGAGGTCGGCCCGGACGACATCGCCGACGTCGTCGCCTCCTGGACCGGCATCCCCGCCGGTCGCCTGCTGGAGGGCGAGACGCAGAAGCTGCTGCGCATGGAGGACGAGCTGGGCCGCCGGCTCATCGGCCAGAGCGAGGCCGTGCGGGCCGTGTCGGACGCGGTGCGGCGCAGCCGGGCCGGTATCGCCGACCCGGACCGACCCACCGGCTCGTTCCTCTTCCTCGGCCCGACCGGCGTCGGCAAGACCGAACTCGCCAAGGCGTTGGCCGACTTCCTCTTCGACGACGAGCGGGCGATGGTCCGCATCGACATGTCGGAGTACAGCGAGAAGCACAGCGTGGCCCGCCTGGTCGGCGCGCCTCCCGGTTACGTCGGCTACGAGGAGGGCGGCCAGCTCACCGAGGCCGTGCGCCGCCGCCCGTACAGCGTGGTGCTCCTCGACGAGGTGGAGAAGGCGCACCCCGAGGTCTTCGACATCCTCCTTCAGGTGCTGGACGACGGCCGCCTGACGGACGGTCAGGGCCGCACGGTCGACTTCCGCAACACCATCCTCGTCCTCACCTCCAACCTGGGCAGCCAGTTCCTGGTCGACCCGGTGCTCGGCGAGGCGGAGAAGAAGCAGCAGGTGCTGGAGGTGGTCCGCGCCTCCTTCAAGCCGGAGTTCCTCAACCGGCTCGACGACCTGGTCGTCTTCTCCGCGCTGAGCAAGGACGAACTGGGCCGGATCGCGCGGCTCCAGATCGACCGCCTCGCGCGACGGCTCGCGGAGCGCCGCCTCAGCCTGGAGGTCACCCCTCAGGCTCTGGCCTGGCTCGCCGAGGAGGGCAACGACCCGGCGTACGGTGCCCGGCCGCTGCGCCGCCTCGTCCAGACCGCCATCGGCGACCGCCTCGCCCGGGAGATCCTCTCCGGCGAGGTCAAGGACGGCGACACGGTCCGCGTGGACGCCTTCGGCGACGGCCTGATCGTGGGACCGGCGACCGGCAAGACGCTGTAGTCACCGACCGCCACCGCGGGCCCGTCACCCCTCAGGGTGGCGGGCCCGCGTTCGTACGGCGAACACCGGTCCCACCGGCCACAGCATTCACAGGAGCCACCGCGGTTTTCTTCGCGCGCCCGTGAAGGGATCATGGAAGCCGCATGCCCCGACGCGGTCATCGGACCGTGTCAGACCCGCGCAGGACCGGGTACTCGAAGGCACGTCCACGGCAGTGACCGGATCGTGTCAGCCGTGGGCTGACAGGCCCGGCGGGGCTTGCCACCCCCCTCCCCGGATGAGGGAGGATGGCGGAATCCGTACGAAGGGAAAATCACGGTGAGCATCGACCCGTCCTCGATTCCGAACTTCGGGGGCCAGCCCGAGCCGCAGCCCCAAGGACCGGCGGGCCCCGTCGTCCCGGATCAGGACCTCGTGAAGCAGCTCCTCGACCAGATGGAGCTCAAGTACGTCGTCGACGACGAGGGCGACCTCGCGGCGCCGTGGGAGCAGTTCCGTACGTACTTCATGTTCCGCGGGGAGGCCGAACAGGCGGTCTTCTCGGTGCGGACGTTCTACGACCGGCCCCACAAGATCGACGAGAAGCCGCAGCTGCTGGAGTCCATCGACGACTGGAACCGGCGCACCCTGTGGCCCAAGGTGTACAGCCACACCCACGACGACGGCACCGTCCGCCTCATCGGTGAGGCGCAGATGCTGATCGGCACCGGCGTCGACCTCAACCACTTCGTCTCCTCCACGGTCAGCTGGGTGCGCGCCGCGATCGAGTTCGACCGCTGGCTCGTCGAGCAGCTCGGCCTGGAGCAGGAGGTCAACGAGGCGGAGGACGAGCCCGAGGACGACGAGGAGTAGTCCCTCGGCACGCACAGCGTCTTCGCTGTCCACAGCGGCGTGTGCGCCTACGACCAGGTACGCGCCGTACCCGAACGAGAGCCCGGTCAGGGCGCGGACCACAGCGGTCGCGCGCCGGGACCGGGCTCTCGCCGTGCGCGCCCGTCCACAGCCTGTGGGAAACCCGGCGGCGGTCAGGGCCTAGTAGCGCGGATGCACCAGGGTGGACGCCGGCAGGCCCTTGATGCGGGTGTGGGCCGCCGCGCGGGCGTCCGTCGTCAGCGCCCTGCGGGTGAGCGTGCGCGGGGACGGCTCGTGCGGGTCCAGGCGCAGCGGCGGGGCGGCGCGGCCCGGCCTGGCCAGGATGAACCCCCAGTCGTGCGCGGCACGGGAGGCGCGGGCCGAGCGGTCGGGGCCCGCCGCGAAGCCGCAGTCGCGGCCGGGCACCCGGTAGGGGGTGGTGGCCAGGCCGGCCGCGTGCAGGGTGGCGTCGACCGTCCAGAAGGCCTGGGTGCGGGACGCGACGGGGCCGGCGTGCACCACCAGGCGGCCGCCGGGGCGCAGCACGCGACGGGCGAGGCCGTAGAACTCCTGGGAGTACAGCTTCGTACTGGCGGTGATGCCGGGGTCGGGCAGGTCCGCGATCACCACGTCGTACGTCGCCCACGGCGCCCCGCGCAGCCAGCGGAAGGCGTCCGCCGTGGCGACGTGGACGCGGGGGTCGTCGTAGGCGTGCGCGTTCAGGGCCGCGAGTCCCGGATCGTGGCGGGCCAGGCGCACCAGGCCGACGTCGAGTTCGATCACGTCGATCCGGTCGACGCCGGTGTGCCGCAGCACCTCCCGGGCCGCGAGCCCGTCGCCGCCGCCGAGGATCAGCACGCGCGCGTGGGGCCCGTACATCGCGGGGTGGACGAGCGCCTCGTGGTAGCGGCGTTCGTCGCGGCCGCCCACCCGGAGCCGGCCGTCCAGATAGAGGTCGAGCGGGCGGCCGCGGGTGCCGCCGGTGAGGACCACCTCCTGGACGTCGGTCTGCAGGGCCACGCGCACGTCCCTCCCGTACACCGCGTGCCGCGCGGCCCGTTCGAAGTCGTCGACGAGCACGGCGGCGGAGGCGAGTACGCCGAGGACGGTGAGGTTGGCGATCAGGAGCAGCCAGCGGGCGCGCCGGGAGAGGTCGCGGCGGAACAGGCCGAGCACCAGGGCGCCGCCGGCCACGACATTGACGGCCCCGGTGACCAGCACGCCGGTCAGCTGGCCCAGGAAGGGCAGCAGCAGGAAGGGGAAGGCCAGGCCGCCGACCAGCGCGCCGACGTAGTCCGCGGCGAACAGGTCGGCCACCGCGCCGCCCGCGTCCTGGCGCCGGATGCGCTGGATGAGCTCCATCAGCAGCGGCACCTCGGCGCCGATCAGCAGGCCGATGGCCAGCGAGAAGGCGACCAGGAGAACGCGGGGGCCGTTGGCCCACAGACCGCCCCAGTCGCCGGTCCAGGCGAAGACCGCGTACAGCGCCATGGCGCTGCATCCGCCGATGAGCGCGAGGGTGGCCTCGACGGCGCCGAAGCCGGCGGCGGCATGCCAGCGCAGCCGCTTCGCGGCGAGGGAGCCGATGCCCATCGCGAAGACCATGACGGACAGCACGACGGACGCCTGGGTGACCGAGTCGCCGATCAAGTACGAGGCGAGGGCGACGAGTTCGAGCTCGTAGACGAGTCCGCAGGCCGCGCAGACGAAGACGCACGCGAGAACCAGGAGCCGCCCCGTCCCCGGCCGCACGGGCAGCCGCGCGGGTGCTCCCCAGGGCGGCGGTGCGCCGGGCGGGGCGGGCGCCTGCGGTTCGATCACTCTGCGACGTTACGTCACACGCGGGGGACGCTTCGTCACCCACACGTGTGGAACTGGGGGAGTTGACGCGCGCGGTGTTTATGTCGTCCCAGCCGATGACGAGCCCCTGCGGCCGGCCGGTGGAGTGCCCGGCGCCCTAACCGAGTTGGGCCACCTGCACCCGTACCCCCACCTTCGTCCGCGTCGCCACCAGCTGGCCGTCCTGCGGATACGCGTGCCACGTACGCCAGTGCACCTGCCCCTCGTGCCGCTGGGCGAGCATCGCCGTGAAGGCGTGCGGGCTGCCGGGGAAGACGCCGGCGAGGCCGTGCGGGTGGTCGGAGACCAGGGCCAGCAACTCCTGGGCGCGGCCCGCGAAGGAGCCCGGCGAGAGGACCTCCACGCGCGCTGCGAACTGGTACTCCCAGTCGTCAACCCGTTTGGCGACACCGAGCGGCAGGGGCGTGCTGGACCCCGGAAGGCACGCCACCGTCTCCGAACAACTGCCCCGCTCCTCCTCGAGGAGTACCTGGTGGGACGCGCCGAGGAGTCTCAACTGCAGCTTTGCATCCCTCAGTTCGAGGTTCAGCGTGGCCAGGGCGGGGAGCGGTTCGCGCCCCAGGGCCCAGGCCAGGTCGGCCGCGCGCGTATCGGTGTAGGAGGTGGTGAGGGTCGTGAGCATGGATCGGCTCCGCTAGCACGCAAAGGTAGAGAAGAGGGGAGTGTGGTCCTGCGTAACCTCGGCAGACACCGGGAGATCGATCTGTCACGTCGGCCCGGTCGGCCCCGCCGGCCCAGCCGGGGAGAAGTGTCCGCAGGACGTCCGAGGGGCTGCGTTGGTGATTTAGAGGGAATCATGAACTGTGGCGCCGCCACAGCGTTTTTACCCAACTTCGTGGGGTTTCCATCCCTCAGAGGGCCCCACAGCTCAACTGTTCAACCACAGAGTGCCCCGGGCGCCCCGTACGTACGCCGACGCGCCCGTCGGATGCCTCCTCCCGACGGGCGCATCGGCGTGCGGCCCGGATGCGGTTCCCCCTGTTCCGCGGAGCTCAGCTGCCCCGTGTCAGCTGCCTCCCCCGCATCCACCGCCGCCGCCACAACCCCCGCCGCAGGAGGAGTGACCACCCCCGCAGGAGTGGTGGCCGCCGGAGTGGTGGCCGCCCCCGTGGTGCCCGGACGACGACCCGTCGCCGCTCCCGCCGGCCCACCAGCTGCCACCCGCGCCGTACGACGCGCTGCCGCGGCGGCTCGCCCGCCCGGCCCTGCCCGCCCGGGACGCGGCGATCGCGAAGAATACGACCACGATCGCCACCACGATGAAGACGGTGCCCATGACGTCACCTGCTTTCCGTTCCCCCGAAGCAGCCCCCCGTGGGTGCCTCGTCTGTTGCCCGACTGCTGTGTGACACGGGAATGCCCGGGCGGCTCGATCGCCAAAGCGGAGTTGAGGAAGTCCAGAGCTTGGGCGCAGGATGACCGGCATGACCTCCAGCGCACGCCCTCTCCTCAACCGCCGGCTGGCCGAGTTCGGGACGACGATCTTCGCCGAGATGTCCGCCCTCGCCGCGCGGACCGGCGCGATCAACCTGGGCCAGGGCTTTCCCGACACGGACGGCCCCGAGGAGATCCGGGAGGCGGCCGTACGGGCCCTGCGCGAGGGCCGCGGCAACCAGTACCCGCCGGGCCCCGGCATCCCCGGACTGCGCGCCGCCGTCGCCGCCCACCAGCAGCGCCGCTACGGCCTGTCCTTCGACCCCGACACCGAGGTCCTGGTCACGGCGGGCGCCACCGAGGCCATCGCGGCCGCCCTGCTCGCCCTGCTGGAACCGGGCGACGAGGTCATCGCCCTGGAGCCGTACTACGACTCCTACGCCGCCGGCATCGCGATGGCCGGCGGCACCCGCGTCCCGGTCACGCTGCGCCCGCACACCGACGGGGGCGCCGCCGCCTTCCGGCTCGACCTCGACGAACTGCGCGCGGCGGTGACCGACCGCACCCGGCTGCTGCTGATCAACACCCCGCACAACCCCACCGGTACGGTCCTCACCCGCGAGGAGCTGACCGCGATCGCCGAGCTGGCGGTGGAGCGGGACCTGCTCGTGGTGACCGACGAGGTCTACGAGCACCTGGTCTTCGACGACGCCGCGCACCTGCCGCTGGCCACGTTCCCCGGCATGCGCGAGCGCACGGTCACCATCGGCTCGGCCGGCAAGACGTTCTCGTTCACCGGCTGGAAGGTCGGCTGGGTGACGGCGGCGCCGGAGCTGGTGGGTGCCGTCCGCTCGGTGAAGCAGTTTCTGACGTACGTGGCTTCCGGGCCGTTCCAGTACGCGGTGGCCGAGGCCCTCTCCCTGCCGGACACCTACTTCGACGCCCTCCGCGCGGACATGCTCGCCAAGCGGGACCTGCTCGGCGATGGCCTGCGGTCAGCCGGGTTCGAGGTCTACCAGCCCCAGGGCACTTACTTCATCACCACCGACATCACCCCTCTCGGCGAGAAGGACGCCCACGCCTTCTGCCGCGCGCTCCCCGAACGCTGCGGCGTCGTCGCCATCCCGAACTCGGTGTTCTACGACGACCCCGATGCGGGTCGCAGCCACGTCCGCTTCGCTTTCTGCAAGAGGGACGACGTTCTCACCGAGGCCGCCGGCCGCCTGCGACGCCTGACGTCCTGAATCCGGCCCCCTTCGTCCCAACGGCGCCCGCCCGTCAAGGCCAAGTGCGCTCAATACGGTCGTGTCGCACGGCGTACGCTGCCGGACCGCCTTTCTCGACGGCCCGGTGGATCACGTCACGGCACACGACGAGCCGTTCGACCATCTCCGCGCTGCGAAGCTGCTGGTTGTCCAAGTAGCACAGCACCGCCTCGCGCTCCAGGACGGGTCGGATCTCCAGGTCCCGGGTCTTGATCCGCCCGTCCTTCGAGAGCGGGACCCAGGAGCGGTTGAGACCGTACGTGATCACTCCTCGTCCGGGATGTCCTGCCCGTCGTCCGGGAAGACATCGCCGATGCGGTGAACCGTCCACCCGCAGGCTCTCAGCCCCTCCGCCACACGACGCCCGAGATTCCGGTCGAGGAAGAACTCAGGCGGCAAGGTGCACCACTGTCCGGCAGAGCGCGTCCACCTGCTCAGGCGTCATGTCGTAGTCGTACGCGATGTCCTCGACGGTCTCCCCGGCCTCCCACAGGTCGGTAATGGCCTTGACCGTGACGCGGTTGGCTGCCACCACGGGGAGACCGTGGCCGAACCTCGGGTCGATCACGACGGGGACAGAGTCCGGGTACTGCCTCAACCGCAGACTGGAGGGGAAGTCGTCGCCCGGCTCCCACGTGAGGTAGCGGAGATAGTCGGAGACCACTTCGTGGATGGGGACCTGGCCGTCGCGGGCTCTACGGAGATCACCCCAACCGTGCTCGATGAAGATGTCCACGCCGTCGGTGGCGATCCTCTTGGACACGAGGCCGTAGGGGGTGTCGAAGGCGTCCCGTACAGCGGCGGCCGCCTCCCTGATCTCGCTCATGCGCAGTCCGAGGGAGCGCAGCGAACGAAGGACGTGCGCCTCTGCCACCGCGATGAACGGCACCGACGGCTGCCCCTTCCGCACCGGCTCGACCTGGTGCACCAGTGGTGCTCCGGCGGCCTTGCCCTTCAGCCACGAGGTGAGAGTCGACTGTGGAATCTCAAGGTAGGAGGCCGTTTCCGTGGGCGTCAGAAGCCCGTCGTTGAACCTGTCGACCATGCCCCACCTCCTCCTGGCGCCGGATTTCGCATCGTGCCACATCAAGCCTCCCACCTGCGGGTGGACCGCACACCCAGTCACCGGCTCAGGCAACGTCGGAGAGGCGCTGCTCGCGCCGCCGGCAGTCACGGCAGCGGCCGGGTTCCGCCGAGCGGAACGCCCGGTCGCAGCCGTCGCAGTTCCGCATGGGCACGACGGCCGGACGTACCGCAGGCTCAGCGCTTCTGACCGGTGCGGGCAGGGGAGTCTCCTTGAGCCGGTAGGCGAGGATGCCGACCGGGCGGGTCGCGAGGTGGTCCGGGAGTCCTGCGGTGAGGTAGTCCGTGATCTGTGTGGGCAGAAGGCCCGCCGCGAGCCAGCGGGTGACGGCCGGGGCGAGGCGGGCGGCCTCCTGCTCGGCGAGGACGAGGCGGGGGTCGACCCGGCGCAGGGCGGCGAGTACGGCGACGGCTTGAGGGTCGGCATCAGCGAGCGGGACCGGCGTCTCCGCCGTTTCATGCACGGCCGCCGCAGCGGTGGGCTTCCTGCCGGGCCGACGCGGCTTGGGCGGCTCGGGAGGCCCGTCCGGATCCGGATCGGGATCGCCGCCAGGTACGTCGTAGAAGTACGTCCGGGTACGAACCTGCCCGGTGGGCGTCCGCTCACGTCGGCGCTCCAGGTATCCGGCCGCTTCGAGCTCCCTGAGCGCTCGCGAAATCAGGATCTCGCCCTCGCTGAAGTGCTCGCACAGGGCGGTGATGGTCACGGAGGAGCCGTCGGGCAGGGAGGAGATGTACGCCGCCACGCCGATTGTGACCGCGCTGCCGCGCCGCTGGGCGAGGGCGTTGGAGATCACAGTGAAGTCGGCTGTCAGCCGGGTGCGGACGTGAATCACACCGGATGTCGGAGCTCCGGCGTCGGCGCGCAGGCGCGCGTTAGACTGCGGGTCAGCCATCGGGAAGCGGGTCTTCCTGATCGGTCAGGCCCTCGTTCGGGACGGCAATCCCGGCCGGGGGCCGTATCTGTTTGCGGTTGTCGCGGCGAACGTAACCGTCCGCGTCCCGCGCCTGCAAGCCGGTCACTCGGACGGGTGACGAGGGCTTTCCGGCCGGGGAGGGTGGGTGGGCGGGAGTTCTTTCTCCCGGTTCTTTGAGGAGGCCGGCGGCCTGCCGGACCCTCGTGGACAAGGGTCCGGTCGCCTCAGGGACGGTGGTGCCCGGCCTTCAACTCGCCTATGAACGCGGTCCAGGAGGGAGCTTCGAAGCACAGCGCCGGACCGTGCGGGACCTTGCTGTCACGGACGGGGACGACGGCCTGGAACCCGTCGGCCACCTCCACGCAGTCGCCCCCCGCCTGATTGCTGTAGCTGCTCTTGCGCCAGGCGACGCCGTTCAGATCGGGACGGGAGATTCGAGCCACGGTAGTTGCCCTCCATCGTGGACCGGATCATGTCGAGTGACATGAGCGGGGGCAGGGCTGCCGCCCGCAGCCGATCGTAAATCACCTTGTAGCGACTCACTTTGACCGGCTCCTCGATGAGTTGGCCGTAGTCCGAGCCCTCCGTATAGGCCACTTCTGAACCATCCGGCAGGGCCAGAACGGTCAGCGAGCCACCCATCGCCTCGTGCCCGCCTTGGTCGAACGGCAGTACCTGCACAGTGATGTGACGCTCCGCTGTAGCGTCAAGCAGTCGCGCCAACTGCTTTCGCATCACGGCATGGCCGCCGATCGGACGCCTGAGCACCGCCTCGTCCAGGATCACCCACAGCTCCGGCCGGTCGGGCGAACTCAGCAGTTCCTGCCGTCCCATACGGGCTGTGACGCGCTCCTCCAGCTGCGCTTCGCCGTCCAACAGGGCGTCCAAGCTGAGAACAGCACGCGCATAGTCCTCCGTCTGCAACAGACCCGGCACCACATGAGCCGCGTACTGCCTGATGACCACCGCCCGCTCCGAGTACTCCATGAACCTCCGCGACCAGTCCGGAAACGCCTCCCGGTACACGTACGGCCACAGCTCCACCAGCAAGTTGTCCGCCCCCAGCGTCGCGTCCAGCGCACGCGCCAGTTCCAGCGTCGGCTTCGCTCCGGACGCCCGCTCGATCTGTGTGATCCGCGTGCTCACCACATGCACCTTGTCGCCGAGCTCGGCCTGGGTCAGTCCGGCCGCCGTACGGAGTCTGCGCACCCGCGTGCCGAACAGCGCCGCCATCGACGCGTTGGGGTCAATTCCGTTGGCCAAAGCGTCACTTCCATTCCTTACCGACTGAAAAGTAAGGCTGCGTCATCTGTCGAGCGTAGGGCGATCAGACGACTCTTGAGCACGGAACGTGACGACTCGCGTACGCCGTGGGTTGTCTCAAGCTCGACGGACAAGGACCGACAAGCCGTGCTGACAGGAACGTCCACCGAAGAGAACGAGCCGCGCGAGTTCCTCTCCCTCACAGCGAAGTTCGTCTCTTCACCCCGAGGTGCGCAGCTCGCCCGACGCCTCGCCGTCCGGTGCATGGAGGAGTGGGGTCACCCGCCGCTGTCGGACGTGTCATGCACGGTCGCCCTCGTCGTCGGCGAACTCGCCGCGAACGCCGTACAGCACGGCCGGGTTCCCGGACGCGACTTCGGTCTCCGGCTCGCCCTCGACGCGGTCGCGGGTCTGGTGCGTATCGAGATCGCGGATGCCGCCTGCGCGAAGCAGCCGCCCACGGCCCCGCCCTCGTCGTATCCCGACGGTGAGTCCGGTCGAGGACTGCTCCTGGTGGATGTCCTGGCCGTGCGCTGGGGGGCGGTGCCCCGTCAACCCGTGGGCAAGACGGTGTGGGCAGAGGTATCCGTTGAGGCCGTGGAGCGCCCGCGCCGCCTGTGAACTAGGCCTTGGCCTGGAGCTTCCTGACCAGGTCCACCGCCGCGACGAGACCGAGTCCGGGCAGGGCCTCGCGCAGGGTCTTGATCGCGAGGATCTCCTTCTCGCGGGCGTCCACCCCCGCCTCGGCGAGCACCTGGCGGGCCCACCGCTCACGCGGATCGGTGCCCGCGCCGATCCCGTCCACTATCTCCAGCGCCCGCCGGAGCCCGGGCTCCGTCTCCCGGTCGGCCTCCCGCAACGCCTCGCTCAGCGCCGTGCGCGCGTCGTCGAAGTCGTTGAGTACGACGAGGTGGGTTTCCTTCTTGGTGAACATGCTGGTCCCCGTTTCCTTGGCTGCCACGGGTCGTCGACGGACGGTCGTTGGTCGATTCCGGTCCCGTGGCGGATGACTCGCGGTCTCCGAGGAGGATACGCATCGGCCACTCCTGGGTAGGCTCAGCCGACATGGAGCACGAGGTCTTCGTTCCGGTTCCGGCCGAGCGGCTGAGGGAGGCGCTCGCCGATCCCGCGCGGGTCGCCCGGGCGGTTCCCGGGCTCCAGCAGGACGCCGGCGCCGAGCCGGTCGCCGGGCGGCTGAAAGTACGCGTCGGCAGCCACTCCGTCACCTACCGCGGGTCGCTGCGTGTGTCGGCCCGGCCGGACGGCACGTACGCCGTCGAGGCCGACGTGGTCGAGGCCCGGGGCACGGGCTCGGTCGAACTCGCCCTCACCCTTCGCCTCGCCGACACGAACGACGGCTCCACGGCCACCATCACCGGTACGGCCGCGGCAGTGGGCCGCGTGGCGGACCTGCCCCAGGAAGCGGTGACCTCGGCGGCAATCCGCCTGCTGAACCGTTTCGTGGAGGGGTTGGCGATGCCGGAGGAGGAGGCGGAAGAAGCGGGGGAGCCGGGGGAGGCGGAGAAAGCCGAGCAACCCGAGCAACCCGAGCAACCCGATCAACCTGAGCAACTGGAAGAGGCGCCGGAGGCCGAGTCCGAGACCGCAGGCGAGGGGGAAGCCGAGGAGCGGGCCACCGTCTTCGATGCCGAGATTCCGCCGCCCTCTCTCGACCGTTCCGGCGACGATGACGATGACGAGGGTGACGTGTTCGGGGATTCGGGGGAGCCGCCGGTCGAGGCGGCGCACGCGCGGCGGACGATGATCGGACGCAGTGCGGAAGAGGTGGACCACGCACCGCCGCGCGGCCGCTACGCCCCGGTACCGGCCCCGCAGACCGTCGCCGCCACCAGCACCCTCCGCTGGGCCGCCCCCGCCGCCGCCCTCGTACTGGCATCGGCGATCGTGCTGGGCCGAGCACTCCGCCGCCGCCGCTGAACATCCCACGTCGGCCCACCCGCACGCCCGTGGATCCGCCCACAAACGCGTCCACGCACCCCCGGACCGGAAACGCCCCCTTGATCGCCCCAGTAGGGTCGTCTCGTGAGTAACGAAGACATCACGTTGACCGCGGGTGACGCACAGGCACGGGTGGAGCCCGGGAACGGTGGTCGGGTCGGGGGGCTCCGGGTCGCCGGCGTCGAGCTGCTCCGGCAGGGCGACCGCTTCGGCTGCTTCCCGATGGTGCCCTGGTGCGGCCGGACCAGGGACGGCCGCTTCCTGGACGGCGCCACCGTCCGCCAGATGCCGCTCAACGCCCCGCCGCACGCCATCCACGGAACCGCCCGCGACGGCGCCTGGCGCACCGCCCGCACCTCCGCCGACGAGGCGGTCATCACGTACGACCTGGTCGAGCCCTGGCCCCACCCGGGCCGCGTCACCCAGGTGGTCGCCCTCGCCGAGGACAGCCTGCGGCTGACCATGTCCGTGGAGACGTACGGCTCCTCCTTCCCCGCCCAGATCGGCTGGCACCCGTGGTTCCACCGGAACCTGGGCTCGGAGGACGTCCAGGTCGCCTTCACCCCCGCCTGGCAGGAGGAGCGCGGCGAGGACCACCTCCCCACCGGCAACCGCATCGACCCCAAGCCCGGCCCCTGGGACGACTGCTTCGGCATGCCCGGCGGCGTGGACGTCACCCTCACCTGGCCGGGTCAGCTGGAGCTGAAGGTGACCAGCCGTGAGGAGTGGGTCGTGGTCTACGACGAGCAGGAGGAGGCCGTGTGCGTCGAGCCGCAGACCGGCCCGCCCAACGGCCTGAACACCCTGCCGCGCCTGGTCACGCCGCTGGAGCCGCTGGAAGCCACGACCACTTGGACCTGGCGTCGCCTCTAAGCTGGTCGGCATGACGGACGTCAACGAAGTAATGCCGCAAGGCACACGCGGCGCGCTGCTGCAGCAGATCAAGGACAAGGCCGTGGTGCACGGCAAGGTGACCCTGTCGTCGGGCAAGGAAGCCGACTACTACATCGACCTGCGCCGGATCACGCTCGACGGCGAGGCCGCGCCGCTGGTCGGTCAGGTCATGCTCGACCTGACCGCCGAACTGGACTTCGAGGCCGTCGGCGGGCTGACCCTGGGCGCCGACCCCGTCGCGACCGCGATGCTGCACGCATCCGCCGCGCGCGGCAAGGTGCTCGACGCCTTCGTCGTCCGCAAGGCGGGCAAGGCGCACGGCCTGCAGCGCCGTATCGAGGGCGCCGAGGTCAAGGGCCGCCGGGTGCTGGCCGTGGAGGACACCTCCACCACCGGCGGCTCGGTGCTGACCGCCGTCGAGGCGCTGCGCGAGGCCGGCGCGGAGGTCGTCGCGGTGGCGACGATCGTGGACCGGGCGACCGGCGCGGCCGAGGCGATCGCCGAACAGGCCGGTGTGCCCTACGTGTTCGCCTTTTCGAAGGACGACCTGGGTCTCGACTGACGCACGGGGTTGACCTACGGCCTTGACCGGCGCGTGACCACTCCTTGACCAGGGGCATTGAGCATCGGCTCAGGTCTGGAAAGATGGGGGCGACGATGACGTCAGCCCCAAGGTCTAGGTCAGGGCCGTAGTACGCAGATCGCACCCCCGCACACTCAAGGAGCGGACAGATGCCCATCGCAACCCCCGAGGTCTACAACGAGATGCTCGACCGGGCGAAGGCAGGCAAGTTCGCCTACCCGGCCATCAACGTGACCTCCTCCCAGACCCTGCACGCGGCCCTGCGCGGTTTCGCTGAGGCGGAGAGCGACGGCATCATCCAGATCTCGACGGGTGGCGCCGAGTTCCTGGGCGGTCAGCACAAGAAGGACATGGTCATCGGCGCGGTCGCGCTGGCCGAGTTCGCGCACATCGTCGCCGAGAAGTACGACATCACCGTCGCCCTGCACACGGACCACTGCCCGAAGGACAAGCTCGACGGGTACGTGCGTCCGCTGCTCGCGATCTCCGAGGAGCGCGTGAAGGCCGGCCGCAACCCGCTCTTCCAGTCGCACATGTGGGACGGCTCCGCCGAGACCCTCGCCGACAACCTCGCCATCGCGCAGGAGCTGCTGGAGAAGGCCCGCGCCGCGAAGATCATCCTTGAGGTGGAGATCACCCCGACCGGTGGCGAGGAGGACGGCGTCTCCCACGAGATCAACGACTCCCTGTACACGACGGTCGACGACGCCATCCGCACGGTGGAGGCGCTCGGCCTCGGCGAGAAGGGCCGCTACCTGCTGGCCGCGTCCTTCGGCAACGTCCACGGCGTGTACAAGCCGGGCAACGTCGTGCTCCGCCCCGAGCTGCTGAAGGAGCTCAACGAGGGTGTGGCCGCCAAGTACGGCAAGGCTGCTTCTCCTGGCCCCTTCGATTTCGTCTTCCACGGCGGTTCCGGCTCCACGGAGGAGGAGATCGCGACCGCGCTGGAGAACGGCGTCGTGAAGATGAACATCGACACCGACACCCAGTACGCCTTCACCCGTCCGGTCGCCGACCACATGTTCAAGAACTACGACGGCGTCCTGAAGGTCGACGGCGAGGTCGGCTCCAAGAAGACCTACGACCCGCGCACCTGGGGCAAGCTCGCCGAGGCGTCCATGGCCGCGCGCGTCCTGGAGGCCTGTGGCAACCTGCGTTCGACGGGCACCAAGATCAAGTAACCGTCCGCCCACGGCGGTTTCCAGCGAGCCCGGCGCATCAGCGCCGGGCTCGCTGTATACCTGGGGACGTGCCCGACGTCCGGCTGGCCTCGTCCCAGGGCAAGTGGATCCTGCTCACCACGGTGCTCGGTTCCAGCATGGCCATGCTGGACTCGACCGTCGTCAACGTCGCGCTCCCGCGGATCGGCGAGGACCTGAACGCGAGCCTCGGCGCCCTGCAGTGGACGGTCAACGCGTACATGGTGACGCTGGCCGGGCTGATCCTGCTCGGCGGATCGCTCGGCGACCAGTACGGCCGGCGGAGGATCTTCGTGCTGGGCGTCGTCTGGTTCGCCACCGCCTCCCTGCTGTGCGGCCTCGCCCCGACCAGCGGGATCCTGATCGCGGCCCGCGCCCTGCAGGGCATCGGCGGCGCCCTGCTGACCCCCGGCTCCCTCGCCCTGATCCAGGCGTCCTTCCACCCCGACGACCGGGCGAAAGCCGTCGGCCTGTGGTCCGGTTTCGGCGGGGTCGGCGCGGCCGTCGGCCCGTTCCTGGGCGGCTGGCTGGTGGACGGTCCCGGCTGGCGCTGGGTGTTCCTGCTGAACGTCCCGCTGGCCCTGCTGTGCGTGCCCGTCGCGGTACGGCACGTCCCCGAGTCCGCCGACGGCCGCGCCCACGGCCGCTTCGACGTCCTCGGCGCCGCGCTGGGCGCCCTGTCCCTCGCCCTGGTGACCTACGCGCTGATCGAGGCCGGCAGCGGCAGGCCGGCCATCGCGCTGACGGCGGTGGCGGGGGTCCTGGCCGGGGTGGGTTTCGTGTACGTCGAGAAGCACCGGGCCGACCCGATGCTGCCGCTCGACATCTTCTCCTCGCGCCAGTTCACGGCCGTCAATCTGGTCACCCTGTGCGTGTACGCGGCCTTCGGCGGCTTCTTCTTCCTCACCGCGCTCCAGCTCCAGGTGGTGGTCGGCTACTCGGCCCTCCAGGCGGGTACGGCCCTGCTGCCCACCACCGCCCTGATGCTCCTCTTCTCGTCCCGCTCCGGCGCCCTGGCCGACCGCATCGGCCCGCGCATCCCGCTCACGGTCGGCCCGCTGCTGTGCGCGGTGGCGATGCTGCTGATGCTCCGGGTGGGCGAGGGCGCGAACTACGTGAGGGACATCCTGCCCGCCCTGCTGGTCATGGGCGCGGGCATGGTGACCCTGGTCGCCCCGCTGACCGCCACCGTCCTGGCCTCCGTGGACACCTCGCGGGCGGGCCTGGCCAGCGGCATCAACAACGCGGCCGCCCGGGCGGCGGGGCTCATCGCGGTGGCCGGGCTGCCGCTGGTGTCCGGGATGGGCCCGGAGGCGTACCGCTCGGCGGCGGCCTTCGAGGCGTCGTTCCGGCGGGCGATGCCGATCTGCGCGGGGGTGCTGGTCGTCGGGGCGGTGGTGGCCTTCACGACGGTACGGCGCCCGACCCCCGACTGCCGACGCCCGGAATGCCGCACACACGGCTGCGTGACGGCTCCGCCGCTGGAGCAGGGCGGCCGGGCCGCGGGCAAGGTGATCGGCGAGGTGGGGGATCGGGGGGTTTGAGCGGGGGCTCGAACGGGGGCGGCCGGCACCGGTGCCGGTGGGGGTGCCGCATGCCGGCCGGGTGGCTGGTGTCAGGTGACCGACGGCGGGTGCCCCGTACCGCGTGACCGGTCCACGGGGAGCGTGACCGTCGACGGGGAGACCGATCGCCCGTCACCGGCGGGCGTGCCCCAGACTTGAACCATGACGATTCACGAGAACCTTCTCGGGGGCCCGCCCCCGACCCACCTCCCCGACGACCCCGAGCCGCGTGAGCTCCTCGCCCAGGGCACCGCGCCGACGGACGTCGCCGCCCAGTACCCCACCTCCTCGCTCGCCTGGGCCCAGCTGGCCGACGACGCGTTCGAGCGGGGCTCGGTCGTCGAGTCGTACGCCTACGCCCGTACGGGCTACCACCGCGGCCTGGACTCCCTGCGCCGCAACGGCTGGAAGGGCCACGGGCCCGTCCCCTGGGAGCACGAGCCGAACCGCGGCTTCCTGCGCGCCCTGCACGCCCTCGCCCGGGCCGCGCAGGCGATCGGCGAGCAGGAGGAGTACGAGCGCTGCTCGCAGTTCCTGAAGGACTCGTCGCCGACGGCGGCCCAGACCCTGGGCTGAGTGGCGCTCGCGGTGTGGCCCGTCTGGCACTGGACGGGCCTTGCCGTAACCGGGGGTATTACGGAGGATGCCGGTGGGGACCGGGGCCCCCGTGCCGGAATCGGCAGGGGCGGACCGCTACCCGGAGCAACAACAGGAGACAGCGATGTCCCAACAGGCTCATCAGTCCCCCAAGGCTCAGGAGCCCGAGACTCCGCATCTCGACTTCGCGGGCACGACGCCGTACGAGGACTACGTCAAGGCGGACGTGCTCACCCACCTCCAGCACACCCTCTCCGACGATCCCGGAGAGATGGTCTTCCTGGTCACCACCCAGGTGATGGAGCTGTGGTTCACGGTCATCGTCCACGAGTGGGAGACCGCTGCGGAGGCGCTGCGTTCGGACGACGTGCCGACGGCCGTCGCCGCGCTGAAGCGCTCCGTACGGGAACTGGACGCGCTCAACGCCTCCTGGAGGCCGCTCGGCCAGCTGACGCCGGCGCAGTTCAACGCGTA
This sequence comes from Streptomyces sp. NPDC054794, assembly GCF_053611585.1. Lineage (NCBI taxonomy): Bacteria > Bacillati > Actinomycetota > Actinomycetes > Kitasatosporales > Streptomycetaceae > Streptomyces > Streptomyces sp. NPDC054794. Next base: position 157,300 of record NZ_JBSHAQ010000011.1, on the reverse strand, counting down.
CCGGAGCGCGCTGGGCGAGGGCTCCGGCTTTCAGTCCGCGATGTACCGCCGCATGGAGTTCCTGCTCGGGGAGAAGTCCGCGTCCATGCTGGTCCCGCACCGGGGCGCGCCGCGCGTCCACGCGGAACTGGAGAAGGCCCTGCACGAGCCCAGCCTGTACGACGAGGTCGTACGGCTCCTCGCCCGGCGCGGCCACGCGATCCCGGCGTCCGTCCTGCACCGTGACGTCGCCCAGCGCTACGAGTCCTCACAGGCCGTGGAGTCGGCGTGGGCGGCGGTCTACTCCGGCGACCAGGACGCCGAACTCGCCCGGTTGGGCGAGGCGCTGACGGACGTGGCCGAGCTGGTCTGGCGCTGGCGCAACGACCACCTGGTCGCCACCCGCCGCGCGATGGGCGCGAAGCCCGGTACGGGCGGTTCGGCCGGGGTGGCCTGGCTGGAGAAGCGCGCCCGCAAGAACGTGTTCCCCGAGCTGTGGACGGCGAGGTCCCATGTCTGACGTGAGGGAACTCGCCACCAGGGCGGAGAAGCTGGACGCGGCGGACGAACTGGCGCCACTGCGCTCCCGGTTCGTCCTGGACGACGTCGTGTACCTGGACGGCAACTCGCTGGGCGCGCTGCCGGCGAACGTGCCGGGCCGGATCGAGGACGTGGTCCGCCGCCAGTGGGGCGAACTGCGCATCCGTTCCTGGGACGAGAGCGGCTGGTGGACCGCGCCGGAGCGCATCGGCGACCGGATCGCCCCGCTGGTCGGGGCGGCGCCCGGGCAGATCGTGGTGGGCGACTCCACCAGCGTCAACGTGTTGAAGGCCCTGGTGGGCGGGGTGCGCCTGGCCCGCCTCGCCCAGGGCCCGGGCCGGGACGAGATCGTGGTCGACGCGACGACGTTCCCCACGGACGGCTACATCGCGCAGTCGGCGGCCCGGCTCACCGGCTGCACCCTGCGCCCGGTGACCCCGGCGGAGGTACCGGGCGTGCTGGGCGAGCGCACGGCCGCCGTCCTGCTGAACCACGTCGACTACCGCACGGGCCGCCTGCACGACCTGCCCGGTCTGACGGCGGCCGTCCACGCGGTGGGCGCGATCGCCGTCTGGGACCTGTGCCACAGCGCGGGCGCGCTGCCGGTGGGGCTCGACGAGCACGGGGTGGACCTGGCCGTCGGCTGCACCTACAAGTACCTGAACGGCGGCCCGGGTTCACCGGCGTACCTGTACGTGCGCCAGGACGTGCAGGACCGCTTCGACTCGCCGCTGCCCGGCTGGAACTCGCACGTTGACCCCTTCGGCATGCGGCCGGACTTCGAGCCGGCGGCGGGCGCCCTGCGCGGCCGGGTCGGCACCCCGGACATCCTCTCCATGCTCGCCCTGGAGGCCGCGCTGGAGGTCTGGGAGGACGTGGACGTCGCCGCCGTGCGCGCCAAGTCCCTGGCCCTCACGGACTTCTTCCTGGAGTGCGTGACGTCGTACGTCCCGGACGGTCTGGTCGAGTCCCTGACCCCGGCTGCCCACGGGGAGCGCGGCAGCCAGGTCGCGCTGCGCTGCTCCCCCAAGCTCTCAACTTCGTTCGAGCAGGGAGGTACCCCCGTCGCCGGCGCCGTGATGAAGCGGCTCATCGAGCGGGGCGTGGTCGGCGACTTCCGGCACCCCGACGTGCTCCGCTTCGGCTTCACGCCGCTGTACGTGGGCTTCGGGGACGCGGAGCGGGCGGCCCGGGTGCTGGGGGAGGTGCTCCGCTAGCGGACCCCGTGGGGCGGCGGACGGCATACAGAACCGTTTACCCTCACCGTGCGTGACATCCCCGTGTCCCCGCACGTCACCGGCCTGATACCGTCCCCGCCAACGGCCGAAGTCTCACCTGGTCCGCCAAACCCGTTTCATCGCTGAGAGGTTGGAGCATGCCGGACGACGCCGCAGCAGCCCGCGCCGCCGCCGAGGAGGAGTCGGCCTTCTCCCACCCGCCCGTCGACCCCGACGCGACCGCGACGTACGGCGACCACCCGGACCAGGTGATCGACTTCTACGCCCCGCGCGGCGCCGAGCCCGCGTCGCCGGCCTCCCCCGCCCCGCTCGTCGTGGTCCTGCACGGTGGCGCCTGGCGCGCTCCGTACGACCGCCGGCACATCACCCCCTTCGCCGACTACCTGGCCCGCCGCGGCTTCGCCGTGGCCAACGTCGAGTACCGCCGGGGCACCGTGATCCCGGCCCAGGGCGGCGAGGGCGCGGTCGCGGGCCGCTGGCCGGACACCTTCGACGACGTGGCCGCCGCCCTGGACGCGCTTCCCGCGCTCGCAGGGGAACTCCTCCCGCAGGCCGACTCCCGCCGCACGGTGATCACCGGTCACTCGGCGGGCGGCCATCTGGCCCTGTGGGCAGCGGCCCGCCACGTCCTGCCCGCCGACGCCACCTGGCGCACGCACCAGCCCGCCCTCCTGCGCGGTGTGGTCTCCCTCGCCCCGATCGCCGACTTCGCCGTCGCGGAGAAGCTCGACGTCTGCGGCAACGCGGCGCTCCAACTCCTCGGCGGGGACGAGAAGTTCGCCGAACGCCGGCCGTACGCCGACCCGGCCCTCCTCCTCCCCACCGGCATCGCGACGACCCTCGTCCAGGGCCGCACGGACCTCGTCGTCCCCCAAGCGGTCGCCGAGTCGTACGCGGAGGCGGCGGCAAAGGCGGGCGAGGTCGTCGGCCTGACCCTCCTTGAGGACGTGGGCCACTTCCCCCTCATCGACCCGGCGGCGGACGCGTGCGCGGTGGTGGCGGAGGAGATCGCCCAACTCGCCTGGTGAACGGGCGAACGGCGGACGGATCCCCGGTCCCCCGTCATACCCGTAGTACTTGAGAGCTACCCCCAAGGACAGCTCCCAGGCGGGACGCCAACGACAGCCCCCGATTTCTAACTTCCTTGTCAGACAAGCCCGATGGCCGGGCGGACAAGGGGGAGAACGACCATGGGGCGTGAACCGGGGACGGAGAGTCCGGGACGGGTCGGCGTCCGAGACGCGACTGCGGCCGGGGCCCAGCGGAGCGCACGGGCAGCCGAGTTGTACGAGCCCGCGGCCGCAGACGGCGAGGACACCCCACAGGGGCCACCCGCACCCGACAACGATTCCCGCACGGATGGTGCGGGTGGGAGCAAACCCGCCGATGGCGAAGCCGAGGCGTCACCCCCACGCCCCCGCACCTGGCACCGCCCCCTCCTCGCCACCCTCATAACTGCCGCCGTAGTAATCCCCTTGTCCGCCGCAGCCCGACCGGAGGTCCCCGCTCCGCCTCCCGCTGTCCTCCCCCAGCCGAACGCGGCCACCCTGGACGAGGCCTACACGGCCAACAGAGCCAACGCCACCGAGGCCGCCCACATGGCGGCAGCCCACGGCTACCGCCACCGCGCCACCGCGGACCGCGCCATCGCCGCCCGCTCCCGCCAGTTCCTGACCTACGACGGCCGCGGCGCCGGCCGAGCGACGGAGATCCTCGGCGACCTGGCCCACGCCGACCACATAGCGGTCCTGGTCCCCGGTTCCGACACCTCCCTCGACACCTACGCCCGCTTCCACGCGGCAGCGGCCGCCCTCCACACCGAACTCACCCGCACGGCACCCCCGACCACACACGTGGCCGTAGTCGCCTGGCTCGGCTACACCACCCCAGGCACCGTCAGCACAACGGTCACCACCACGGACCGCGCCGACGAGGCCGCCCCCGACCTGCGGGCGTTCATACGGGAGTTGCGCGGCATCGTGGGCGCCAAGGCCCAGCTCTCCCTGTTGTGCCACTCCTACGGCTCGGTCGTCTGCGGCCGAGCCGCCCCCGGCCTGGCCGCCGACGACCTCGCACTCATCGGCAGCCCCGGCACCGGTGCCGACACGGCCGCCGCGCTGCACACCCCGGCCCGGATTTGGGCGGCCCGCGGTTCGAACGACTGGGTGGCCGGCGTACCGCACGTCAGCGCGACTCTCTTCGGCACCACCGTCGGCTTCGGCACCGACCCGGTCTCCCCGGCCTTCGGCGCCCGCGTCTTCGACGCCGAAGACGCGGACCACAGCGGCTACTTCACCCCGGGCTCGACCGCGCTCACCAACCTGGCCCGGATCGTCCTCGGCGAGACCTCGGAGGTGACCCGTGCGTGAGCCGGCCCCGAACCCCGTGCACCGCGCGCTGACCGGCATACGGCAGGGCGCCCGCCGCGTGGACACCGCCACGCCCGCCTCCCGGGACCGCGCCCTGGACGCCCTGCGGGCGCTGGCGATCCTCGGTGTCGTGCTCGGGCACTGGCTGGTCACCGCCCTGGTCGTGGACGGGGACACGCTGCACACGGCGAGCCCGCTCGGATCCATGCCCTGGCTGGCGCCCGTCTCCTGGGTCTTCCAGACCCTCGCCGTCTTCTTCCTGGTGGGCGGCCATGTGGCCACCCGCGGCCACGCCTCGGCACGGGCGCGGGGGACGACGTACGGACAGTGGCTGTACGGCCGTCTGTCCCGCCTGTTCCGGCCGGTGGCCGCGCTTTTGGGGCTGTGGGCGGTGGCGGCCGCGGCGCTGCTCCTCTCGGGCGCGCCCCTGGAGACGGTGCACACGCTGGTCAAGCTGGCCCTGTCCCCGCTGTGGTTCCTGGTGGTCTTCGCGGCACTGACGGCGGCGACCCCTCTGGTCGCCCGCCTCAATCCGATGTGGCCCCTGGCCGTCGTGCTCCACGTGGACCTGTGGCGGTTCGGCCTGGGCGGCGCCCCTGACTGGCTCGGCTGGGTGAACGTGGCGGCGGGCTGGCTGGTGCCGTACACCCTGGGCGCGGCGTGGGCGCGCGGCGAACTGGAGGGCAGGCGGGCGGGCTGGGTCCTGTTCGCCGGCGGCGCGGCGGCCACGGCGGGACTGGTCGCGTGGGCCGGGTATCCGGCGTCGATGGTCGGCGTGCCGGGCGCGGCAGTCTCCAACCTCGATCCGCCGACCCTGGCGGCCGTCACCTTCGGCCTGGCCCAGTGCGGACTGGCCCTGCTGCTGCGCGACCGGCTGCGGCGTGCGATGGGCCGCCCCCTGGCCTGGGCTGCGGTGGCGCTGGTGAACCTCTCCGCGATGACGATCTTCCTGTGGCATCAGACGGCCCTCATGGCCACGACGGCCACCGCCCTCCCGGCCGGCCGCCGGCCCGGTCTGCACACGCTTCCCGACGATCTGACCTGGGTGGCGGCGCGGTTGGCCTGGCTCCCGGTGTTCGCCCTGGCCCTGGCCGTGTGCTGGACGGCCTTCCGTTCCTTCGAACAGGGCCCCCGCCGTCGCGCGGGCCGTCCCTCCCGGCTGGTCCACCGCCACGCCCGCCCTGCGGACGTGAAGGCCTCGCGCCATGCCTAGGGTTGACCCCGTGAACGGCGCGGACCCCAGGACCCCCTCGGACGACGAGCCCGTACCCGCCGCCGAAAGCCGTCTCCGCCGTCTGCGCGTCTGGCTCGGCGAACACCCCTCCTCCCAGTCGCCCCCCTTCTCCAGACAGCGCTGGCTGCGTCTGCTGACGTACCTGGCCACCTGCTACCTCGCGCTCGGCGTCGCCCTGGCCGGCGGCGGCGAACTGTCCGACGAATACCTCCTCTCCACGGCCCAGGGCCTGCTGGCCGGCTTCACCCAGGCCGTCGCCGTCGTCCTGGCCCTGCGGCGCCCGGTCCCGGCCTGGGGCCTGTCCCTGGCTCCCGCCCTGCTGACCGCGGTGGCGGCCCGCCCCCACCTGGCGAACACCCCGCTGCCCGGCCCCGACTGGCCCTGGGGCACGCCCACCCTGCTGGCCCACATGGCGGTCCTCCTGCTGCTCGCCGTGCGGGTCCGCACGGCCGGTGCGATCGCGGCGCTGGCGGGGTCCGCCCTGGCGACCTATCTCGTGCAGGGCGTGCTGGGTGCGCAGCGGTACTCGTCGACGGGCGTCGTGGCGATCATGCTGTTCGCCGTCTCCGTGCTGGTCGGCACCGCTCTGCGCGGCCGCAGCGAGGCGCGCAAGCAGCTGGTGGAGCAGACGACGATCACCGCCGAGGAGCGCGCCCGCCGCACCCTGCTGGAGGAGCGCAGCCGGATCGCCCGCGAGCTGCACGACGTGGTCGCCCATCACATGTCGGTGATCTCGATCCAGGCCCAGGTCGCCCCGCACCTGGTGGACAACCCCTCCGAGGAGCTCAAGGAGAACCTCGCCGGCATCCGCCAGAACGCGCTGGAGGCGCTGACCGAACTGCGCCGCGTGCTGGGCGTCCTGCGCTCCGAGGAGCCGGACGACCTGCACCATCCTCAGCCCACCCTGGACCGCCTCGACGCCCTTCTGGAGAACACCCGGGCCGCCGGCCTGGACATCGAGACCGACATCAGGGGCGGGCCCACCGCCTACCCGCCGGGCGTCGAACTGTCCGCGTACCGGATCATCCAGGAGGCCCTGAGCAACGTCCTGCGCCACGCGCCGGGTTCCCAGGTCCGTGTGGAGGTCAGCCACTTCAGGGACGGCGTCCACCTGGGGGTCATCAACTCCCGCCCCGGCCAGGCCGTTCCGGCCTCCCCGGGCAGCGGACACGGCCTGCTGGGGATGCGGGAACGCGCGGCCATGCTGGGCGGCAGCGTCACGGCGACCCCCACCCTGCACGGCGGTTTCATGGTGACGGCGTTCCTCCCCAGGGGCGGCGGCCCCACGACGCCACCCGCGTCCGACGACGAAGTCGGCGCGCCCGGAAAAGGAGACGAACTCCCATGACAACCGGCGGACAGAGCATCCGCGTACTCATCGCCGACGACCAGCAGATGGTCCGCCAAGGCTTCACCGTACTGCTCGACACCCAGCCGGACATCGACGTGGTCGGACAGGCGGTGGACGGTCTGGACGCGATCGCCAAGGTCGCCGAACTCGCCCCCGACGTGGTGCTGATGGACATCCGCATGCCCGAAATGGGCGGCATCGAGGCCACCCGCCGCCTCATCACCGACGAGTCCACCGTCAAGGTCCTCGTCCTCACCACCTTCGACCTGGACGAGTACGTCTACGAGGCGCTGCGGGCGGGAGCCTCCGGCTTCCTCCTCAAGGACGCCTCCGCGGACCAGCTCGCCGAGGCGGTCCGCGTGGTCGCCGCCGGTGACGCCCTGCTCGCCCCCGGGATCACCCGGCGTCTGATCGCCGAGTTCGCCCGCCTGGACGGCGGCCACCGCGCCCCGCTCAAACAGCGCGTCGGCGACCTGACGGAACGCGAGACGGAGGTCCTGGCCCTGATCGCCCAGGGCCTGTCGAACGCGGAGATCGCCGAACGGCTGGTCGTGGCCGAACAGACCGTGAAGACGCACGTGGGCCGGATCCTGGTGAAGCTGGGCCTGCGCGACCGCACCCAGGCGGCGGTATTCGCCTACGAGTCGGGGCTGGTCCGCCCCGGAACCCGCTGAAACCCCGTGGCCTGCCCCGCGTAGTACCTGAGGGGGATTCCCAGCGACCCTCTCATTGGTGACGACCGTGACCCGGTCCGCCGCATACCTTTTTCATCGTGACCGAGACGACGCACATGCAGACGACACCGCCGGGCGCAGCCGCCAGGCCGCGCAGCCCGGAGTTCCGGCTTGTCGCGGACGCCCTGCGGGGGCTGCGGCAGGACCTCTTCCACGACGCCTTCGCCTATGTCCCGCTGCCCCGCAAGCGCGTCCACGGCCGACTGACCCGCCGTCTCGGCGGCCGCCCCCGCGAGTACGCGGCCTGGACACCGCACATGCTGGTCGCGGCCCTGGGCGCGGTGGCGATGCTCAACGGGTTCTGGGGCAGTGGCAGCGGCGGTGGGGCGTCCCTGCTGTGCGGTCTCCTCGCGCTGGTTCCGGTCCTGCTGACCCTGGCCCGTCCGGTGGGAGCCTTCTGGCTGTCCCTCGCGGCGACGGCAGTCACCTCGATCGTGAGCTCGTCCTGGGCCGACTGGCCGTGGCTGCCGGGCAGCTTCCTGGCCCATCTCGTGGTGCTCACGGTGGTGGCGGTACGGACCCGCCCGCGCACGGCGGCCTGGATGTGGGCGCTGACCGCGGGCTACGGCTTCATCGTCGAGAGCATCCACAGCGGGGGCCAGTACAACACCAACCTCGGCCCGATGCTCGTGCTCTCGGCGATATCCCTGCTGGCCGTCACGGTCTGGCACATACGCCGGGACGCCGTGCAGGAGGTGACCGCCCAGCAGACGGTGACCGCGCACGAGCGCTCACGCCGCACGCTGCTGGAGGAGCGCACCACCATCGCCCGCGAGCTGCACGACGTGGTCGCCCACCACATGTCGGTGGTCGCCATCCAGGCGGAGGCGGCGCCGTACCGGGTGGAGAACCCGCCGCCGGAACTGGAGAAGGCCTTCGCCACCATCCGGGAGAACGCGGTGGCGGCGCTGACCGAGCTGCGCCGGGTCCTCGGCGTGGTCCGCGCCGAGGACTACGAGGCGCCGGAGGCCCCGCAGCCCACCCTCGCCGAGCTGGACGCCCTGCTCGCCAATGTGCGGGAGGCCGGCCTCGACGTGGAGAAGGTGGTGACCGGCGCGGTGCGCGAACTCCCGCAGGGCGTGGAGCTGTCGGCGTACCGGATCGTCCAGGAGGCGCTGAGCAACACGCTGCGGCACGCGCCCGGGGCGAGCGCCCGCGTCGAGATCGGGTATGTGCTCGGCGGGCTCGGCCTGCGCATAGTCAACGGCCCGCCGCCGGCGCCGAACCTGGTGAAGCCCTCCCCGGGCGCCGGGCACGGCATCACCGGGATGCGGGAGCGCGTCTCCATGCTGAGCGGTGAGATGACGGCCGGCACGGCCGAGGACGGCGGCTACGAGGTGGCGGTGTTCCTGCCGGTCGTCGCCGCGAGCGACGGTGAGGCATGACGATCCGGGTACTGATCGCGGACGATCAGATGATGGTGCGCGAGGGCTTCTCGGTCCTGCTCAACGCGATGCCGGACATCGAGGTCGTCGGCGAGGCCGTCAACGGGCGCGAGGCGGTCGAGCGGGTGCGGGAACTGGCCCCGGACGTCGTGTTGATGGACATCCGCATGCCCGAACTGAACGGCATCGAGGCGACGCGCGAGATCGTCGCCGCGGACGGCACGGCGAAGGTACTGGTGCTGACCACGTTCGACCTCGACGAGTACGTGTACCAGGCGCTGCGGGCGGGAGCCTCCGGCTTCCTGCTCAAGGACGCCTCGGCCCGCCAGCTCGCCGACGGGGTACGGGTGGTGGCCTCCGGCGAGGCGCTGCTGGCCCCCTCCGTCACCAGGCGGCTGATCACGGAGTTCTCCCGGATGTCCGAGCCGCCGCGGCTGCCGGCCACCGCCCAGGCGTCGTACGGCGATCTGACCGAGCGGGAGACGGAGGTGCTTGTCCTCATCGCACAGGGGCTGTCCAACGCGGAGATGGCGGAGAGGCTGGTGGTCGCGGAATCGACGATCAAGACGCACGTAAGCCGGATCCTGGTGAAGCTGGGCCTGCGGGACCGCACCCAGGCGGCGGTGTTCGCCTATGAGGCGAGGCTGGTCACGCCCAGTTGAGGCACCCCTGGTCAGGGAGGGGGTGGCCGGGCTAGCGTCCGTTCATGGCAGCCTTTGATCCGTGGGACCCGGCGTTCCTCGCCGACCCGTACCCCGCCTACGCCGAGCTGCGTGCCCGGGGCCGCGTGTACTACTTCGAGCCCACGAACCAGTGGCTGGTCCCGCACCACGCGGACGTCTCGGCGCTGCTGCGCGACCGTCGCCTGGGCCGCACCTACCAGCACCGCTTCACGCACGAGGACTTCGGCCGGACCGCGCCTTCGCCGGAACACGAGCCGTTCCACGTCCTCAATGACCACGGCATGCTCGACCTGGAGCCCCCGGACCACACACGGATCCGGCGCCTGGTGTCGAAGGCGTTCACCCCGCGCACGGTGGAGCAGCTCAAGCCGTACGTGGCCGACCTCGCCGGGGAACTGGTGGACCGGCTCGTCGAGGCGGGCGGCGGGGATCTGCTCACGGACGTCGCCGAGCCGCTCCCCGTGGCCGTCATCGCGGAGATGCTCGGGATCCCGGAAGCCGACCGTGCCCCGCTGCGGCCCTGGTCGGCGGACATCTGCGGGATGTACGAACTGAATCCGTCCGAGGACGCTGCGAGCAGGGCGGTGCGCGCGTCGGTGGAGTTCTCGGAGTACCTGCGAGAGCTGATCGCCGAGCGCCGCAAGGAACCGGGCGACGACCTGGTCTCGGGACTGATCGCGGCGCACGACGAGGACGACCGCCTGACCGAGCAGGAGATGATCTCGACCTGCGTGCTGCTGCTGAACGCGGGCCACGAGGCCACGGTGAACGCCACGGTCAACGGTTGGTGGGCCCTGTTCCGCAACCCCGACCAGCTGGCGGCCCTGCGTGCCGACCACTCCCTCGTCCCGTCCGCCGTCGAGGAGCTGATGCGCTACGACACCCCGCTGCAGCTCTTCGAACGCTGGGTCCTGGACGAGATCGAGATCGACGGCACGACGATCCCGAGGGGCGCGGAGATCGCCATGCTCTTCGGCTCCGCCAACCACGACCCGTCCGTCTTCACCGCCCCCGACCGGCTCGACCTCACCCGCGAGGACAACCCCCACATCTCCTTCAGCGCCGGCATCCACTACTGCATCGGCGCCCCCCTGGCCCGCATCGAACTGGCGGCCTCGATGACGGCCCTCCTGGAGAAGGCCCCGGCCCTGACCCTGGCGGCAGAGCCGACGAGGAAGCCGAACTTTGTCATCAGGGGACTGGAGGGGCTGCGCGTGGAGGTGGGGTGATCACCCGTTCGGCCGATTGCTGAGTGATTCCACCCGACCGTCGCGGACGACTGGCCCTTCCTGCCCCCGTCGGCATCGAGCTCGGGACCGAGGAGCTCAAGCAGTACGTCGACTGAGGGGCACCGTCACGTCGTCATGTCCCGGCTCCGCAACCCCGCCAGTCCTCCACCCACCAGCATCATGGCCAGCCCCATCAGAATCAGCACCGGAGGCCACTCCATTCCTCCGCCCGGGAGCTTCGGGAGGTGGCCGAACGGGGACAGGTCCAGCACGATCCGCGGGGCGTTCAGGGCCGGGCCCACCCAGCCGATCAGGAGGACCGCCACGGCGATGCCCCAGGCGGCGGGGGCCAGGCGGGGGACCAGGCCGTACAGCAGGACCGCCGCGCCGCCGATCACCCATACCGCCGGGAGCTGGACCAGGCAGGCGCCCAGGACCGGGCCGATCTCCTTGCCGTAGCCGACGGCGAAGCCCAGGCCCGCCAGGAGCATGATCAGCGCCGAGCCGCCGAAGGCGATCAGCAGATGGCCGGCGGCCCAGCGCAGACGGCCCACCGCGCACGCCAGCAACGGTTCCGCTCGGCCGGAGGTCTCCTCGCCGTTCAGGCGCAGCACCGACGCCACCACGTACAGCGAGGCGATCAGGCCGAGCATCCCCACCATCGACGCGAGGAACGTGTCCGTGAGGCCGCTCTGGCCGCCCATCCGCTCGAAGATCTCCCGCGCCTTTTCGTTGTCGCGGACCAGGTCGGCCGCGCCGTCCGTCAGCCCGCCGTACACCACCCCGGCGAGGAAGAAGCCGACCGACCAGCCGAGCACGCCGCCCCGTTGGAGCCGCCAGGCCAGGGCGCCCGCCGTGCCGAGGCGGCCGGTGGGCGGGCCGGGCCGGGTGGGCAGGAAGCTCATGCCCACGTCCCGGCGGCCCGCCAGCTCGTAGGCGACCACCGCCTGCACGGCCACCGCCGCCGCGAACAGCAGCAGCACCCACCAGCGCTCGCCCCCGAAGGAGCGCTGGTTCTCCAGCCAGCCCAGCGGGGACAGCCAGGTCAGGACGGACGAGCCGTCGTCCGTAGCGGTGTCGCCCGCCGCGCGCAGCACGAAGGCCGCGCCCAGCACCGCCGCCGTCAGCCCGCGGGCCAGCCGTGCGCTCTGGGTCAGCTGGGCGGCGATCGCCGCCAGCGTGGCGAAGACCATGCCGACGCCGGCGAGCCCGAGCCCGAAGGACAGGGCGCCGGACGCCCCCTGTCCGGCCAGGCCCGCCGTGATCAGCAGGGCCAGCACCGCGTTCGCCCCGGCCGCCGCGAGCAGCGCCGCCGTGAGCGAGGCGCGCCGGCCCACCATGCCCGAGGCCACCAGCTCCTGCCGGCCGCTCTCCTCCTCGTCCCGGGTGTGCCGTACGACGATCAGCAGGCTCATCACGGCGCCGAGCGCGGCCGCGTAGATGCCGACGCGCCAGGCCGTCAGCGCCCCGATCGAGGTGTCGAAGACCGGGCCGATCAGCGCGCGGAAGGAGGCGTTGGTCTCCATCTGCCGCACCAGGTCGGCGCGTTCGGCGGTGGTGCCGTACAGGCCCTTGAGCGTGTTCGGCATGGAGAGGACCATGAGCGCGTTCACCGCGATCCAGACCGGGATCATCACCCGGTCGCCGCGCAGCGCGAAGCGCAACAGGGTGCCGGTGCCGGCCAGTTGGCGCGAGCCGCGCGGCGCCCGGGTCGCGGGCGTGGTCATCGGGCCACCTCGTCCTGGTAGTGACGCAGGAAGAGTTCCTCCAGCGTCGGCGGGGTCGAGGTCAGCGAGCGCACCCCCGACTCGCTCAACTGCCGCAGTACGCCGTCCAGCTGGTCGGTGTCGACCTGCAGACGGACCCGGCGGCCCCGCACGTCGAGGTCGTGGACGCCGGGCAGGTGCGCGAGCCCGTTGGGCGGGCCCGCGAGTTCGGCGGACACGCTGGTGCGGGTGAGGTGGCGCAGGTCGGCGAGCGATCCGGTCTCGACCGTACGGCCCTTGCGGATGATGCTGACCCGGTCGCAGAGCTCCTCGACCTCGCTCAGGATGTGCGAGGAGAGCAGGATGGTACGGCCGCGGTCGCGTTCCTCCTCCACGCAGCGCTGGAAGACCTCCTCCATCAGCGGGTCCAGGCCCGAGGTCGGCTCGTCCAGGATCAGCAGGTCGACGTCGGAGGCGAAGGCGGCGACCAGGGCGACCTTCTGCCGGTTGCCCTTCGAGTACGTGCGGCCCTTCTTGGTGGGGTCCAGCTCGAAGCGCTCGATCAGCTCCGCCCGGCGCCGGGGGGCGAGGCCCCCGCGCAGGCGGCCGTACAGGTCGATGACCTCGCCGCCGGAGAGGTTGCGCCACAGGGTGACGTCGCCGGGGACGTAGGCGATGCGGCGGTGCACCTCCACCGCGTCCGTCCACGGGTCGCGGCCCAGCACCTGCGCGGCGCCCGCGTCGGCGCGCAGCAGCCCGAGCAGCACCCGGATGGCGGTCGACTTGCCCGCGCCGTTCGGGCCGAGGAAGCCGTGGACCTCGCCGGTCTCGACGTCCAGGTCGAGGCCGTCCAGGGCGTGCGTGCTGCCGAACGACTTGCGCAGTCCGGAGACGGTGATTGCCTTCGTCATGGCTCAGAACGTACGCTTCTTTCAGAAATTTGTGAAGTTAAGGAAGTGCGTGAAGCTCCGGTAGGGTGATCCCATGACGGAATCAGCCGGTGGCCGGCGGGATGCGGAGGCCGTGTCGCAGTTCGTCGAGTCCTTCGCGGCGCAGCTCGTCGAGGCCGGGATGCAGCGGATGCCCGCCCGGGTCTTCGCCGCGCTCCTGTCCTGCGACGACGGTGCTCTGACCTCCGCCGAACTGGGCGAACAGCTCCAGGTCAGCCCCGCCGCGGTCTCCGGCGCGGTGCGCTACCTGGCGCAGCAGCACATGGTGTCCCGCGAGCGCGAGCCCGGATCGCGGCGGGAGCGCTACCGCGTGCACAGCAACCAGTGGTACGAGGCCCTGACCAACCGCGAGGCCGTCCTCAAGCGGTGGGAGGGGGCGCTGCGCGACGGCGTCCACAGCCTGGGCGCGGACACGCCCGCGGGACGCCGCATGGCCGAGACCCTCGCCTTCTTCGAGTTCGTCGACGGCGAGATCGCGGCCATGATGGAGCGCTGGCGGGTGCACCGGGAGAAGACCTTCGGGCAGGGGTGACCCCGCCTCCCCCCTCACGCCGAGGGCAAGGTGAGACCCCAGGCGCCTTCCACCACCCGCCACGTCCGCCGCCGCACAGGCCCTGACACGGCCGAGTCCGCCCGGTAGCGGAAATCCGCCCCGGCGACGGTCACCGTCTGCCCACAGACCCGCAGCGGGGTCGCCTCCGCGCCCACCGACAGGGGCCGTACCTCCACCGAGGCCATCCCGCCCGTACCCGGGGCCACCGACACCGTCTCGACCGGCTGGTCCAGGTCCACGACCGTCTCGCCGTCGACCTCGACCCGGAGCCGGGAGGGGCCCGGGCAGGGCACGGAGGCGAGGCGGGCCGGGCGGGGGGCCAGGTTGCGGACCAGGGAGCGGTACGTCGTACGCAGCCACGGCCGCCCCGAGGCGACGCTCACCGGCTCCGCGGCCGCCGCCGCCCGCGCCGGCGACGGCGGAATGCCCAGCGTGCCCAGCACCACCCCGTCGCTGTCGTCGACCAGCAGGTCCAGTTGCCGCGCGGCCCCGTCCAGCACGGCCCGCGCCGCCGCCACCGCACCGGCCGGCACCCCGAGGGACGCCGCCAGGGCCGCCTGCCCGACCGGCACCACCGACAGCACGCATCCGGCCAGGTCCCGCTGCCGGTGCAGCTGGGACACCGCCCGGACCAGAGCGCGGTCGTCGCCGACGACCACCGGCCGCCGGGACCCGCGCCGGGCCAGTGCCCGGGCGAATTCCTCGGGTCCGTCCGGCAGGCACACCTTGGTCGCCGCACCCGCGCTGAGCACGTCTTTCGCGATCCGTACGGACTCGCCGTCCGTCTGCCGGGCTGCCGGATCGATGACCACCAGCAGCTGATCGGACGTCGCGAAGGTCGCCACCTCGGTCCTGCCTCGCTTCCTCGGGTAGCATCTTTGTGCAAGAGCCCCTTGCGCTATTGCGCCAGGGGCTTCGTCTATTCCGGGGCATCCGGTCCGACGGTTGTGCGACCAACGGCGGTCGCGGTGGTATGCGGCGGTGAACCTTACGCCCACGCCCCTGACCTTGGACATGCCCCGCCCGGAAGGGGTGTACGCGCGTGCCCGCACTTGTGCTGCTCGGTGCTCAGTGGGGTGACGAAGGCAAGGGGAAGGCCACCGACCTGCTCGGTGGCTCGGTGGATTATGTAGTGCGCTACCAGGGCGGCAACAACGCCGGCCACACGGTCGTCGTGGGCGACCAGAAGTATGCACTCCACCTGCTCCCTTCCGGAATCCTCTCGCCCGGTTGTACGCCGGTCATCGGCAACGGTGTCGTCGTCGACCCGTCGGTCCTGCTCTCCGAGCTGAGCGGTCTGAACGAGCGTGGCGTCGACACGTCCAAGCTCCTGATCAGCGGTAACGCGCACATCATCACGCCGTACAACGTGACCGTCGACAAGGTGACGGAACGCTTCCTCGGCAAGCGCAAGATCGGTACGACCGGCCGCGGCATCGGTCCGACCTACGCCGACAAGATCAACCGTGTCGGCATCCGGGTCCAGGACCTGTACGACGAGTCGATCCTGCAGCAGAAGGTAGAGGCGGCGCTCGACGTCAAGAACCAGCTGCTCACCAAGCTGTACAACCGGCGCGTCATCTCCGCCGACCAGGTGGTCGAGGAGCTGCTGGGCTACGCCGAGCGGATCAAGCCCTACGTCACCGACACCGTCCTGGTCCTCAACCGGGCGCTGGAGGAGAACAAGGTCGTCCTGTTCGAGGGCGGTCAGGGCACCCTGCTCGACATCGACCACGGCACGTACCCCTTCGTGACGTCCAGCAACCCCACCGCGGGCGGCGCCTGCACCGGTGCGGGCGTGGGCCCCACGAAGATCAGCCGGGTCATCGGCATCCTCAAGGCGTACACCACCCGCGTCGGCGCCGGTCCGTTCCCGACCGAGCTGTTCGACGAGGACGGCGAGGCACTGCGCCGCATCGGCGGCGAGCGGGGTGTGACCACGGGCCGCGACCGCCGCTGCGGCTGGTTCGACGCCGTGATCGCCCGCTATGCGACCCGCGTCAACGGCCTCACCGACTTCTTCCTCACCAAGCTGGACGTGCTGACCGGCTGGGAGCAGATCCCGGTCTGTGTGGCGTACGAGATCGACGGCAAGCGGGTCGAGGAGCTGCCGTACTCGCAGACGGACTTCCACCACGCGAAGCCGGTCTACGAGACGCTGCCGGGCTGGTCGGAGGACATCACCAAGGCCAAGTCCTTCTCGGACCTGCCGAAGAACGCCCAGAACTACGTCAAGGCGCTGGAGGAGATGTCCGGCGCCCCGATCTCCGCGATCGGCGTGGGTCCGGGCCGGGATGAGACGATCGAGATCAACTCGTTCCTGTAAGTCGCTTGAAAGCACGGCGCCTTGGGCCGGTCATGGACATCCTTGACCGGCCCATGGGCTGCTCCTGGTTCCGCCCGGATCCGGCGGAGGGCAAGCATCTACGCGGGTAGTTGCCGTCCCTCCTCCCTCTCCCAGTTCAGGAGCCCCGTATGTCCGTCCCTCCCATGAACCGCCGGCAGTTCATGCAGAAGTCGGCCGTCACCGGTGCCGCCGTCGCCGCAGCCGGGGCGGTCGGCACCGGTACCGCCGAGGCCGCCGACCCCAGCCCCGAAAAGGCGCCCCGCACCTGGTCGTTCTCCATCCTCGGCACCACCGACCTGCACAGCCACGTCTTCGACTGGGACTACTACAAGGACGCGGCCTACAGCGACAAGGCGGGCAACTCCGTGGGCGTGGCCCGGGTGGCCACCCTCATCAAGCAGCAGCGCGAGGCGAAGGGCGAGCACCGCGTGCTGCTCGTCGACGCCGGCGACATCATCCAGGGCACCTCCCTGGCCTACTACTTCGCGCGCGTCGACCCCATCACCGGCACCGACGGCAAGCGCGGCCCCCAGCACCCGATGGCCGTCGCCATGAACCACATGCGCTACGACGCCGCGGCCCTCGGCAACCACGAGTTCAACTACGGCATCGACGTGCTGCGCAGGTTCGAGAGCCAGTGCCGCTTCCCGCTGCTCGGCGCCAACGCCCTGGACGCGAAGACGCTCCGGCCCGCCTTCCGGCCGTACACCGTGAAGCGGATCTGTGTGCCGGGCGCCCCGGACATCAAGGTCGGCATCCTCGGCCTGACCAACCCCGGTATCGCGCTGTGGGACAAGGACAACGTCAGCGGAAAGATGGTCTTCCCGGGCCTCGTCGAGCAGGCCAAGAAGTACGTGCCGCGGCTGCGCGCCCTCGGCTGCGACGTCGTCTTCCTGACCGACCACTCCGGCCTGGACGGCTCGTCCTCGTACGGTGACGCGCTCCCGTACACCGAGAACGCCTCCAACCTGGTCGCCGAGCAGGTCCCCGGCATCGACGCGATCCTCGTCGGCCACACCCACGTCGAAGTTCCGTCGTACACGGTGAAGAACGCGGAGACCGGCGAGGAGGTCCTCCTCTCCGAGCCGTACTGCTGGGGCTACCGCCTCAGCGTCTTCGACTTCGAGCTCGAACTGCACCACGGGCAGTGGAAGGTGACGAGCAAGAAGGCGCAGACCCTCAACCCCAAGGACGTGGCGGAGGACCCGGAGATCACCCGGCTCCTCACGGCGGACCACGACCTCGTGGTCAAGTACGTCAACACGGCGGTCGGCACCTGTACCGAGGACCTCTCGGCGGCCGAGTCCTGCTGGAAGGACGTGCCGATCATGGACTTCATCCACAAGGTCCAGATGGACACGGTGAAGGCGGGCCTGTCCACGGCGGACGCGGCGCTCCCGCTGATCTCCGTGGCCGCGCCCTTCAGCCGCACGGCCGACATCCCCAAGGGCAGCGTGACCATCAAGGACATCGCCGGGCTCTACATCTACGACAACACCCTGTACGGCAAGAAGCTCACCGGCGCCCAGCTCAAGGCCTACCTGGAGTACGCGGCGAAGTACTACCACCAGGTCCCGGCCGGCACGAAGGTCGACACCGCGACCCTCACCAACGCCAACAACTTCTGGGACTACATGTACGACACCGCGGCGGGCGTCTCCTACGAGATCGACATCGCCCGGGCCGAGGGCTCCCGGATCAAGAACCTGACCTACGGCGGGGCCCCGGTCGCCGACGACCAGGTCTTCGTCGTGGCGGTCAACAACTACCGGGCGAACGGCGGTTCGGGGTACCCGCACATCGCCTCGGCGCCGAACGCGTACAGCTCGACGAACGAGATCCGCCAGCTGATGATCGACTACGTGACGGCGAAGAAGACCCTCGACCCGGCGGACTTCGCGGCCGTCGACTGGAAGCTGACCCAGGCCGGAACGCCGGTGTTCTGAGCCGCCCCTTCGAGCGGGAGGGCGCCCCGTGCGGGCGCCCTCCTCGTCCGGCCGCTCGGCGTCGGGCCGTTCAGCTGAAGACGATCATCGAGCCCTGCGCCAGGGACCGCGTCGCGGCCGCGTGCAGGCCGAGCCAGACGTGCCGCTCGCGGGCGAAGGGACTGGGGTCGTACGGCGCCGGAACGGCCGGTTCCTCCAGCTCCGTCGGGGCGGAGGGGGGCTGCGGGGCGGCCGGCGGGTTGGCCGGGTCGATGCCGATCGACGGGGCCACGTACTCCAGCTCGCGCAGCAGGGTCTGCGAGGAGCCCAGCGGGCCGCCGCTCGCGAGGAGTTCGTCGTTCGAGAGCGGGTGCGGGAAGTCGACCGGGACATAGGCGCCCGCGTGGTCGTAGTGCCAGACCAGGTGCGACTGCTGGGCCGTCGACTCGAACATCTCCAGGAGCTGCTCGTAGTCGCCGCCCAGTTCGTCCACCGGCGTCACCGGCAGCCCGCACACCTGCAGCAGGTACACCCGGCGCAGGAAGTGCAGCGCGTCGTAGTCGAAGCCGGCCACCGGGGCCACCTCACCGGACAGGCCCGGCATGTACTGGTACACCGGCACCGGTGGGAGCCCGGCCTCGGCGAGCACCTTGTTGTATTGCGCGAGTTCCTCGGCGAACGGGTTGTCGGGCGTGTGGCACAACACGTCCACGAGCGGTACCAGCCACAGGTCACAGGCCAAAGAGGGCTCCTCACACAGCGCGGTGCTCAAGGCATGGATAAGCAGAGTAATTGGTGCGGCTCGGGGTCAGTTCCCCCCGTGCAGGTCCCATACCCACACTCCGCCGGTCCACTTCCCGGGACGCCCGGTCAGCTGCTGCACGGCCTTGCGCAGGGCGTCGTCGTTGGGCTGCGGCGCGACCACCAGGGCGCCCGCCTTCCAGTAGGCGAAGTCCCGCTGGGCCTGCGCCCGCCAGTTCTTGCCGATCACCGGGATCCGGCCGGAGTAGCGCACGTCCCGCAGCATGTTCGAGGTGAAGCGCGGTGAGGCGCCGTAGATGCCGATACGGTCCTTGCCGTACGGGCCGTTGTAGTAGCCGCCCGGCATCTTGAAGCCCAGGTCGGCGGTCGTCTGCCAGTGCAGGGCCTCCGCCGCCCCCGGGTCGGGCAGCGGCAGGGGCACGAGGGACTCGCCGTCATGGACGTACGACTTCCACATGCCGTCCGCGAAGAACGCCGGCACCTCCACCCGGTCCACCGACTTCAGCGGCGCCGGGACCAGCGGGAGCAGGGCGAGCAGGACGGCGAGCAGGCCGACGTACTGCACCCCCCGGCCGGTGGTGGCCAGCAGCCGGTCGACCGCGACGGCCAGCAGCATGCCCAGCGCCGGGCCGCAGATCATCGCCACCCGGCCCTCGATGACCGACTCGAAGAGCGGCTTGTGGGCGAGCAGCGCCCAGGGGCCGGGGTAGACGAGATCGGTGAGCGGGATGCGGATCTTCGGGCCGAGGGACAGCAGGGCCGCGCCCACCGCCGTGAACGCCAGCGCCTTGACGAGCGCCTGCTCCCACAGCCGTACGACGATCGTGAAGGCGAGGGCGACCAGCGGCCAGCCGTAGAAGGCGTTCTGCTCGGTGGGGTTGAGGGAGAGCGCGTTCGCAGACTCCGCGTTGCCCGCGATCAGGGAGCGCTCGGCGAAGGCGAGCAGCGACAGGGGGCTGTTGCCCGCGTTGTCGCCGTGCAGCACGCTCGTGTAGCTCTGTGGCCCGGCGAACTGCCAGTACAGGGGATAGGCGACCAGGGGCAGACAGACCGCCCCGCCGATCAGCAGGCCCTTCAGCAGCGGACGCCAGGACCGGCGGGCCACGTCCCGGCGCACCAGCGCGTAGGAGGCGGCGAACAGGGTCATGCCCAGGGCGGCGAGCAGGAAGGGTTCTTCTCCGAGGAGGATCTGGTAGGCCGCCATCAGGCCGAGCACGATCCCGTCCCGGACGACCCGGGCGCCCGCACACAGCCGCAGCGCCCGCTCGATGATCAGCGGGATCATGAACAGGATCACGAAGTTGGGGTGCGCGTTGGCGTGGCTGACCATCGGGGGCGCGAAGGCGGCCAGCGAGGCGCCGACGAAGGCGGCCGGCCGTCGCTGAACGACCCGTTTCACGATCAGCCTGTACCAGGCGGCCGCCGTCACGGCCAGGCCCAGTGTCATGCAGACGCTCAGCGAGACCGCCGGGCCCGCGAGCAGTGTGAGCGGCGCGAAGGGCACGGACACGCCCAGCATGACCGTGTTGGCCATCAGGTTCACGCCGTCCGGGAAGCCCTGGAGATCGGAGAAGAGGGGATTGCGCAGGTGGGCGACGTTGTCGGCGGTCACCGCGAAGAACCATTCCCACTGGTTCTGGTCCTGGAGCGAGTCCGGGAAGTAGCGGTGGCCGGGGTCGAAGAACCGCCCCGAGTAGAGGGCCACCGCCATCAGCAGGAACAGGGCGGTGGCCAGGAGGTCGGCGGGCCGTATCGCGCGGGCCCGCAGGCGGCCCAGGTCGGCCAGGACGCGGGCGTAGTCGAGGGGGGCGACCTTGGAGCCGGGCTGGTGGCTCCAGCGGACCGGGACCTCGGTGACGGCCCAGTCGCGCCGGCGGAACTGCTGGAGCACCTCCACGTCGATGCCCCAGCCCTCCAGCCGGGAGCCGGCGAAGACCTCGCGGGCCTTGTCGCCCTCGAACAGCTTGAAGCCGCACTGGGTGTCCCGTATGCCGGGCACGGCCGTCGCGCGTATCAGGAAGTTCCCGGCGCGGCCGAGCAGTTCGCGCACCCGGTGCTGGTGGGTCCCGATGGCCGCGCCGGGCACGGAACGCGAGCCGATCGCCGCCGAGTGCCCGTCGCTGAGCGCCTTGTCGAGCCGCTCCAGCTCCTCGATCGGCGCCGCCAGGTCGGCGTCCGTGACCAGCACCCGGCGGCCCCGCGAGGCGGCGACACCGAGGCGCAGGGCGTGGCCCTTGCCCCGGTTGCGGGGGCTGGTGACGAGTTGGACGCGCGGATGCTCCAGGGCGGTGACGACGTCGCCGGTGCCGTCGGTCGAGCCGTCGTCGGCGACTATCACCTCCCACTCGCCCCAGCGGCCCTCGCCGTCGCCGAGGTAGCGGGTGATGGCGGTGAGAGTGGGGCCGAGACGCTCTTCCTCGTTGTAGGCGGGGACGACGACCGAGAGGTCGACCCCCGGGGAGCGGCCGCTCATCCGGCGGCCAGTCGCTCGATGAGGGCGAGGGAGTGCGCGTTGTACGCGGAGACGACCGCCCGTGCCGCCTCGAAGTCCTGCCGGGACAGCGCCTCCACCAGCTCGGTGTGCCCGGACCACAGTCGGCCGCGCAGATCGGGCAGCCGGCGCAGGTACCGCACCGCGCACACCCAGGACTGCACGCGCAGCCGGTGCAGGAAGTCGGCGAGGTAGGGGTTGCCGAACAGGGCGCTGAGCTCGCGCCAGAACCGCAGGTCGTAGCCGATCAGCACGGACAGGTCCCCGGCACCGGCGGCGCGCCGCGCCTCCTCGCCGCGCCGGCGGACGGCGGCGAGCGCGGCGGGCGTGCGGGGGTCCAGCGGGTCCCGGAACGCCGGGTGGCCGGTCAGCAGGGCCTGGAACATGCCGTCGGTGACCAGGCTGCGGGCCTGGATCATGCCGCGGTAGTCGTCGAGCGTGTACTCCGGGACGCGGAAGCCGCGGTGCTGGTCCGCCTCCAGGATCCCCTGCGCGGACAGATCGACCAGCGCCTCCCGGACCGGCGTCGCCGAGACTCCGTACTGCTCGGCGATCTCCTTCACCGTGAACTCCCGCCCCGGCAGGAGCCGCCCGGCCAGCACCTCGTCACGAAGCGCGTCCGCGATCTGCTGGCGCAGGGTACTGCGGGTCACGGCACCGTTGCCGGGCATGGTCGGGGCCCTTTCCTCACGCGTGCGGGTGACGTACTCGTCCATGTCTACGAGCACGCCACCTTACGCGTTCGGGTTGCCCCAGGTGAGCCTTGGTGTTGCGGTCCTCACCTACACCGTGTACTCGTCGGCCACGCTCAGCGCGGCGTCCAGGGCGGCGAGGCCCTCCTTCAGCTCGGCCTCCGTCACGTTGCACGGCGGGACGACGTGGGTGCGGTTCATGTTGATGAAGGGCCACAGGCCGTGCTTCTTCGCGGCGGCACCGAAGGCGGCCATCGGCGCGTTCGCCTCGCCCGCCGCGTTGTAGGGCACCAGCGGCTCCCGGGTCTCCCGGTCCTTCACCAGTTCGAGCGCCCAGAACATGCCCACGCCGCGCACCTCGCCGACGCTCGGGTGCCGCTCGGCCAGCGCGCGCAGGGCCGGCTCGACGACGGTCGCGCCCAGGTTCTTCGCGTTGGTGACGACCCCCTCCTCCGCCATCACATCGAGCGTGGCGACGGCGGCGGCGCAGGCCAGCGGATGGCCGGAGTACGTCAGCCCGCCCGGGTAGGCGCGCTTGCCGAAGGTCTCCGCGATCTTCCCGGAGATGGCGACACCGCCGAGCGGCACATAGCCGGAGTTCACGCCCTTGGCGAAGGTCATCAGGTCGGGCACGACGTCGAACAGGTCGGCCGCGAACCACTCACCGGTCCGCCCGAACCCGGCCATGACCTCGTCCAGGATGAACACGATCCCGTACTTGTCGCACAGCTCGCGCACGCCCGCCAGGTAACCGGGCGGCGGCACCATGATGCCCGCGGTGCCCGGAACGGTCTCCAGGACGATCGCGGCGACGGTCCCCGGTCCCTCGAAGGCGATCGTCGTCTCCAGGTGCTCCAGGGCCCGCGCGCACTCCTGCTCCTCGGTCTCCGCATAGAAGCGGGAGCGGTACAGGAAGGGCGCCCAGAAGTGGACGACACCGGCGTTCGCGCCGTCGGAGGGCCAGCGGCGCGGGTCACCGGTGATGTTCACCGCCTGCTGCGTGCCGCCGTGGTACGAGCGGTAGGCCGACAGCACCTTCGGACGGCCGGTGTGCAGGCGGGCCATGCGCACCGCGTGCTCGACGGCGTCGGCGCCGCCGTTGGTGAAGAAGATCTTGTCCAGGTCGCCGGGCGTCCGCTCGGCGATCAGCCGGGCCGCCTCCGAGCGGGCCTCGATGGCGAAGGCGGGCGCGAAGGTGGTCAGGTGTGCGGCCTGCTCCTGTATCGCGGCGACGACCTTCGGGTGCTGGTAGCCGATGTTCGTGTAGACGAGCCCGCTGGTGAAGTCGAGGTAGCGCTTGCCGTCGTAGTCCCAGAAGTACGACCCCTCCGCACCGGCGACGGCGAGCGGGTCGATGAGCTCCTGCGCGGACCAGGAGTGGAACACGTGGGCGCGGTCCGCGGCCTTGACGGCGGCGCCGGCCTGAGGGTTGGGCTGAGGGGTCATGCGGGCGAGCGTAAATGTCCGGGATGCGGACGCGGTATCGGCGTCCTGTTCCCTGGTCGGGGGGTTTCCGCGACAGATTGTCTGTTACGGAACCGTAGACACCGCTCCGCGCGACTGTCCGAGCGACCGCATTATTCTCGGTCCGTTGCACACCTACGGGGGGAAGGCGGCGCAGCCATGGAGAAGCTGACACCCGGAGATCCGCAGCAGATCGGGGCGTACCGGCTGCTGGCGCGGCTCGGCGCGGGCGGTATGGGGCATGTGTACCTGGCCCGGTCCGACCGGGGCCGCACCGTCGCCGTGAAGCTGGTGCGCGAGGAACTCGCCGCGCAGGAGGAGTTCCGGGCCCGCTTCCGGCAGGAGGTGCAGGCCGCGCGGCGGGTCGGCGGGTACTGGACCGCGCCCGTGCTGGACGCGGACACCGAGGCCGCCGTGCCGTGGGTGGCCACCGGGTACGTCGCGGGGCCGAGCCTCCAGCAGGTCGTCGGGCACGACCACGGGGCCCTGCCCGAGCGGTCGGTACGGATCCTCGCCGCAGGTCTCGCGCACGCCCTCAAGGACATCCACGCGGCCGGGATCGTCCACCGCGACCTCAAGCCGTCGAACGTGCTGGTGACCATCGACGGGCCGCGGGTCATCGACTTCGGTATCGCGCGGGCGCTGGAGACCCTGACCGGGGACTGGCTCACCCGCACCGGCTCCATGATCGGCTCGCCCGGCTTCATGTCGCCCGAGCAGGTGCGCGGCGACCGGATCACGACCGCCTGCGACGTCTTCTGCCTCGGCTCCGTGCTGGCCTACGCGATGACCGGCAGGCTTCCCTTCGGGGCCGCCCACAGCGGGGTGCACGCCCTGATGTTCCGCATCGCCCAGGAGGAGCCCGACCTGGAGGGCGTGCCCGAGGGCATCGCCGACCTCGTCCGCGACTGCCTGAAGAAGGACCCGGCCGCCCGGCCGACGCTGGAGGGGATCCTGGAGCGCACGGGCGCGGAGGACACGGTCTCCGGCGGCCGCTCACGGGACCCCTGGCTGCCGGGCACCCTGGTGGCCCAGCTGGGCCGGCACGCGGTGCAGCTCCTGGACACGGAGGACCCGCAGGGCCCGGCGGCGGTCGGGGGCGCGGGCGGTGCGGGCGGTCCGCAGGGTTCGCCCGCGGTCGGGGGCGCGTCCGTGCCGGCGCAGGGGCAGGGACCGGGTCAGGTGCCGGACCGCATGCCCGAGCAGAGCCCGGGCGTGGACCGTATGTCCAAGCAGCCGGGGCCCGCCGGGGACCGGATGGCCGCTCCCGTTCCCGCCGCCTCGCCCGAGCACGCCCCCGCCTCCGACGACGCCTCCGCGTCGCCCCCGCCCGGGGGCCCGCGGGCGCCGGGCGGGCCGGTGAACCACCTGCCCACGATGGTCGGCCAGACGCCGCCGCCCGGGACGCCGCCGCCCCACCCGGCGTACGGCTATCCGCAGCAGCACCCGCAGCCCCACGCCCACGGTTACCCGCAGCAGCCCGGTACCGGTGGCTGGCCCGGTGCCCAGCAGCCGTACAACCCGTACGCCGGAGGCCTCGGCTCGACCCCGCCGTACGGCCCGCCGCCCGTCGCCCCCACCCAGGCCTACCCGCCCGGCGGCGGCGCGCCCCAGGAGCCGGCCGGCAGCAACGGCCGCGCCACAGCGCTGCTCGTGGTGATCGCGCTGGTCGTCGCGCTCGCCGCGGGCGGCTCGGTGTACGCGCTGATGCAGGGCGGCGACGGCAAGGGCGCCGGCCCGGTCGCCGGCTCCCCGACCACCGGCGCGCCCACCACCGCCGGGCCGACCGGTTCCGAGCCCGCCCCGACGACCTCGGCGCCCACCTCCTCCGCGCCGGCCGACGGAGCGGTCCCGGCCGGGTACCTGGGGACCTGGGAGACGTCGATCGACAACGCCGCCGGGCACAACACCCGTGAACTGACCATCCGTCAGGGAAAGGTGGGGGACACGGTGCTCACGCTCGTCGCCGACGGGCCCACCGAAGGGGGCGGCAGCTACCACTGCGTGTTCGAGGCGAAGCTGGCCGAACGGCCCGGCGGCAACGGTCCGTTGCTGATCGGGCCGTCCGACGTCACGTCCGGACAGCCGCGTTCGTCCTGCACCCCGGGCGAGGCCACCGAGGTCACGCTGCTGTCCGACGGCACGCTGAAGCGGTCGAAGCAGGTCAACCAGGGCAATGGGGAGAGCCTGACGTACACACGGCAGTGACGATGTGGGGATGAAGTCCCGGTCCGTGGGAGGCCGTTGAACGTCGGGCGAACTTCAGCCGACGAGGCCGGATCGTCCCCTTCGGCGCGCGTACGGTGACCCCACCATCCGACTCCGGGGAGTGGCGGGGGCACCCACATGGAGTGGCTGAGCACGGAGAACGTCGTAGCCATCGGTACGGCCGTCCTGGGCATCGCCGCCTCGGCCGGCATGGTCCGGTACGAGCGCCGGGTGCCGCGCCGCAAGCGGGTTGGCTACCGCGTGCAGATGGACAACCCGATAGGCGACGACGTGCGCTCGGGCCGGGCCAACCGCCGGCTGGGCCTGTTCGACGAGGCGCCGGACATGACCGACGCGACCCTCGTGCTGCTGCGCGTCGAGAACGACGGCTCGCAGGGCATCGACCGCGACGACCACACCAGCCCCGAACCGCACGGTCCGACCGCGGTGTTCACCGACCGCACCATCCGGGGTTCCTCGACCTCGACGCCGACGCCCCGTCGGTGGACGCCATCGAGCACGGCAGGAGCGCGTATCCGTACCGCGAGATCGAGTACGCGTACACCTACGGCCAGCCGCCGGCCGACTCCCTGGTGTCGAGCTTCCTGACGTACCTCTCCCGCGGAAACGGCCAGGACGTGATCCGCACCCACGGCCATGTGCCGTGCCGGACCCCGGAGGGCATGAAGCTCTGCGCCTGACCGCGCGCGTACGTCACCGGGGCTCGGGCGGGCGCTGGCGGGGCATGTTGGGGCGGGTGCCGTTGGCGGGCGGCAGCGGGAAGCGGCCCTGCCAGATGCCCGGCTCGGCCCGGCCCCCGGTCGCGGCCACCGCCGCCTGGATGCCCAGCGGCGCGGGCCCCGTCCGGAACTCCACCATCCAGTCGGCCGTCTCCGCGCGGACCAGCTCCGTCACGTCCTCCGAGAACCGCCGCAGCACGCTCAGGCACCGCTCGGTGGCCTCGCTGGCCGTTCCCTCGGCCGGTCCCAGCACCTCGCGCACGCATTCCGAGGCCCAGTCGAACTGCAACACCTGGAGCCTGCGCTGCACGGCCTGCGCGGTGGCCACGTCCCTTATCCATCCGGACGTCACGCCGAAGAAGCGGTCGATCCCCACGCACGCCACGGCGAACACCAGCGCCAGATACCCCCAGGGCGCGCCCGAGTCGAGCGCCCCGGTCAGGTCCAGCAGCGGCAGCGCGGTCCCGCACACCGCCCCCGAGGCCGCCCCCACCCGCAGCACCCGGGCGGTGCGCCGTTTCCACACCCGGTCGGCGAGATACCAGGCCGCGGTCTCCAGTGCCCCCCGCTCCACCCACCGGTACAGCTCGTCGAGCCGCTCGGCCGGCTCGCCCCAGTCCCCGAGCGGAAACACCCGCCCGGTCAGATCGCCCGGCCGCAGCCCGGCCGCCCCCTCGCCGCGCTCGTCCTGAGGCGGACCCTCGGGCTGCATCTCCGGCTGACCCACCCGGCACTCCCTACTCACGACCGATACCGACTACGTACTGACCCTGACGGCGTTGATCTAGTTGATCCCGATCCATCACGCTGCGTGATATTCGATGCCGATGTGCGGCCCCCTTCCTACCGCCCAATGGGTGGCGAAGACGAAGCTTTCGCCTATTTTCCGCCCGGAAGAGGGCCTTGGTCAGGTATAGGGTCCCCCTCGGTCTCACTCGAAAGAGTGGCGGGGCGATGGCTGCGGTGAACACGTAGGCTCGTGCACAACGGAGGAAACGACGAACCAGGAGCTGATCGTGATTCCCGGTGGTGGCCAGCCCAACATGCAGCAGTTGCTCCAGCAGGCCCAGAAGATGCAGCAGGACCTGGCGCGGGCCCAGGAGGAGCTGGCGAACACGGAGGTCGACGGGCAGGCGGGTGGCGGCCTGGTGCGGGCCACCGTGACCGGTGCCGGTGAGCTGCGCGGCCTGAAGATCGATCCGAAGGCCGTGGACCCCGACGACACCGAGACCCTCGCCGACCTGATCGTCGCGGCCGTCCAGGCGGCCAACGAGAACGCGCAGACCCTTCAGCAGCAGAAGCTCGGCCCGCTCGCCCAGGGGCTCGGTGGCGGAACCGGCATCCCCGGACTGCCGTTCTGATGTTCGTCGCTCGCGCGACACCCGCACCGCCTTCCTAGGAAAGGCGGCAGCCAACTACCGTACGTACCGTAAGACTCCAGGAAGGGCAGTCCGTTGTACGAAGGCGTGGTTCAGGACCTCATCGACGAGCTGGGGCGGCTGCCCGGCGTCGGTCCGAAGAGCGCGCAGCGGATCGCCTTCCACATCCTGCAGGCGGAGCCGACGGACGTACGGCGCCTGGCCCAGGCCCTCCTCGAAGTGAAGGCGAAGGTCCGCTTCTGCGCGACCTGCGGCAACGTCGCGCAGGAAGAGCTGTGCGCGGTCTGCCGGGACCCGCGCCGCGACCAGTCGGTCATCTGCGTGGTCGAGGAGCCCAAGGACGTGGTCGCGATCGAGCGCACCCGCGAGTTCCGCGGCCGCTACCACGTCCTGGGCGGAGCGATCAGCCCGATCGAGGGCGTCGGCCCCGACGACCTGCGCATACGGGAGCTCCTGGCGCGCCTGGCGGACGGCACCGTCACCGAGCTGATCCTCGCCACGGACCCCAATCTCGAAGGCGAGGCGACGGCGACGTACCTCGCCCGCATGATCAAGCCCATGGGCCTGAAGGTCACCCGCCTGGCCAGCGGCCTCCCGGTGGGTGGCGACCTGGAATACGCGGACGAGGTCACCCTCGGCCGCGCCTTCGAGGGGAGACGACTCCTAGATGTCTGACGCCACGCTGCACGCCACGTCGCAGAACCCGGACGACTTCGTCGTCCAGATCGCGGACCAGGTGGAGAGCTTCCTGGTCGCGGTCACGGAGGTGGCCAAGGGAGACGAGCCGAGCTCGGCCGTCCCCTTCCTCCTCCTGGAGGTCTCCCAGCTGCTTCTGGCCGGCGGCCGCCTCGGCGCGCACGAGGACATCGTCCCCGACGAGCGCTACGAGCCCGACGCCGGTCCGGACGTCGATGTCGACGGGCTCCGCGAGAACCTCGCCCGGCTCCTGGAGCCGATCGACGTCTACTCCGAGGTCTTCGACCCCTACGAGCCGCGCAAGGCGCCGGTCCCCGCCCGGATCTCCGACGACCTCGCCGACGTCATCACGGACCTGCGGCACGGCATGGCCCACTACCGCGCGGGCCGCACCACCGAGGCCCTGTGGTGGTGGCAGTTCTCCTACTTCTCCAACTGGGGCACGACCGCCTCGGCCACCCTGCGCGCCCTGCACTCCGTCCTCGCCCACATCCGCCTCGACCAGCCCCTCGAAGAACTGGACGGCCTGGACACCGACCAGGGCGTGGGTGACGACACCCTGGAGTTCGAGGCGGGCCGGGTCATGGAGCAGGAGATCGCGCAGCCGCTCGGGATGCACCAGGCCAAGTAGCGGGACGCGCCCGCGGTCCGGGAGCCTTCGAGCCGCCGGGCCGACTGCAACGCATGTCACAGCCATCACTCGCGTGACTTTGGGCAGGGAACTCGCCAAGGAGGGCTCGGCGCGGGTGTCCGGACATCTCACCATGCGGTATCCCGGAGGGGATATTCGGACGCTCGTTAGACTGAGCTCGCAATCGACGGACTGAGCGAGGAGCGCACGTGGGCCTTGTCGTGCAGAAGTACGGAGGTTCCTCCGTTGCGGATGCCGAGGGCATCAAGCGCGTCGCCAAGCGGATCGTGGAAGCGAAGAAGAACGGCCACCAGGTGGTCGTCGTCGTTTCCGCGATGGGCGACACGACGGACGAGCTGATCGATCTCGCCGAGCAGGTATCCCCGATGCCTGCCGGGCGTGAGTTCGACATGCTGCTGACCGCCGGAGAGCGGATCTCCATGGCGTTGCTGGCCATGGCGATCAAAAACCTGGGCCACGAGGCCCAGTCGTTCACCGGCAGCCAGGCAGGCGTCATCACCGACTCGGTTCACAACAAAGCCCGGATCATCGACGTCACGCCGGGCCGGATCCGCGACTCCCTGGACAGGGGCAACATCGCGATCGTCGCCGGGTTCCAGGGCGTCAGCCAGGACAAGAAGGACATCACCACGCTCGGGCGCGGTGGCTCCGACACCACGGCGGTGGCCCTCGCGGCCGCCCTGGACGCCGAGGTCTGCGAGATCTACACCGACGTCGACGGCGTGTTCACCGCCGACCCGCGTGTGGTGAAGAAGGCGAAGAAGATCGACTGGATCGCCTTCGAGGACATGCTGGAGCTCGCCGCCTCCGGCTCCAAGGTGCTGCTCCACCGCTGTGTGGAGTACGCCCGCCGTTACAACATCCCGATCCACGTCCGCTCGTCCTTCAGCGGGCTGCAGGGCACGTGGGTCAGCAGCGAGCCGATCGAGCAAGGGGACAAGAAGGTGGAGCAGGCCATCATCTCCGGTGTCGCGCACGACACCTCCGAGGCCAAGATCACGGTCGTCGGCGTGCCGGACAAGCCGGGTGAGGCCGCCGCGATCTTCCGCACGATCGCCGATGCCGAGATCAACATCGACATGGTCGTGCAGAACGTGTCCGCGGCCTCCACGGGCCTGACGGACATCTCCTTCACGCTGCCGAAGACCGAGGGCCGCAAGGCCATCGACGCCCTGGAGAAGAACAAGGGCGGCATCGGCTTCGAGTCGCTGCGCTACGACGACCAGATCGGCAAGATCTCCCTGGTCGGCGCCGGTATGAAGACGAACCCGGGCGTCACGGCCTCCTTCTTCGAGGCGCTGTCCGGCGCGAGCGTGAACATCGAGCTGATCTCGACCTCCGAGATCCGTATCTCGGTCGTCACGCGGGCCGACGACGTCCCCGAGGCCGTCCGCGCCGTGCACACCGCCTTCGGGCTCGACTCCGACACCGACGAGGCCGTCGTCTACGGAGGCACGGGCCGCTGATGGCGCCGACCGTACGTCCGACGCTGGCGGTCGTGGGCGCGACCGGAGCCGTCGGCACGGTCATGCTCCAGATCCTGTCCCAGCGCGCGGACATCTGGGGCGAGATCCGCCTGGTCGCCTCCCCGCGCTCGGCCGGGCGCAAGCTGGCCGTGCGCGGCGAGGAGGTCGAGGTGCTGGCCCTGTCGGAGGAGGCCTTCGACGGGGTCGACGTCGCCATGTTCGACGTACCGGACGAGGTCGCCGCGCACTGGGCGCCGATCGCCGCCGCCAAGGGCGCGGTGGTCGTGGACAACTCCGGCGCCTTCCGGATGGACCCGGACGTGCCCCTCGTGGTGCCCGAGGTCAATCCGCACGCGGCGCGGGCCAGGCCGCGCGGGATCGTCGCCAACCCCAACTGCACGACCCTGTCGATGATCGTCGCCCTGGGCGCGCTGCATGCCGAGTTCGGGCTGCGCGAGCTGGTGGTGTCCTCGTACCAGGCCGTGAGCGGGGCGGGGCGCGCGGGCGTCGAGACGCTGCGGGCGCAGCTGTCCCTGGTCGCCGGTACGGAGCTCGGGACCAAGCCCGGTGACGTACGGCGGGCCGTGGGGGACAGCACCGGGCCGTTCCCGGAGCCGGTCGCGCTGAACGTCGTACCGTGGGCCGGGTCGCTCAAGGAGGACGGCTGGTCCTCGGAGGAGATGAAGGTGCGGGACGAGTCCCGCAAGATCCTCGGCCTGCCGAAGCTGCCCGTCGCCGTGACCTGTGTGCGCGTTCCGGTCGTCACCACGCACTCCCTCACCGTCCACGCCCGCTTCCAGGGCGAGGTCACCGTGGACCGCGCGCGCGAGATCCTCGCCACCGCGCCCGGTGTCGTGCTGTTCGACAATCCGGACGCCGGGGAGTTCCCCACCCCCGCCGACGTGGTGGGCACCGACCCGACCTGGGTCGGCCGCCTGCGCCGCGCACTCGACGATCCCACCGCGCTCGAACTCTTCGTATGCGGGGACAATCTACGCAAAGGCGCCGCGCTCAACACCGCCCAGATCGCCGAGCTGGTGGCGGCGGAGTTCTCGTGACACCGGTGCTGTACCAAAAAACACATCGATGGGAGCGGATCCATTTGTAGGATCTGTGTACGACACATGTGGTGCGGATAATGGTCCGGACCACTTGATCCGGGGTCCCCGGGCGTCCGAAGATTTTCCTCCCCGTCCTCCGCAACCGCGCGGAGGGCGGGGAGCGTCTTTGCGATAGCCCTTCCGGGCCGTGGTGGCGCGATGATCCAGGCGTGGGGGCGCCGTGATCTGGGCGTGGGGACGCCCGTTCATATGGGACATAAAGGAAGAGCGGGACGCATGACAGCACTTGAGGCTCCGTCGGGTGTGCTGCCGGCCGCGGAAACGCCGTCGGTCGTGGCATCCGGCGCGTCCGACGCAAAAGTGATGCTCGGCGCGTACAACCCCAGCGGGGGGACGCTTGTCCAACTGGCGTGGCAGAGGTTCTCGAATTCACGGCGGCGTCCCGCGGCACGGCCCTTCGGCCGCCGCGCGCGGCGTTCCGACCCCGTATGCCCGGTGCCGCCGGCGGCATGCCGGTGATCGCGCCCATGCCCGCAGCGCGGCCCGCCCGCATACCCAATCAGCGTGACGGCGCCGAGGAGACCGTGGCGACCGGCACGACCGTCGACCACCTCACCGAGACCTACCGGGCGCACTACCGCTCGCTGCTCGGCCTCGCCGCACTCCTCCTCGACGACACCGCCTCCTGCGAGGACGTCGTCCAGGAGGCCTTCATCCGCGTCCACTCGGCCCGCAAACGCGTCCGGGACCCGGAGAAGACCCTGGCCTATCTGCGCCAGACGGTGGTCAACCTCTCCCGCTCCGCCCTGCGCCGCCGCATTCTCGGCCTGAAGCTCCTCTCCAAGCCGATGCCGGACATGGCCAGCGCCGAGGAAGGTGCCTACGACCAGCTTGAGCGCCGGGACCTCATCAAGGCGATGAAGGGCCTGCAGCGCCGCCAGCGCGAGGTCCTGGTCCTGCGCTACTTCGCGGACATGACCGAGGCCCAGGTCGCCGAGACGCTCGGCATATCCCTGGGCTCGGTGAAGGCGTACGGTTCGCGCGGCATCGCGGCACTGCGGGTGGCCATGGAGGCGACGACGTGAGCGACCGCCCCGAGGGAGGCGATTCCCGTGAGCGCCACGAACCCTATGCCTGGCACGAGCCGACGGAACGCCACGAGCAAGAGCACACGCAATCGCACGCTGGGAACGGAACTGTGAACCACGGCCCCGACGACAAGAGCCCCGAGGGGCTCGGCTCGGACGAGCTGGCACTGCGCCGGATGCTGCACTCGGCCGTCCAGGACATGGAGCCGCGCGACGGCACGCTGGACCACCTGCGCCGCGCGGTACCCGCACGGCGGGCGCGCAAGCGGCAGGCCGCCGTCGGCATGGCGGCCGCCGCGCTGTTCATCGGCACCGCCATTCCCGCCCTGGTGCACGTCACCACCTCCGGCGGCTCCGACCCCAACACCTCCCCGGCCGGCCAGGCCTCACAGGCCCAGGGCGGCACCGGGCAGGGCAAGTACCCGGACGGCGGGTCCAGCACCTCGGGTGGCACCGGCGGCCAGACCCCGGGCCAGAGCAAGGGCGGCAAGAAGGACGGCGGCAAGGGCAAGACGGGCGGCACGGGCCCCGGCTCCTCCGGCGGCGCCAACCCGTCCGCCACCACGGGCACCGGCACCGCGGTGTGCACGGCGGCCCAGCTCGGGTCCACCACGGCGACCGTCGACGCCCCCGACGCCGCGGGCATCGTCTACGGCACCTTCCGCGTCACCAACATCTCCACCAGCAGCTGCACCGTCGGCGGCGCGGGTTCCGTGAGCACGCTCGCGCAGGGTGCCGCGGACGCCACGAAGATCGGTGTGGCCCGGCACGCGGCGGGCGACGCGGCGGCCGGTCTGCCCGACCCCTCCCTGGAGCTGTCCAGCCTGGTGCTGCAGCCCGGCGAGGCCTACCAGGAGAAGTTCGCCTTCGTCCCCTCGGAGACCTGCCCCACCACCGGTGGCGGCAACAACGGCGGCACGGACCCGGGCGGTCCGACGACCGACCCGAGCCCCTCCCCGGACACCGGCGCGAGCGGCGGCACGGACACCTCCGGCACCACGACGGGCGTCACCTCGCAGCTCCTCGCCGAGGACGGCACGGCGGACGGCAGCATCGCGGTGTCGCACACCCCGCAGGCCGGGTCACCGACGGTGTCGGCGACCGTGGCCAACGCGTGCGCGGGAACCGTGTACTGGACCGGGGTGCTCTCGGGGTCGTAGACCCGGGACGTGGGACGCGAGTCTCAGACGCCGGACGGGCTGGCGATGTTCTCCTGGTCCGCCTCGCCTGCCTCGTTCGCCTCGTTCGCCTCGTCCGGCACCAGGCCCAGCGCCGCGTCCCGCTGGAACTCCACCTCGCGGCGCAGCAGGCGGAACCACATGAAGACCACGAAGCCGGCGAAGACGAACCACTCGCCGGTGTAGCCGAGGTTCTGGAACGCCTTCAGGTCCAGGCCGGTGTTGGCCGGGGCGGTCGCGGGCACGGCCGTCATCCCGGAGTCGCCCCGGTCGAGCGTGATCCAGGCGTCGTACAGCCGGTACGGCACGAGGTTGACCAGCGATGCCGAACTGATCGCCGCCGTCTGCCCGGCGGGCAGCCCGCCCTGGGCGCCGACGCCGTTGTCCCCCGGGGTCTCGGACGCCTGCAGCGCACCGGTGACGGTGACCTCGCCGGTGGGCGCCGCCGGGGCCTTCGCCGGGTCCGCCCTGCCCGGCAGCCAGCCGCGCACGACCGGCAGCGCCTTGCCGCCGTCGGTGCGCAGCAGCGTCAGCACGTAGTAGCCGCCGTGGCCGTCCAGCTCCCGGCCGGGCACGAGGAGCTGCTTGCCGTACCGGCCGCTCGCCGTGGCCCGCCTGCCCGACGTGCTCTTGTCGACGGGCAGTAGCTCGGACAGCGGCCGGGCCGCCTCCTTGCGGCCCGCCGCGGCCTGCTCGGTCGCGCTGCGGTGGTCCTGCACCCGGTCCTCGAACCGGCTCAGCTGCCACGACCCCATGAAGACGCAGAAGGGGATGGCGAGCAGCACGAAGACGTTGATGCCCCACCAGCGGGGTGTCAGCAGGAAGCGGTACACGCCTTCAACGGTACGGGGCTGCCGTGCCGGGGTGGGGGCGGGGTCGGGGTGTCGCGGGGGGTGTCGTCGGTAGGTCGTCGAGGTGTCGGCGGTGGGGTCTCGGCGATGGGGGTCGGCGGCGGGCGGAAAGTTATCCACAGGCTGAGGACACCCGGCGGCGGATTGTCGGCGGGGCCAGGCACTATGGGGCCATGACTGAGAGCAAGATGCCGGACTGGGAGAAGCGCTTCCGGGCGCCGCGGGTGTCGCTGCCGGACTGGGCACAGGACGCGCCGGACCGCTCCCTGTTCGTGTCGAACGCGACGGGGACGTACGAGCTGTACGCGTGGGACCGGGCGTCGGGGGAGCAGCGCCAGGCGACGGCCCGGCCGAACGGCACGACGGACGGCCTGCTCTCTCCGGACGGCGCCTGGATCTGGTGGTTCGACGACAAGGACGGCGACGAGTTCGGCGTCTGGCGCCGCCAGCCGTTCGCGGGCGGCGAGGACGAGCTCGCGGTGCCGGGCCTGGAGGCCTCCTACCCGGCGGGCCTGGCCCTCGCGCGGGACGGCCGCACGTCGATCGTGGGCCGCTCGACGGACGAGGAGGGGACGACGATCCACCTCGTGCGCGAGGGCGATTCCCCGGTGGAGCTCTACCGTCACCACGAGTCGGCGTACGTCGGCGATCTCTCGCACGACGGCACGCTGATCGCGATCGAGCACACGGAGCACGGCGACGCGATGCACTCCTCGCTGCGCGTCCTGCGCCGGGACGGCTCGCCGCTCGCCGAGCTCGACGACACCAAGGGCGGCACCGAGGAGCTGGGCCTGGAGGTGCTCGGCTTCGCCCCGGTCGACGGCGACACCCGTCTGCTCATCGGCCACCAGCGGCGGGGCCGCTGGGAGCCGCTGGTGTGGGACGTGGCCACGGGCGCGGAGACGGACCTGGCCCTGGACCTGCCGGGCGACGTGAGCGCGGAGTGGTATCCGGACGGCTCCGCCCTGCTCGTCGCCCACGGCTTCGAGGCCCGCAGCGAACTGTTCCGGTACGACCTGGACTCGCGTGAGCTGTCGCCCATCCCGACCCCGACCGGTTCCGTCTCCGGTGCGACGGCCCGCCCGGACGGCAGCGTGGAGTTCCTGTGGTCCTCTGCCGCCGAGCCGCCGACGGTCCGCTCGTCGACGGGCCGGGTGGTCCTCGACCCGCCCGGCATGCGGTGCCCCGGCTCGGTCCCGGTCCAGGACGCGTGGGTGGAGGGCCCCGGCGGCCGCATCCACGCCCTCGTCCAGAAGCCGGCCGGAGCGACGGGCCCCCTCCCCACGGTCTTCGACCTGCACGGCGGCCCGACCTGGCACGACAGCGACTCCTTCGCCGCGGGCCCGGCCGCCTGGGTGGACCACGGCTACGCGGTCGTCCGCATCAACTACCGCGGCTCCACGGGCTACGGCCGGGCCTGGACGGACGCCCTGCGGGACCGGGTGGGCCTGATCGAGCTGGAGGACGTGGCCGCGGTCCGGGACTGGGCGATCGCGTCCGGCCTCGCCGACCCCGACCGGCTGATCCTCACCGGCGCCTCCTGGGGCGGCTATCTCACCCTCCTCGGCCTCGGCACCCAGCCGGACCTGTGGACGCTGGGCATCGCGGTGGTCCCCGTCGGCGACTACGTGACGGCGTACCACGACGAGATGGAGACCCTGAAGGCCATGGACCGCACGCTCCTCGGCGGCACCCCCGAGGAGGTCCCCGACCGCTTCGAGGCCTCGTCCCCGCTCACCTACGTCGACCGGGTCCAGGTCCCCGTCTACATCTCGGCCGGAGTCAACGACCCCCGCTGCCCCATCCGCCAGGTCGAGAACTACGTGGACCGCCTGGCCGCCCGCGAGGCGCCCCACGAGGTGTACCGGTACGACGCCGGACACGGTTCCCTGGTGGTGGAGGAACGGATCAAGCAGGTGGCGCTGGAAATGGACTTCGCGAGAAGACACCTGCCGAAGTAGGGGGGCTGGAGCCCGGGCGGCTTCTCGACGTACGGAGCGGTCCGCCCGGGTCGCCTCTCGACCTACCGAGTCGGGTGATCGGGCGGGCCGGCGGGGTCCGGGGGCGGAGCCCCGGGGCGGCCGAGCAGCTCGGCCAGCCCCCTGCGCGTCGCGGCCAGCACCACCCGCTCCCCGGCCCGCAGCACATGGTCCCCGGAGACCGATGACCGCCCCTCCAGCGCGAGCACCCGCCACGCCCCCGCCCGAAACGCGTCCGCCACGGTCCGGCCCTCCAACCAGGGCTGTCCGCCCACATCCACGGCCGCGAAGAGCAACACCCGCCGCTCGACGGGGATCGCCCCCAGGATCTGCCGCCCGAGCATCGCCCCGGCGAAGGCGGGCGCGGCCAGATGCGTCACGCTCCGGCTCCGGGTCAGCGCCCGCGGATGCGCGGCCCGCAGCGTCCGGTACACGGCGGTGGCGAAGTCGTCGTCGTACAGCCGCAGCACCACCCGCAGATCCGGCCGCACGGACCGCGCGTACAGCACGGCCTCCAGATTCGTCGTGTCCGCGCTGGTCACCGCGAGCAGCGCGTGCGCCCGGTGGATCTTGGCGGCCTCCAGGACGCCTTCCTGGGTCACGTCGCCGAGCACCACGGGCACCCGCAGTCGCCGCGCGGTCGCCAGTCCGCGCGCCTCGGGGTCGGCCTCTACACACACCACGGGGATGTGCAGCTCCCGAAGCCGGGTCAGCACCCGCGTGCCGATCTTCCCGAGGCCGAGCAGCACCACGTGCCCGCCCAGCCCGCGCGGTGGTCTGCGCAGCGTGGAGGCGGTGCGGAAGGTGCCGAACACTTCGAGTACCGCCGCCAGCAGGACCGGCAGCAGCAGCAACCCCATGAGCCCGGACAGGAGTTGCAGGATCTGCCGCCCGACGGACTGCCCGATGGCCGGGTCGTCGATGGCGAACAGATCGAGCAGCGTCAGATAGAAGGCCCGCAGCGGATGGATCCCGGTCACCAGCGACAGGGCGACGGCCAGCGCGACGACACACCCCACGAGCCCGGCCAGCGACCACCGCAGACGGCGGGAGAACAGCGAGGCGAACGGCGGCACGACTCCCGAGGTGCGCCCCGCGGGCATCGGCTCCTCGGCGGCCCACGACACCTGCTCCAGGACGACGGCCCCGCGCCCGGTGGCACCGCGCACCTCCGCCTCGTCGGGCAGCAGCCGCGGTCCGTGCTCGCCGCTGCCCTCGGAGCCGTCCGCACCGGCCGGATCGCTGCTGGTCGTCGAGAGGAGGGCCAGGGTGCACAGCCCGGGGTCGGGGACCAACTCCGGTCCGGGCGGCGGTCGTTCGACGGCGCGCAGCAGCAGCTCGTCCGTCTGGACGACCTTGGTGGTGCCGGCGACCGCGGCCGCGGCCAGCGCGGGCGCGGCGGTGTCGGCGTCGGAGAGTACGGTCGTCGACGCGTCGCTCCCGGCGCCCTCGCCGTTGCCCGCCGCCAACGCGGCTGCTTGGTCGAGGAGTTCCTCGATGTGCTGGCCGAGCCGCCGGTTGTAGAGCCGCAGGACGAGCCGCAGCCTCGGATTCAGGCGGCGGGCGGTGAGTGCGGCGCGGATGTTGGTCTCGTCGTCGTCGTACACGAGCGCCAGCGCGGTGGCCCGGTCCACGCCCGCCTCGGCGAGCACCGCCTCGGACGGCTCGGCGGCCTCCAACACCCGCTCGGCGCGGGCGGGTTCACCGCCGCCGCTCCCGTTCGTCCCGCCGTTGCCGCCGGCCCCGCCGTTGCCGTTGCCCGTGGCCCGGCCCACGGCGGCGTTGACCACCCGGTCCAGCAGTGCCGCCGAGGCCGCCCGGGCCCGCCGCCCGACCACCGGTGGCCGTGCCGTGCGTTCGTTCGGCGGCACGACGAGCGTCACCTGCTCGCCGTACACTCCGCGCAACTCGGCCGCCAGCCGATGCGCGAGACCGTCGTCCCCGCACACCACCATGTGCGCCGGCGCACCACTGTGTCCACCCTGATACGGAACGCTCCCCACGAGGGAAAAGACTGCCCCAAGGAGACGGGTGGTTCCAGTTACGGGGTGAACACCCGTGTGCGAGCCGCCGTACTGAGGGGGAGGGAGAACAGGCAGCAGCGCCCGTACGCCGGAGGTATCCCAGCCGTGGCCATCACCGAAGAAGCCCCGCCCGGGGCCGCCGCCCCCCAGCAGGCGGCGCCCGGCACCGGCAAACGGCCCGACCAGGAGGGCTGGCACCTCAACTCGCCGCTGGCGCTGACCCTGCTGTTGGTCGTGGTGGTGGTGCTCCAGGGACCGATCCGCGGGGCCCTGTCCACGCCGGTGATGCAGAGCTGGATGACGGTGTTCGTCGCGGTGGTCGTCCAGGCCCTGCCGTTCCTGGTGCTCGGTGTGCTGCTGTCGGCGGCGATCGCCGTCTTCGTACCGCCGTCGTTCTTCGCCCGCGCCCTGCCCAGCCGCCCCGCGCTGGCCGTACCGGTCGCGGGCATGGCGGGCGCGGTGCTGCCGGGCTGCGAGTGCGCGTCCGTGCCGGTGGCGGGGGCGCTCGTACGGAGGGGAGTCACCCCGGCCGCGGCGATCGCGTTCCTGCTGTCCGCCCCGGCGATCAACCCGATCGTGCTGACGGCGACGGCCGTCGCCTTCCCCCGCGACCCGGAGATGGTCGTGGGCCGGTTCGTCGCGAGCCTGCTGGTGGCGTGCGCGATGGGCTGGCTGTGGCAGCGCCTCGGCCGCACCGACTGGCTGCGCCCGCCGACGCACGCCGGGCACGAGGGGCAGAGCAAGGGGGAGGCGTTCTGGGGGTCGGTCCGCCACGACATGATGCACGCCGGAGGCTTCCTGGTCCTCGGCGCGATGGCCGCGGCGACGCTGAAGGCGGTGGCCCCGGAGAGCTGGCTGCGCACGGCCGCCGACAACCCGGTGTTCTCCGTCCTCGCCCTGGCCGTTCTGGCCGTGGTGCTGTCGATCTGCTCGGAGGCGGACGCGTTCGTGGCGGCCTCGCTGACCCAGTTCTCGCTGACGGCCAAGC
This sequence comes from Streptomyces sp. NPDC054794, assembly GCF_053611585.1. Classification (NCBI taxonomy): domain Bacteria; kingdom Bacillati; phylum Actinomycetota; class Actinomycetes; order Kitasatosporales; family Streptomycetaceae; genus Streptomyces; species Streptomyces sp. NPDC054794. The sequence continues at coordinate 117,358 of NZ_JBSHAQ010000011.1, read as the reverse complement.
TGGCGTTCCTGGTCGTCGGCCCGATGATCGACCTGAAGCTGTTCGCGATGCAGGCCGGCACCTTCGGTCGTGGCTTCGCTCTCCGCTTCGCCCCCGCCACCTTCGTCCTCGCCATCGCGGGCGCGGTGCTGACCGGGGCGGTGCTGCTGTGAACCGACAAGCCCAGGCGGCCGTCCTGTTCCTGACCGGCGCGGCCCTGCTGCACGCGGGCTTCACCGACCTCTACCTGCGCTACGTCAAGGCGGGCCTGCGCCCCCTGCTGCTGGCGGCCGGGGTGGTACTGATCGCGGCGGCGCTGGCGACGGCCTGGTACGAGTGGAAACGAGCGCGCCGGTCGAAGGCGGAGGCCGGGACCGCAAAAGCCGCCGAAGCCGCCGACATCGCGGACGCCCACGAGCACGTCCATCGCGAGCCCCGTATCTCCTGGCTCCTCGTCCTCCCCCTCTTCGCCCTCATCCTGGTCGCCCCGCCCGCGCTCGGTTCCTACAGCGCGATGCGCACCGGTACGGCGCTCCAGCAGCCGTACGGGTACTCGAAGTTGCCGGTCGGCGACCCCGTGCCGGTCAGCCTGGTCGACTACGCGGGGCGCGCGGTCTACGACCACGGCCGTTCCCTGGGCGGGCGGAGCGTGCGGATCACCGGCTTCGTCGCCGTGGACCGCACCGGCGCCCCCTACCTCGTCCGGATGGCCCTCAACTGCTGTGCCGCCGACGCCCAGCCGGTGAAGGTCGGTCTGACCGGGAAGATACCGCCGGTCCTCCAGCCCGATGCCTGGCTGGAGGTGACGGGCCGTTACACGCCCGAGCGGACCAGGGACCCCGTCAACCACGGCCCGATCCCGTTCCTCCAGGTGACCACGGCCAAGCCGGTGCCGACGCCGCACGATCCGTACGACGAGACCTGGAACAACTGAGCCGCTCGGCGGCTCCCCGCCCCTTTTGTCCGCCCTGCGGGTTCCCGCACTGCGGATTTCCGAACAATGTGCACGGTTCAACCGTCGCCGCCGCCCGAGCCGCTTTCGAAGCGGTCCTCGAAGCCGTAGTCGAAACCGTCCTCGAAGGCGTCCTCGAAACAGGCGTACACGGCGAGGCCGGAGGAGGTGCGGGCGCCGGCGGCATGGCGGCGCAGCAGGCTGCCGCCGCCGGAAGCGTCGAGTACGTACCGCGCCCGTACGGTGCGGGCGGGCCCGGCGTCCGGCCGGTACCGCAGCCCTCGGTCCGCGCCACCATGCTCCGCATGGTCGTCACCGGCCACACCCACGAGACCATAGCCGCCCGCCTCGGCGTGAGCTCCCGCACGGTCTCCGCCCACATCAAGAAGGTCTCGGAGCTCCTCGGCAGCCGCAGCCGTGCCGAACTCGGCTACCTGATCTCCCAGCGCCGCCTGCTGGAACAGGGCCTGCTGGAACAGGGACGGGAGGAACGGGCGGCGTCGTGACGCCCGGGGCCCGCAGTCACGGGCGCCCGACCGCACATCCATCGACGTAACGCCTGTTACATTCAAGGATGTGCCGAACACTGAACCGACGAGTCGCTGGCTCGTCCTCGTGGTCAAAGTCCCCGCGCAGCCGTCCCGGCATCGCGTGGCGGTGTGGCGCGAGCTGCGCAGGATCGGTGGGCTCTCCCTCGGCCAGGGCGTGTGGGCCGTACCGGACGTGCCGGTCTTCGCCGACGGCGTGGCGCGCGTGATCGCGCTGACCGAGCAGGGCGGCGGCCAGACGGTGACCCTGAACGCGACCGGGCGCGGTCCCGAGGACGCCGCCCGGTTCGAGGCGCTGTTCACCGCCGCCCGGTCCGCGGACTGGGCGGAGTTCCTCGCCGACTGCGGCAAGTTCGAGGACGAACTGGCGAAGGAGATCCGCATCGCCAAGTTCACGCTCGCCGAACTGGAGGAAGAGGAGCAGTCGTTGGAGCGGCTGCGCCGCTGGCACCGCGATCTCACGGCCCGCGACGTGTTCGGGGCGCCGGAGGCCGCCGAGGCCGGCCGTCGGCTCAAGGAGTGCGCGGCCGCCTGCGAGGACTACGCGGAGCGGGTGTTCGCGGCCCTGCACGAGACGCCGGGGGAGACGTCATGAGCACGGCGGCCACGGTGCGCTCGGCGCCCGCCCGGCAGATGTGGCCGCTGTACGCGGCCGGGTTCACCACCGCCTTCGGCGCCCACGGCATCGCCGCCAACCTCGGCGGTTTCTCCAAGGACGCGGTCACCTCGCTGATGGTGCTGGGCGGCCTGCTCGCCCTCTACGACGGCGCCGAGGTGCTCCTCAAGCCGCTCTTCGGCACCCTCGCCGACCGCGTCGGCGCCCGCCCCGTCCTGCTCGGCGGGCTCGTCGCCTTCGCCGCCGCCTCCGCCCTGTACGCGGTCGCGGACAGCCCCGGCTGGCTGTGGGCCGCCCGCCTCGGCCAGGGCGCCGCGGCCTCCGCGTTCTCCCCGTCGGCGTCCGCGCTGGTCGCCCGCCTCAACCCGGCGGCCAAGCACGGCCGTGCCTTCGGCAGTTACGGCTTCTACAAGTCCATCGGCTACACCCTCGGTCCGCTGCTCGGCGGGGTGCTGGTCTGGGCCGGCGGACTACGCCTGCTGTTCACCGTGCTCGCGGTGCTGGGCGCGGCGGTCGCCGTCTGGGCCGCGCTCGCCGTCCCCGTCGTACCGCCCCTGCCGAAGGCCCGGCAGACGGTGCTCGACCTGGCCCGGCGCCTGGCCGACCCGTCCTTCCTCGCCCCGACCGCCGCACTGGCCGGGGCGACCGCCGCCCTGTCGGTCGGGGTGGGCTTCCTGCCGGTCTCCGGCCGGGCGGCCGGGCTGGGCACGGTGGCCACCGGCGCGGCGGTCTCGGTGCTCGCCGCCTGCGCGGCCGTCGTACAGCCGCGGGCCGGCCGCGCCCTCGACGAGGGCCGCCTCACGCCCCGTACGGGCATGATCGTGGGCCTGTTCGTCGCCGCCGCCGGCCTGGCCTGCGCGATGCTGCCGGGCCTGACCGGCGTCCTGCTGGGCGCGGCCCTCACCGGCGCCGGCACCGGCCTGATCACGCCGCTCGGCTTCGCCGCGCTGGCCGCGAGCACGCCCACCGAGCGCCTCGGCCAGACCATGGGCGCCGCGGAACTCGGCCGCGAACTCGGCGACGCGGGCGGCCCCCTCCTGGTCGCCGCCGTCGCCTCCCTGGCCACCCTCACCTACGGTTTCGCGGCGCTCGCGATCCTGCTGGCGGCAGGCGCCGCGACGGCCCTGACCAGAACCCCCAAGCCCCCCAGGCCTTCCACAACCCCCAGGGCCGCGAACCCGCGGAACCCTTGAGCACGGCACATCGGCTCGAAACCAGACTCCGGCCGACGCCGGGCCCGATCGAGTCCGGCCGGCCCGGCTCGGGCAACTCCAGGGGACGACATGATCTGGTCACGGCTCCGCCGCGGGCGGTCGACGCCCGGGCTTCCGCTGCCCGGCGTATGCGGACACCGGCGGCACACCTTGCGCACGGCCCGCCTCCTGCTCTACACCCCGGAGACCAAGCTGGACCTCGCGGCCGCACTGGCCTCCGCCTCGGACCCCGAGGCCCAGCGATGGCTCGGCTGGGGCCAGGGCGTCCTGACCGACCCACGCACCCGCGAGGCCCTGCCCCAGCTGCGCCCCGGCGATGCCGCCTCCCGCGTCAAGTCCCGTGAGGCCCGGAGCCTGTTGGCCGACCTCTACGAACCCGGCCCGGACGACGGGGAGATACTCATCGGCGTGCGCCTGGACGACGGCCGATACGCCGGCGCCACACAGGTCGATCCCGGCACCGCGGAGATCGGCGGACATCTTGCTCCCCACGCACGTGGCCAGGGCCTCGGCGCGGAACTGTTCGCGGCCGCCGCACTTCTCGCCCACGCGCATCTGGGAATACGGACGGTACGCGCGGGACACGAGCCGGCGAACACCGCGAGCGGACGGTCACTGACGGCCGCCGGCTTCGTCCCGATCGCCGGCCCACCCCACCACACCCTCCCGGACGGCCGCGAGATAGAGGCCCGCTGGCTCCAGCACACGTCCCCCACCCCGACCAGCCGCTGCCGAGGGGCCGGCCCGACCGAGGGGCAGTAGCAGGGCGGGCGCAGGCACCGGCGCCGGACCGTTCGCCAGTACGGGGGGCGGCTCTCCTCGCCGGACACCACCAGGCGGGTGTCCGACGGACGCCCGCGCACTCCGGCGCACAAGATTCCGCAGGTCAGTGCATCCAATTCCGCCCAGTACCAGGCTTGGACGGCAGGTGTGTACCCATCCGGGTGGACCACCCAACAACCCCTGTTCTCACACCTGTTGCGCATGCTTCGCTACACCACATGACTCTCCGATCTCGGCGCGGCATGCGACATGGATCGGAGACCCCGTCGAGGTCGGAATCGGCACACCTGTCCGGCTCCCCAACCGCCCGCCGATCTCCGCCACAGACGCGCACAACTCACCATGCACGGCGCAACGGAAAGGACCCTTGATGCACCAGGCGACATGAACGCCTCGCCGACGTTCAGAGCGATTCGGATGCCCTGGGCGGCTCTTCCTGCGCGGGCGCACCACGACCGATCGTCAGGGACCAGTGCACGGCCGAGGGCGCCTCGACGGATACGACGCCACTACGGTCCGCCCCGCCAATGGCCACTTGGTCGTACGTGGTGCTGATCTCGCCGGCGAGGCACTTCAGCGGAAAGGAGACATGCACGGACCGCACGGCGACCTCGATCTTCCCCGCGCCCTGACAACGCACCGCGATGATCAGGGCGTCCCCCTTCTTGCCCTGACCGAATGCGATGCTCGCGTTCCCAATGGTCACCTTCTGACGACCGACGAGCGTCTCGTCATCGACCAACTCCGGCGGCTTCTGCACAAGGAACGGTCTGGTGCTCAGGCCGGCCGATGCCGTTGCCGAACCAGGCTCGGCCGAACGCGTGGTCCGCGACGGCCCCTTGGCGCCGGAATGATCCGAAGTGCACGCGACAACGGAAAGGAGCGCTGCGGTACAGGCGATGCTCAGCCCTACGAGGGTTCGGCGGGACACGTCAGTCCTCCCAGATGGCCGGCCGACACGATGCGGCATGCAGACGGTCACGGTCTTCTCGGCACCCTTGCCGCAGCCGTGGGCACGACGACCAGGGCGCGACCACTTCCCCCCTGCCCTGCCTGACGAGAGCATGCCAGCCCCCTGAGACGGACGACCGGCCTCCGCGCAATCCCTGAGCAAGACGTGAGGTTCACGTGGGGTGGAGCCGCGGAGCAACTGGCACCGTGAACCCGGGGCTCTCCCGTGCAAAGAGAGACCGGTCAGAGAACCTTCGAGGTCCGCGGTCAAGGGGGCGGGCACAAAGGGTTCTCACTGACGCCGTTGGCCAAGGACACAGAACTCGTTGCCTTCGGGGTCTGCCAGGACAACCCACGACTGGTCACCCTGGCCGATGTCGACACGCTTGGCGCCAAGAGCCTCAAGGCGAGCCACCTCGGCGTCCTGGTCATCGGGCCGGAAGTCGAGATGCAGCCGGCTCTTGACCTTCTTGCTCTCTTCGATCCGGACGAAGTCCAACCCTGGCAGGCGATCCGGCTCCGGGCGGATCTCGAACTCCTCGTCGGAGGAGTGGACCACAACCCAACCAAGAGCCTCGGCCCACCACTGCCCCAAGGCCACCGGATCCATCGAGTGAACGATTACCTGTTCCCATTCCAAGGTCATCGGGCGAGCGTAGTCCCACCGGACTTTCGAAAACAGGCGCAGTACTCCCGCCTGGTTGCCATTTGCGCAGGTCGGGACATTGGCTGTCTTGCGCGGTATGGGGAGGGTTCGGGGAGCGGGTCGGCTCCCGGGTATCTCGCCCACTTCTTTGATCATCGTTGACCCCCCTTTGCCTCTGCTGCCACTGGCGTGACCTAGGCTCCGGTTACTCCCCAGTTCAACAAAAGGGGCTCTTTTCGTTCCGGGGGTTCGAAGCCACCGTGCGCATACGCACTCTTCCGGCCGCGACGGCACTCGCGGTCCTCTTCAGCTCGGCCGCGCTCGCGGTCACCTCGGCCGCGCCCGCGCTGGCCGACTCCAGCACCATCCTGCCGGTCAAGTCGACCGGCGACGTCGTCGTGGACGGCGTCCACCAGCGGGTCTTCATCAGCGACCCGACCAGCGGAAAGGTCGTCGCAACCGACTACAGCGGCACGGTCGTCGGCACCGTCGACTCGTTGCCCGGCGTCCGCGGCCTGGAACTGTCCGCCGATTCCGGCACCCTGTACGCGGCTGTCGAGGACGCCGACGCGATCGTCGCCATCGATACGGCGACCGCCACCGAGGCCCATCGCTACCCGACGGGCGACGGCACCCAGCCCGAGTATCCGGCCCTCGCCGGCGGCAAGCTCTGGTTCGGCTACCGCGGCGCCGGCAGCGGCAACATCGGCTCGCTCGACCTGAGCGCCGGTGACCCGGTCGTGGCCCTCCACCAGGACACCACCCGTACCTGGAACGACGCTCCGATCCTCGGCTCCTCGACCGGTGCCCCTGGCACCATCGTGGCGGGGGCCTCCGGGCAGAGCCCGAACGAACTTGCCGTGTACGACGTGTCGTCGGGCTCGGCGAACCGCACCGCGTACGCCTGGGATCCGGGCAGCAGCAGCAACCTCACCGACCTCGCCGTCACTCCGGACGGCAAGGACGTCGTCACGGCCAGCGGCGCCCCCTACAAGCAGGAGGTGTTCAAGCTCTCGGACCTGTCGGAGGACGGCAGCTACACCACCAACCCCTACCCGAACGCGGTCGACATCGCCCCGAACGGCGCCGTCGCCGCGGGCACCTTCTCCTGGTACGACCCCGACGTCCACATCTTCGAGCCGGGCGTCTCCACGCCGGTACGGCAGTACGACTTCCCGAACACCGGCGGCGGCAGCGGCTCCGACACCCTCGTGCCCTCGGGTCTCGCCTGGGCGCCGGACGCCGACAAGCTGTTCGCGGTGTCGTACAACGCCGCGGACGTGTACTCGCTGCGCGTCCTCGACGACCCGACCAAGGCGGACACCACCCTCACGGCGACGGTCCCGGCCACCGCCACGCGCGCCAAGTCCCTCAGCGTCACGGGCAAACTGACGTCGAACACCGTGTTCCCGTCCGGCACCACGGTCTCCGTCACCCGCACCGACGACGAGTCCCCGGCCGGCAAGGCGCTCGGCAGGGCGACGGTCGGTGCCGACGGCTCGTACACCTTCGCCGACACCCCGCCGGCCGGCGGCAAGGTCACGTACACGGTCGGCTACGCGGGCGACGAGTACCACGCGGGCGCCACCGCCACGAGCACGGTGAACGTCACCCGCACGGCGACCGCGGTGACGCTCAACAACAACGGCAAGGTGTACGCGTACAACAGCGCAGTGAAGTTCACGGCGCACCTGGGGACGACGTACAAGAACCGCACCGTCGCGATCTACGCCAACCCCTACGGCGCGGACAAGCCCGAGAAGCTGGTCAAGTCCGGCACGGTCGACTCCTCCGGCAACCTGTCCGTCACTCTCTCCCTGACCCGCGACACCAAGGTCACCGCCAAGTTCACCGGCGACACCCGGTACGCGCTCGCGACGGCCACCAGCACGGTCGGCGCGCGGGTCAGGGTGTCGACCGCGCTCAGCGGTTACTACACGAGCAAGACGGCGTGGAGCCAGACGTACCGCTACTTCCACAAGTCCAAGGACCCCGTCTACGACACGACGATGACGCCGTACCCGGGCCGCAAGTACAAGGTGGAGATGCAGGGTTACTACCAGGGTGCCTGGCGCACCACGCACTCCGCGTACCTCGTACTCGGTTCGGGCGGAAAGGACACGCTCGAGCTCACGGGCACCCCGCCGACGGGCGTCCGCTTCCGGGTCCGGTCGTCCTACATCGACACGACGTCGGGCGACAACGTGAACTCGACGACGCACGGGACCTGGAAGTACCTCATCTTCACCAGCTGACGTCCGGTACTTCTCACCGAAGACCGACGTGACGGGCGCGGGTCTGCTGCTGAAGCAGGCCCGCGCCCTGGGCATTCGCCGCCCGGTAGCCGAGGCCCGAGAGGGATCCGCGCCTCCCACGCCGTCCTCCGTGATGACGATGAACCGCGTCCCCCTCGTCCCTGGACGCACGTGATGCGCCGTACCGCGTGCCGGGGTCTGGCGAACATCGACGCTGCTTACGCGGTAGCCGCACTCGGCGAGATGCCCGAGCCGAAGCAGGCTCTGCCGGAGGGGCACGGGTGCTGACGCCGTGCGAGCGGCTGCTGGTAGGAGAGTTCCTCGGACCCGTTCGGCCGCCTGCACCACCTCGCTGACGGCTCCGGGCTCCGCCTGGCCACGCGTCGCGGATCAAGCTTCGTGTACCTGACCTGCTTCCGCCCCTGCGGGACAGCCGAGCTCGGCCACCCCCGGCAAGCCGACAGCGGAGAGACCGCCTGTCGGATGGTCCGAGCCGTAAGCCGGTGGGCGGCTCCCAAACGGTTCCCCAAAAGGCCCGCGAAACCAGTCAGGGGCCCGACCCGCCAAGCGGATCAGGCCCCTGATCTGGTACTGCACTGTCGGGGTGGCGGGATTTGAACCCACGACCTCTTCGTCCCGAATAAGGTCCGGGTGAGGTCCGAACCTGGCCTCGCCGACGTTTATGCAGGTTAGGGCTTTGGTATGGCAAGTTCTCCGTGAGTGCTGGAGTGGCGCCGGGAGAAGATCTTCTCCCAGGTTTCTCCCAAACACAGAGCGTCCCGGTCCCTGGCCAGGAGGCAGAGTCAGCAGCCTTGCAGTGGGCCAAGTCCGGTCAGCCTGATCAGGCACTTCTTCCAGCGCCTCGTTTCGCGCTGTATGGGGGGGACGAATCCCTCATCACCGTCACAGCCCCGAGGTCTCGACTTGGTTTAGCACCTCTGACCACATGGAGCAAGATCTCAAACGGGCGTCGTTATGCCTCAGTTGCCGCGTTCCTCTGCTGTGAGGCATCGGCAACTTGATGAAGGCTTCGTCGGGCATTGAGGGTGTCTGGGTGGGTGTCGCCCAGGGTCTCGCGCCGAGCGGCGAGGACGGCTTCGAACTCGCGACGGGCCCGGCCCACTTCCCCCTGCTCGCGCAGGACCGACGCGAGGCTGTGTCGGGCATTGAGGGTGGCAGGGTGGGTGTCGCCCAGGGTCTCGCGTCGAGCGGCGAGGACGGCTTCGAACTCGCGACGGGCCCGGCCCACTTCCCCCTGCTCGCGCAGGACCGACGCGAGGCTGTGTCGGGTGGCGAGGGTGTCTGGGTGGGTGTCGCCGAGGGTCTTGCGCTGAGCGGCGAGGATGGCTTCGAACTCGCGACGGGCCCGGCCCACTTCCCCCTGCTCGTGCAGGATCAAGGCGAGCCTGTGTCGGGTGGCGAGGGTGCCTGGGTGGGTGTCGCCGAGGGTCTTGCGCTGAGCGGTGAGGATGGCTTCGAACTCGCGACGGGCCCGGTCCACTTCCCCCTGATCGTGCAGGACCGAGGCGAGGTTGTGTCGGGTGGCGAGGGTGTCTGGGTGGGTGTCGCCCAGGGTCGCGCGCTCCGCGGTGAGGATGGCTTCGAACTCGCGACGGGCCCGGTCCACTTCCCCCTGATCGTGCAGGACCAAGGCGAGTTCGTGTCGGGTGGGCAGGGTGCTTGGATGGGTGTCGCCGTGGATCTCGCGCTCCGCGGTGAGGATGGCTTCGAACTCGCGACGGGCCCGGCCCACTTCCCCCTGCTCGCGCAGGACCAAGGCGAGGTCGTGCCAGGTGGTGAGAGTGTTTGAGTGGGTGTCGCCGAGGAGCTCGCGCCGAGCCGCGAGGACGGCTTCGAACTCGCTACGGGCCCGGCTTAGATCCCCCTGATCATGCCGGGCCGAGGCGAGGCTGTGCCGGGTGGCGAGGGTGCCTGGGTGGGTGTCGCCGAGGATCTTGCGCTGAGCGGCGAGGACAGCTTCGAGCTCGCTGCGGGCCCGGTCATACAGGCCGCGGACTCGCAAGTATCGGGCGGCGAGCCAGGCAGTGCGCGCCGCGTCTTGGACTGTTTCATCGGGCAGTTCAGTGGCCGTGGCTCGTTGAAAGAGGTCCAAGCCGTGGGGATGCAGGAGCCGCCAGTGATCCCAGTAGCCCGGATCCTCAGGCCTCCCTGTTCTATCGGCAGCAGCTGCGCTATGTAGTGCGCTGACGGCAGTGCCGAGTACACCTTGGTCGAGGCTTGCGTCGCGGACCAGCGGGTGTACGCGCAGCGTGGGCAGCGTGTTGGTGTCCGTGGCGGGTGAGAGGTCGACCAGGCCGAGGGCGGCCAAGGCCGTGAGCAGCCTCCACAAGCCAGGCCCCTCGAGACCGGCAAGCCCTTCCGCGGTGGAAAGTGTTTGCGGGGTCAGCAGCAGGGTGTACGGCAGGGGGGCATCGGCAAATGTGGCGATCAGTTGAAGCAGGGGCTGAGCCAGGGGCAGGCCACGTTGTTCCAGCAGCCTCACGGACATGGCCCAGGTCTGTGCGATGACGTTGCCTTGGTCCACGTGTGCAAGGCCACGGTCCAGTGCTTCCTGGTAGGAATGGAAGTCGACCGGTGTGCCTGGCTCGCGGTAGGCGGGCGGCACGTTGCCGGCGTCGGCGAGGTAGGTGCCGGCGAGGCGCAGGGCCAGGGGCAGCCCACCCAGGCGTTCGGCCAGGCGTCGGGCATCGTCCGCGGGGCCTGCCCCGTCGCCCGCGTGGTCGCGCAGGATCTGTTCGGCGTCCGTGAAGTGGTCACCGGTCAAGGGGCGCACGGGATGCCGGGTGCAGGCGGTGCCCCACGTCTGTGGGGTGCTGTCGCGGCTGGTGACGAGGACGCTGCCGAGGCCGTTGGCAGGAGGCCGGATCCAGCCGGTTCCCTCACTCAGTCTCCCGGGGCCATCCAGCAGAGCTGGCTCGTCGGCGTTGTCCACCACCAGTAGCCACGGCCGCTCAAACCGCGCCAGGCACGACCACAGCACGTCCGCCGCAGCCCCCGTACGCAGTTGCTCCTCGGAGGCACCGGCCTGCCGGGCCACTGCCCGCAGACCGGCCTCAAGAGTCGTGTCCTGCCGGGCGTCGACCCACCACACCTGTGCTCGGCCAAGCCGATGGCGAACCAGTTCCAGGGCGATCGAGGTCTTCCCGGAACCGCCCATCCCACATAGCACCTGCACCAGCGGGTCGCCTGCAGCGGACAGCGCTGAGTCCACCTGCGCGAACAGTGCGTCGCGGCCCCGCAGAGGCCTTCGCGGATCGCGCAGGCCCAATGGCGGCGCCACCGTGACCGCGACGGGTTCGGCCTCGGGCCCGGACGTTCCGATGTAGACGTTGTCGGCTCGGAACTTCCCAGCGGCGAGTGCTCCGTTACTGGCCTGTACGCCCGGGAGCGGGGCGTGTCGGTTGCCGGGTTCGGTCAGGGCCGGTCCGTACCCGGCTGCTGAGGGTTTCCCAACCGCACCCCGTCACGGATGTTGGCAACGCCCGCCGCGAAGGAACCTCCCTCCGCCTTCACCGACAGGTCACCGCCCACGGCCAGCCCATAAGCACCGGCCACCACGCCGCCCGCCGCCCGGGCAGCCTCCTGCACCGCGGCCACCGCCTCTTCCAGATCCCGCGCGAAGTCGCGGTCCTGCTCGGCAGCCCGGGAAACGGCGGCCTCGACACGCTGCCGGGTCAGGGCACTCGGTTCATCCTGGCCGGCTGCCGCCTCCGCCTCCAGCCGTTCCAGTTCCGGATCATTGCCCAGCCGCCGGACCACTACCTGGTGCACGCGGTCCATTGCCCCGTCGAGCGCCAGATCCACCTCGGCATCGGCCCGCCCCGCCACCCGGCGGGCCTTACACACCGCCCACGCGAAGACATAGCCGATCGCGATTTCAACACCCGTCATACCGTCCCCCTTTGCGTATACCGAGCGTAGCGAGATGGTGACCACTGCGAGCGCCGAATTCAGCAATCGCCGAGAGCATGGCCAAGCTGGCTACCGAGAAGGCAAGACCACGACTGAGGTCGCCCCTGATCCGGTACGCCGCAAGACGCACTGAGGGTCCTGGTGCTTCGCCCCTGTCGAAGGACACGGGGCCGCATGGGAGATCACCTCATGCGGCGCCCGCGCCCGGCGGGGCCACCAGATGCGCTGAACGAGAGAATCGCCTTCGGGATTCGAACCGAGACCGACGCATTACGAGTTGTCCGATCTTGGTCCGGAGGCGTCCGTGGGCGTCCCTCGACCCAGTAAAGCCGCTGTTCATCCGTCCTCACAAACTTGAGTGGACGGCTGTGGAACAGGGCGGACCGGGACACAAACGAGACCGCGACTGAGACCACGGCCGCCGTAGGGCGGGGTGATGCCGGCTACTACTCGTCCGGCCAGTTGGCCAGTGCCGCGCCCGCGGCCTCGTCGGTGAGGGGGATGCGGGCGCCGGGCATGGCGCCCCGTTCGCCGATCCAGGACGTCCACTTGCGCCGGGCAGTCGCCTCGTTGCCCCACCAGCCGTGCATGATCAGCCGGCCGTCGCAGGTCAGGCTCAGGTGGTAGCGCTGCGAGTCCGTCATCCGAGGCGGATCCCGCGCGGTCGGCCGGGCTCCCGGGCGATCGCCGCCTTCGCTTCGAGCTCGCGCAGCTGGTAGTGCACGGAGGCCCGGCTGCGCATCCCGACGGCCGCGCCGATCTCCGCGATCGTCGGCGCCTCCCCGTGCTCGGCGATGAATCCACGGATGCAGGCCAGGAGGCGCGCCTGGGTGTCGGTGAGGTGCTCAACTCGATGCATAACCTGATTAGAGCGTGTGTTCGAATTCCGAGACAATCCGACGTGTGCACCCTTCCGCCTTCAGGTCAGCGCGCATCACCACAACGGGCGGCTCCGTTCCTACGGGCTCTGAAGCCGCGATCACGCCTGGCCGCATCATCCTTGCAGCAGACAGCGGTACCGCCACCGGGCTTCGCGGTGGGCGGCACGAGCGTCTGTGGGGGAGCCGCCTCTCGTCCACATCTGGACCTGATCTTGGGAAATCCCCGTTCGATTCGCTCGGCATAGCGCGTTGGTACCAGGTGGTCATGAGCCGCAATTGAGGGCGCGGGGTGTCTGGGTGTGAGTACGGTCAGGGTGTCGTCTTCGGCTGGATCAAGGGGGTTGCTGTGGTTCCGGGGGTGGAGATTGCGGTGGGGTATGTGTTCGCCTGGCTGGCCCGGAAGGCCCAGCGAGTGGCGGTGCGGGCGGATACCGAGGTTGATCGGGGGTTGGATGCGGGGATGGACCGGCTGCACGACTTGGTCAGCCGCAAACTCGGCGAGGATCCGGCGCTCCAACGAGCTGCGGAGGAGGCCGGGGAGGGCCGAGAGGAGCTCTCGGAGCGCACCCAGCGGCGGCTGACGGATTCTCTGGAGGATGCCGCCGAGCGGGATGCGGGCTTCGCCGAGGGCCTGGCGGACCTGGTGGAGAAACTGCAGGCCGCTGCGGCTGCTGGGACCGCGGGTGGCGGGGTGTCGGCTTCCGGGAACGGGCAGGCCGTCGCCGGGAATGCGGACATCCGTGCCGAGGGCGGGTCGGCGGCCGCCATGCGCATGGGGGACGTGACAATCGGGTCGGCGCCAAACCCCTCGCAGCCGGGTCCGGACAAGGGCTGACCGCACCCGGCGCCACTCCCAGCCCACCACCCACCGACCAGTTCATCACCGCCCACCCCTCGCAGGTCATCGCGGGCGGTGGCAGTGTCGCTGCCGGTTCCGTCGCCGGTGGGATCCACCAGCACCGGCACGAGCATGCCGCGCCGCGCACGCCGGCGTCGTGGCCGCACCAGGTCGGGGTGATCCCGTCGCGGGCGGACTGCTTCCAGGACCGGGCCGAAGCAGCCCGCCTGTGCCAGGCCCTCGCGGGGGTGGACACCGCGGTTTTAGTCGGACAGGACACCGTGCGTGGGCAGGTGCTGACCGGGATGGGCGGGGTCGGCAAGACCCAACTTGCCGCCGACTACGCCCGCACCGCCTGGCAGACCCGCACTCTGGACGTACTGGTATGGATCACTGCCGGCACCCGCAGCGCTGCCGTGACCGGATACGCGAGAGCCGCCGCGGAGGTCCTTGCCGCCGACATCGACGACCGCGAGACGGCCGCCGAGAAGTTCGTGGCCTGGCTGGAGCCCAAACCCCACCGACGCCCCTGCCGGTGGTTGATCGTGCTGGATGACGTAGCCGACCCCGACGCTCTGCAGGGCCTGTGGCCGCCGGCCAGCCCGCACGGCCGCACCCTGGTCACCACCCGCCGTCGGGACGCCGCCCTCACAGGCTGCCAACGACGCCTGATCAACGTCGGACTGTTCACCGAGACCGAAGCACTGGCTTACCTCACCACGGCACTGGCCGCCCATAACCGCCACGAGCCCGACGAGCAACTCGCCGCGCTCGCCGCGGACCTCGGACACCTGCCGCTGGCCCTGTCCCAGGCCGCCGCCTACCTCATCGACTCCAGCCAGACCGCAGCCGTCTACCGCACGCTGCTCGCCAACCGCACCGCCACCCTCGCCGATGCCGTCCCCCTGGTCCTGCCCGACGATCAAACCCGTACCATGGCCGCCGCTTGGTCCCTGTCCATCGATCGCGCCGATACCCTGCCCCCGGCCGGCCTGGCCCGTCCTATGCTCCAACTCGCCGCATTCCTGGACCCCAACGGCATTCCCGAAACCGTCCTGACCGGCCCCCCTGCCGTTGCCCACCTCACCGTTGAACAAGCCGGACGCCACCGCCCCGAAGTGACAGCCGAAGATGCGACGGGGGCCCTGCGTGCCTTGCACCGGCTCAGCCTCATCGACCACACCCCAAACGAGGCCGTCCGAGTCCACCAGCTCATCCAGCGCGCCGTCCGCGAACGGCTCCCCGATGACCGCCAAAGCGCTGCCGCCCGCACCGCCGCCGACGCTCTCCATGCAGCCTGGCCCGAGGTAGAACGCAACACCACGCTCGCTCAGGCCCTGCTCGCCAACGCCACCGCCCTCACCAGCTGCGCCGCTGACGCCTTGCACCAGCCGGACGTCCATAGGGTGCTGTACCGCATGGGCACGAGCCTCGGCGAGTCTGGCCAGGTCACCGCCGCTGTCAGCCACTTTTACGACCTCGCCGCGACCACCCGCCGCCACCTCGGTCCGGACCACCCTCACACGCTCATTTCCCGCGGCAACCTTGCCCGGTGGCGGGGGCAGGCGGGTGATGCGGTCGGGGCCGCGGCTGCGTTTGCGGAGCTGCTGGAGGATTTGATGCGGGTCCTCGGTCCGGACCACCGCCACACCCTCACCACCCGCGGCAACCTTGCCCGATGGCGGACGGAGGCGGGTGATGCGGCTGGGGCCGCGGCCGCGTTCGCCGAGCTGCTGGAGGATTTGATGCGGGTCCTCGGCCCGGACCACCCTCACACCCTCAGCACCCGGCACAACCTGGCCCACTGGCGGGGGGAGGCGGGTGATGCGGCCGGGGCCGCGGCCGCGTTCGCCGAGCTGCTGGAAGACCAGGTGCGGGTCCTCGGCCCGGACCATCCCCTTACCCTCAGCACCCGGCACAACCTGGCCCACTGGCGGGGGGAGGCGGGTGATGCGGCCGGGGCCGCGGCCGCGTTCGCCGAGCTGCTGGAAGACCGGGTGCGGGTTCTCGGCCGGGACCACCCCGACACCCTCAGCACCCGGCACCACCTGGCCCTAGGGCAGGGGGCAGTGGGTGATGCGGCCGGGGCCGCGGCCGCGTTCGCGGAGCTGCTGGAGGACCGGGTGCGGGTTCTCGGCCCGGATCACCCCGACGCTCTCAGCACCCGGCACAACCTGGCCCACTGTCGGGCGGCGGGGGATGCGGCCGGGGCCGCGGCCGCGTTCGCCGAGCTGCTGGAAGACCGGGTGCGGGTCCTCGGTCCGGACCACCCCGACACCCTCAGCACCCGGCACAACATGGCCCTATGGCAGGGGGCAGCGGGGGATACGGCCAGGGCCTTGGAGGCAACGGCAAAGCTACTGGAAGACCGGGTCCGGGTCCTCGGCCCGGACCACCCCCAAACCCTCAACACACGGCGCCAGCTGGCCCACTTGCGGGGAATGCAAGGGGGAGCGATGGCGCCTTCTGTTAACGGACGCTCGCGAAACATCCAGGTTCACCCCGAGCGCGGCTCATGACGAAGCCGTTAGCAATCCCCCAGGTACGCACCACGGCAGATTTACAGCGGGCTCCGTCCACCACTCCTAGCCTGCGATTCTTGCTTCGCTCGCCGTTATTGGGGGACACCTGGGGGAAATCGGGACCTCGCGCCTGTCACGCCGGGATCCGCCGTCACAACCACCCAACCTCCGAAGCCTCTGTCGGGCAGCCATCAAGAGCTGATGACCTTTTCAGTCGACCGCACGGGGCTGTGGAAGCCGGGCGAGTTCGTGCTGGGTGGTGAGGGTGTCTGGGTGGGTGTCGCCGAGGGTGTCGCGCCGGTGGGCGAGGACGGCCTCGAACTCACTGCGAGCC
>NZ_JBSHAQ010000011.1:0-100806 GCF_053611585.1 Streptomyces sp. NPDC054794 | reverse complement strand
TGAGGGTGTCTGGGTGGGTGTCGCCGAGGGTGTCGCGCCGGTGGGCGAGGACGGCCTCGAACTCACTGCGAGCCCGGTCCACCTCCCCCAGTTCACGCAGAACCACGGCGAGGCTCTGCCGGGTGATGAGGGTGTCTGGGTGGGTGTCGCCGAGGGTGTCGCGCCGGTGGGCGAGGACGGCCTCCAACTCACCACGAGCCCGGTCCACCTCCCCCAGTTCACGCAGAACCACGGCGAGGCCGTGCCGGGTGATGAGGGTGTCTGGGTGGGTGTCGCCGAGGGTGTCGCGCCGGTGGGCGAGGACGGCCTCGAACTCACTGCGAGCCCGGTCCACCTCCCCCAGTTCACGCAGAACCCAGGCGAGGCTCTGCCGGGTGATGAGGGTGTTCGTGTGGGTGTCGCCGAGAGTGTCCCGCCGGTGGGCCAGGATGGCCTCCAACTCACTGCGAGCCTGGTCCACCTCCCCCAGTTCACGCAGAACCACGGCGAGTTCGTGCCGGGTGGCGAGGGTGTCTGGGTGGGTGTCGCCGAGGGTGTCGCGCCGGTGGGCGAGGACGGCCTCGAACTCACTGCGAGCCCGGTCCACCTCCCCCAGTCCACGCAGAACCCAGGCGAGGGTGTGCCGGGCGGTGAGGGTGTAGGGGTGGGTGTCGCCGAGGGTGTCGCGCCGGTGGGCGAGGACGGCCTCGAACTCACTGCGAGCCCGGTCCACCTCCCCCAGTCCACGCAGAACCACGGCGAGTTCGTGCCGGGTGGTGAGGGTGTTCGTGTGCGTGTCGCCGAGGGTGTCGCGCCGGTGGGCGAGGACGGCCTCCAACTCACTGCGAGCCTGGTCCAACTCCCCCAGTTCACGCAGAACCACGGCGAGTTCGTGCCGGGTGTTGAGGGTGTTCGTGTGAGTGTCGCCGAGGGTGTCCCGCCGGTGGGCGAGGACGGCCTCCAACTCACTGCGGGCTTGGCTGTACAAACCTTTGACCCGCAAATACCGGGCTGCCAAACCGGCCGTGCCTGCGGCGTCTTTGATTGTTTGACCGGGCAGTTCAGTGGCTGTGGCGCGGTGGAAGAGGTCCAGGGCATGGGGTTGCAGGAGCCGCCAGTGATCCCAGTAGTCCGGCTCTTCAGGTATCCCTGTTTCATCCGCGAACGCTGCGTTATGTAGTGCGGTGACGGCTGTGCCGAGTGCCGCTTGGTCGAGGCTTGCATCGCGGACCAGCGGATGGACGCGCAATGTGGGCAGGGCACCGGAGCCGGCAGGTTGGAGGTCGATCAGGCCGAGGCCGGCCAGCGCCGTGAGCAGCCTCCACACGCCAGGCCCGTCGAGTTGTGCGAGTTCCCCGGCGTCGGCCAGCGTGTGGGGGGTCAGGAGCAGGGTGTACGGCAGGGGGGCGTCGGCAAAGGTGGCGATCAGCCGCAGCAGGGGCCGCGCGAGGGGCAGACGACGCCGGTCCAGCAGCTCCACGGACATGGCCCACGTCTGGGCGATGACGTTGCCTCGGTCCACGTGCTCAAGGCCACGATCCAGCGCGGCCTGATAGGAGCGGAAATCCACGGGCGTGCCCGGCTCACGGTAGGCGGCCGGCACATTGCTGGCATCAGCAAGGTAGGTGCCAGCGAGACGCAGAGCCAAAGGAAGCCCGCCCAGGCGCTGGGCCAGGCTCCAGGCATCATCCGGCGGTCCCGCCGTTTCGCCCGCATGGTCACGCAGAATCTGTGCAGCGTCCGCGACACCGTCACCGGTCAACGGGCGCACCGGATGCAGCGTGAAGGCGCTACCCCATGTTTGCGGGGTGCTGTCGCGGGTGGTGATCAGGACGCTGCCACGGCTCTCGGCGGGCAGTCGGATCCAGCCGGTGCCCTCTCTCAGTCTTCCGGGACCGTCCAGCAGTGCCGGCTCGTCCGCGTTGTCCACCACCAGCAGCCATGGCCGCTCGTACTGCGCCAGATACGACCACAGCACGTCCGCCGTGTCTCCCGCCCGCAACTGATCCTCTGGGACGCCGACCTGCCGGGCCACCGCCCGCAGGCCAGCCTCGAGAGTGGCCTCGTGCCGCGCATCGACCCACCACACCTGCTGGGCGCGAGCGAGCCGGCGGGAAACCAGCTCCAGGGCGATCGCGGTCTTTCCCGAGCCGCCCAATCCGCACAGCACGTGCACCAGCGAGCTTCCCGAAACGGACAGCGCCATCTCCACCTGTGCGAGGAGCTCATCGCGGCCCCGCACAGGACGCTGTGGATCACGCAGCCCCAACGGCGGCGCCACCGTGACCGCGACAGGCCCAGGCTCAGGCGGGGAAGCGCCGAAGTAGACGTTGTCTGCTCGAAATTCGCGCGCAGCGAGTGATCCGTTGTTCGCCTGGACGCCCGGCTGACGGGCGTCTGGTTCACCGGGTCCGGTCAGGTCTGGTCCGTACCCGGCTGCTGAGGGTTTCCCAGCCGGACCCCGTCGCGAATGTTGGCCACACCCGCCGCGAAGGAACCTCCCTCCGCCTTCACCGACAGATCACCGCCCGCAGCCAGCCCATAGGCCCCGGCCACCACGCTGCCAGCCGCCCGCGCAGCCTCCTGCACCGCAGCCACCGCCTCATCCAGTTCCCGCGCAAAGCCGGCGTCCTCTTCCGCGGCCCGGGAGACAGCAGCCTCGACACGCTGCCGGGTCAGAGCACTCGGCTCGTCTTGGCCAGCCGCCGCCTCCGCCTCCAGCCGCTCCAGCTCCGCATCATTGCCCAGCCGCCGCGCTACCACGCCATGCACACGGTCCATAGCCCCGTCGAGAGCCAGATCCACCTCGGCATCTGCCCGCCCCGCCACCCGGCGGGCCTTACGCACCGCCCACGCGAACACATAGCCGATCGCGATCTCAACACCCGTCATACCGTCCCCCTTTGCACACACCGAGTGTAGTGAGACGGTGACCAACACGACCGGCAAACTCATCACTTGGGAAGGCAGCCAGGGATCTCCTGGGCCTGCACCCTTTCTCCAAGAGCAGCCAGGACGAACAAGACGGCTAGGGGCAAGAGCCCCGCGCACAGCGAGACCCGTCCTCCAGCACAGCCCGTCCGCGAGCAAGAAGCAAAGCAACGAGCGCCCAACACGACCTCGGGCCCCAGACCTCACGCGTCTGACGCCCAGGGCGTGTTCGTCTCGGCGCTCTTGCGGGCGCGTCCATCCGATCTACGCATTACGAGTTGTCCGATCTGGGTCCGGGGATGTCCGTGGGCATCCAGGAAACTGGCGCCATGCCTGCTCAGAGCGACCTCTCGGACTCCATCGGACGCCTGCGGACGCATCTGGATCGAGGGTGGATTGAGACCACGATTGAGACCGACCTTGTCGCGCCACGGGACGCCAACGAAACGGGCCACGCCTCCCCGGCATCGCGGCCTCAGCCGTAGCGGTCGCCACTTGTCCGTTCATACGGCCCTGAGACTGAGCTTTTTCCAACCTGCCGTTGTGGTCCAGCAGTTGGCGTGACAGATGAGCGAAGCCCCTGGTAGACGGGTTCACGACCAAGATCACCCGTTCCGCCAGAGGCTTCACGTGCTTGTCTACCCGTCCGGACTGGACCTGTCCAGCTCGCACCTCCGTTTCCTCACTGCCCGCATCCGCGAACGACGTCGTGCGATCGGCAGCCGGTGGCGTCGGCTGAGCGCGGGCCGACAGGCCCTGCTCGCCCTCGCCCATCTGCGCAATGCGCACCCCTACGCCCAGCTCGCCGCCGGGTTCGGCATCGGCACGACCACGGCTTACCGCTACGTCGCCGCAGCCGTCGACCTCCTCGCAGCCCTGGCACCTACGCTCGAACAAGCCGTCCGCGAAGCGTCCAGAAAGGCGTTCGTCCTGCTCGACGGCACCCTGCTGCTCCGCAACACCGCAGGTCAACGAGGGCGAATCTGTGGCGGAAGGCCCCACCGAGAGCCGCCACATGCACGTGGAAACCGGCACACGCCCGCTGCGCATCGCAGGCTGACAGCCCCCACCCTCACGATGCCGCCGCGCCACCGCGCGGCGGCACCTATCCGCAACACAACCGCCATCCGCCACAAATTCAAGCCGCTGACCAGCAATGTTGCGGCGTGGCGGATGTTGCGGATTCCCCAGAAGGCCAGAGACGACGTGCGGTGAGGAGTCGTGAAGGTGCAGAAGGAGATCGGACTCCCAAGAGCTACTCGGCTGCCGACGTAGCGGCATCCCTCGGGTGCTCTGAGTGGTGGGTCAAAGAGCAGGCCCGACGCCGGCGCATCCCCTTCATGCGAAGCGGTGGTGGCTACCGCTTCACGAACGATCACGTAAGGGAGATCTTCCACATTCTTGAGGAACGCCCAAGCGCGGACAGTCTTTCCGAGGGCAACGCGCCTACATCCCGCCGTCGCGCTAAGACACAAGCAGGCGGACCTGTGGTGCAGCTCCGAGCGCGCCGCCCGCGGCGCACACGAAACACCACCTGACAGACCGAATGATCGCGATGGGTGGGAGTCGACAGACTCCCACCCATCGCTTTGTCGTGTGAGGAAGCATGGGGTTCGCAGAGGATCGCGGCACGTACTGGCGTGGCCGCTACAAGATCTCAACAGGCAAGTACGGCACCGTTGCTGACGAGAGTGGTGAGACCGTCCGCTTCCGCACGAAGCGCGAAGCCAAGCAAGCCGCTGATGCCGAAGAAGTGAAGGTTCGTTCGGGCGGCTGGAAGGATCCAGCGGTCGGACAAATCACCTTCGGCGAGTACGCCTCGCGTTGGTACGCGGCGCAAGATCTAGCTGCGTCCACGATGCAGAACTACCGCCGCCATCTGGAAGAGCACCTGCTCCCAGAGTTCGAGGAGCGCCCGCTCGCCTCAATCCAGCGCGTGGACGTCGATGCGTGGGAGAAGAAGGAGAAGGCGCTCTACGCCGTATCGAGCGTGAAGACATGGCGCGGCACGCTCCACCTGGTCCTCGAAGACGCGATGGACGACGAACTCATCAGCGCCAACCCCGCTACCAAACGCCGCGGTAGGGGAAAACGTGCTGGACGCTCGCGCGACCGAGAACCCGAAAAGGTCGTCACTGAACCTCTTGGCATCCTGCTGTGTGCTGAGCGCGCCTCTCTGCTCTCCGGGCGCGATGACGAGTTCGTTGCCGTCGTGACCAAGGGCTACACAGGCATGCGGTGGGGCGAAATTGTGGGACTGGAGACTGAGTTTGCTCGCAGAGGGGCCGTGCGTGTGGAGTGGCAGCTCTACGAACTCGACTCGGGGGAGTTCGAGCGCTGCCCTCCCAAAGACGACAGCTACCGCACCATCGACGCCCCGGCATGGCTCACTCGCCTGTGGGCCAGCCACGTAGCCCGTACGCAGCCGAAGCCCTGCGCCTGTCACGGCAACACGTACATGTTCCGCGGGCAGGGAGTTTCCCGCACGGGGGAGACTGGCGCGAAGGTGGTCGACGTGGCGAGACGAGCCGGCGTCTCCACCGGCACCGTCTCCAATGTTCTCAACCGGCCCGATGCCGTGGCCGAAGCCACCAGGGAGCGGGTACGGGAGGCCATCGGCGCGCTCGGTTTTACTCGCGGCGGCGGCGCCATCGACCAGGCCGAGCACTGGCGACGGAACGGGTTCGCTACGTGGCTGTTTACGCCGGCCGTCTCGGGCTGGTACCCCAAGAAGGCGCCACAGGAGGCACGGCCCGTGCCGGTCATGGCCGATCCCTGGCCCGGTGTGCCGGCGCGGGGAAGAGGCGCCCAAGCGCGAGCGGACACCTGCTGGGTGCCGATCGCGAAGGGGGGCTTACTCCACACGGGCTGCGCCACACCCACAAGACGCGCATGGAAGGATTCCGCACCCCGCCGAAGCTGATGGATGAGCGCATGGGGCACATCGACGGTTCTGTGCAGGCGCGCTACTCGCACATCACGCGCGAGATGCGGCAGGAGCTCTTGGTGAATCTCACCGTCGAGTGGGACGCCTCCCTCGATGCTCGGATCGCGATGTGTCCGACGTCGCCGGTTGCTGTGCTCAACGACCTCTTGCGGGAGCGCCTGAGAGCGCGCCGATAGGTGCTGTCTGGGGAGCGGGATTCCAAGATCTTCTCCCAGATTTCTCCCAACAGGCCCTGGAAACCACTCAGGGGCCTGACCCGCTATGCGGATCAGGCCCCTGACCTGGTGTTTCACTGTCGGGGTGGCGGGATTTGAACCCACGACCTCTTCGTCCCGAACGAAGCGCGCTGCCAAGCTGCGCTACACCCCGATGTCACTGCTTGTCGCGGCGACGACGTTTACTTTAGCCCACTGGTGCCCGGAGACGAAATCCGGTTTTGGAGCGGCGGCGGACGGGGTTCGGGCGGGCGTGGTCCAGGGCGATCAGGAGGACGGACAGGGCGTAGACGGCGAGGCCGAGGAGGAGGGCGTTGGCCAGGGTGCTGCGGTAGCCGTGCTGGTCGACGTCCAGGAAGGGATAGAGGTAGCGGCCGGGCGTGCCGGTGATGAGGAGTTCGCCCCGGATGAGCGTGAAGGCCAGGTAGGCCATGGGGTAGAGGAGCCACGCGCTGGCCTGGCGCAGGTGCAGTCGGCCGGGGGCGGTCAGCAGGAGCCAGTCGAGGACCGCCGCGGCCGGTGCCGCCTTGTGGAGGAGTTGCGCGGCGATCCACTCGCCGTGCCACCGCTCCGGCGGCGTGGTCGCTCCCGTCATGGAGAACGGGGGCGTCGTGTGGGCCAGGAGCAGGTGGTAGGCCAGGGCCGCGGTCACGGCGTAGAGGAGGATCGCCCCCGTCAGGGCCGGTGCGACCGGGCGGCGCGCCGCCCAGGCCCGGTGGGCCGAGACGAGCATGACCAGGGCCAGCAGGATGTTGGCCTGGACGCTGAAGTGGCTCAGGGCGCGGGTCGGGCCGCCGAGGAGGAACTCCAGGGTGACGCCCGCGGCCGCCGTCAGGGCCGTCAGGAGGCGGAACGTCGCTGCCAGGGGTCGGCTGAAGGGGGGTACCACCGCCGCGGCCGGCACGGGCGAGGGCACCAACGCGGGCGTGCTGGGGACCGCGGGGAGGTCCGGGATGTCCCTGGGTATCGGGGCGGTCATGCCCTCACGCTAAGCAAGCGCGACAAAAGGGGCGATTCGGGCGGGCTGGGTGAGTTACCCGCCGCCCCCGTTTCCTCCGCTTCCCCAGCCGCCCGATCGAAGGGGGCTTACTCCTTGCCCACCAGCGTCAGCAGCGTCGCCTCCGGCGGGCACGCGAACCGTACCGGCGTGTAGCGGCTCGTGCCGCAGCCCGCCGACACGTGCAGGTACGAGGTCCGGCCCTGCGCCGTGTGCGTGGACAGGCCCTTCACGCGGTCCGTGTCCAGGTCGCAGTTGGTGACCAGGGCGCCGTAGAAGGGGATGCACAGCTGGCCGCCGTGGGTGTGGCCGGCCAGGACCAAGGGGTAGCCGTCCGCCGCGTAGGAGT
Source organism: Streptomyces sp. NPDC054794 (assembly GCF_053611585.1). Classification (NCBI taxonomy): domain Bacteria; kingdom Bacillati; phylum Actinomycetota; class Actinomycetes; order Kitasatosporales; family Streptomycetaceae; genus Streptomyces; species Streptomyces sp. NPDC054794. The sequence continues at coordinate 93,388 of NZ_JBSHAQ010000011.1, read as the reverse complement.
CCAGGACGCGCAGGTACGGGGCGTGCACCACACCCATCGAGAAGTCGTACGTGCTCGACGGGCCGCCGGCCACCTCCGCGTAGCGGTCGCGCTTGATGTGCGGGTCGTCCAGGCCGGTCAGCTCCACCGAGACTCCCTCGACCTTCAGCACACCGCGGGTGTTCGTGAGGTTCAGCCAGCCCGCCGCGTCGAAGCTGTCGCGGAGGTCTTCCCAGGGGTTGTGGACCGCGCCGACGACCGGCGGGTTGCCGTTCAGACCGTGGCGGCCGCTGGTCTTCTCCAGCAAGTAGCGGGCGGGGTTGCGGGGTGTGGGGCCGTAGTAGTCGTTGGAGCCGAAGACGTACGCGCCCGGGAACTCCATCAGGGGGCCGAGCGCGTCCAGGACCTCCGGCACGCCCTCCGGGTCGGAGAGGTTGTCGCCCGTGTTGATCACGAAGTCGGGGCGCAGACCCGCCAGCGAGCGCAGCCAGCGCTGCTTCTTGCGCTGCCCGCTCACCATGTGGATGTCGGAGACCTGCAGGATGCGCAGCGGGCGCATGCCCGCGGGGAGGACCGGAATCGTCACCCGGCGGAGGCGGAAGGAGCGGGCCTCGAACCCCGCCGCGTACACCAGACCGGCGGCGCCGGCGGCCATGATCCCAAGAGGTACTCCGTATCGTGCGCGCATACGACCATCGTGTCAGACCCCGTCGGTACGCCGTGCTCGGGCAGCCCATAAATCAGCGGGCGTCCGGGCTCCCACACCTGCGACAATCGTGCGCATGACCACCACGCTCAAGTCGAAGCTGCACGACGACCTCAACGCCGCGATCAAGGAGCGCGACGAGCTCCGCTCCTCGACGCTCCGGCTGACGCTTGCCGCGATCACCAAGGAGGAGGTCGCGGGCAAGGAGAAGCGGGAGCTCTCCGACGACGAGGTCCTCAAGGTGATCACCAAGGAGGCCAAGAAGCGCCGCGAGGCGGCCGACGCCTTCGCCCAGGGTGGTCGTCCGCAGCAGGCCGAGCGGGAGACCGCGGAGGGCGAGATCCTCGCCGCGTACCTGCCCAAGCAGCTGTCCGACGAGGAGCTGGAGCGGATCGTCGGCCAGGCTGTCGAGGAGGCGAAGGCCGCGGGGGCCGAGGGGCCGCGGGCCATGGGCGCCGTCATGAAGATCGTGAACCCGAAGGTGGCCGGTCAGGCCGAGGGCGGCCGCGTCGCCGCCGCGGTGAAGAAGCTGCTCCAGGGCTGACCGACTCGGCCCGGCGTGAGGCCGACGGCTACTGGCGGGTGAACACTCACCGGCTGGTCGACGCCCACTGAAACTCCGACGGCCCCCTTCCCCTCGTACGGCTCGTGCCGTGCACGCGAGGAGAAAGGGGCCGTCGCTTGTCCGTCAACCCTGGTGGCGGTCGGGCTCAGCCCCTGCCGCCGCGCCCGTGGCCGTTGGTGCCGCCGTTGGTCTGGCCCTGGACGAAGCCGCCGGGGAAGGACGGCGTCGGGAAGGTGCCGCCGTTCTGGCCGCCGTCCAGTCCACCGATGATCCCGCCGATGGCTCCGCGGTTGTCCCCGTTGCCACCGTTGCCGTTGCCGTTGTGGCCGCCGTCGCCCTGGTCGTCGTGACCCTTGTCGCCGTCGGGGATGTCGACGAGGTTGAAGGAGCCGGCCGGCTTGCCCTGGAGCGCGCCGCTCATGGCGTCCTTCCAGATCGGGCCCGGAACCTGACCACCGTAGACGAGGGGGTGGTAGACGCCGCCGATGGAGATGTTGACCATCTTCACGTTCTGCCGGGCGCTGCCGACCCAGACCGCACCGGCCATGTTGGGCGTGTAGCCGACGAACCAGGCGTTCTTGCGCTCGTCCGTCGTACCCGTCTTACCGGCGCTCTCGCGGTCGGTGAGACCGGCCTGCTGACCCGTACCGGAGTCGACCACACCGCGCAGCAGCGTGTTGACCGTGTCGGCGGTCTGCTCGGTCATCGCGCGCGAGCAGGTCGACTTCGGGACCTGCATCGACTTCCGCTCGTTGCCGATCTTCTGGGTGATCGACTCTATGGCGATCGGCGTGCAGTACATGCCCCGGGAGGCGAAGGTGGCGTACGCGTTGGCCATGGTCAGCGGGGAGATGCCCTTGGAGCCGAGCGCGATGGCCGGCACCTGGGGGAGCTTCTCGCCGTCGCCCTGCACCACGTGCATCGCGTCGGTCATCTTGACCACCGGGCACAGGCCGATGGAGGAGATGAGCTGCACGAAGTAGGTGTTGACCGACTTGGCCATCGCCTCCTTCATGGCGTACGGGCCCTTCTCGGACTCGCTCTCGTTCTCGACCTTCGCGTTCTCGTTGTTGACCCACTGCTTGCCGTCGCAGGCCTGCACCGGGCTCGGGTACAGCATCTGGTACGGCGAGGAGAACTCCTGTGTCGCCGGGCGGCCGTTCTCGATGGCGGCCGCGGCCACGAACGGCTTGAACGTCGAACCGGTCGGGAAGCCGAAGTTGGAGCCGCCCATGTCCCGGTCGACCGAGTAGTTGTACTCGGTCTCGTTCTTGCCGTAGCCGTACGGCTTCGACTGGCCCATCGCCAGGATCTTGCCGGTGCCGGGCTCGACCAGGGTGGCGGCCGCGGCGACCTTGTCGGACTTGTTGACGTGCTCCTTGAGCGACGCCTGGACCGAGTCCTGGGCCTGCGGGTCGAGGGTCGTACGGATCGTGAGGCCGCCGCGGTTCCAGACCTTGGCGCGGTCCTCGCGGGTCTTGCCGAAGACCGGGTCGCTGAGGAAGACGTGCTCGACGTACTTGCAGTAGAAACTGGCGCCTTTACTGGCCGTGATGCAGCCGTTCTTCGGCTGGCGGACGTGCAGCCGGATCGGCTCCTCCTTGGCCTTGTCGGCCTCCGCCTGGGAGATGTCGCCGACCTCGGCCATGCGCTGGAGCACGATGTTGCGGCGCTTGGTGGCCTCGGCCTCGTCGTTCACCGGGTCGTAGCGGCTCGGGGACTGGACGATGCCGGCCAGGAGCGCGGCCTCGGGGAGGCTGAGGTCCTTGGCGTGCTTGGAGAAGTAGCGCTGGGCGGCCGCCTCGACGCCGTAGGCCTGCTCGCCGAAGAAGGTGATGTTGAGGTAGTTCTCCAGGATCTTCTTCTTGCCGAGCTTGTCCTCGATCTGGATCGCGTACTTCAGCTCGCGGATCTTGCGGCCAAGCGTCTGCTGGGTGGCCTGCGCGACCTTGGTCGGGTCGTCGCCGGCCTCCTCGATGAAGTAGTTCTTCACCAGCTGCTGGGTGAGCGTGGAGGCGCCCTGGGAGACCCCGCCGCTCTGTGCGTTCTTGTTCACGGCGCGCAGGACGCCCTTCAGGTCGATCGCGCCGTGCTGGTAGAAGCGGGAGTCCTCGATCGCGACGATCGCCTTCTGCATGTACGGCGAGATGTCCTTGAGGTCCACCACCGTGCGGTCACGGGAGTACACGGAGGCGATCTTGTTGCCCGCGCCGTCCAGGATCGTGGTGCGCTGACTGAGCTGAGGGCTCTTGAGGTTGGCCGGGATCTCGTCGAATCCCTGGACCGACCCCTTGGCCGCGAGCCCGAGCGCACCGGCAGCGGGCAGCGCGATGCCGGCCATCACGGCTCCCGCGAGGACACTGACACCGAGGAACTTGGCGGCCTGCTGCGTTGGCGACAGACCACCACCCGAGCGCTTCTTTGGCATAGGGGCAGCCTACGTTCTCATTCGCCGGACACGCGTGAAGGCCTTGGCCTAAGCTGCTCTCAACTGTCACAGCAGTGTGGCCACGTATCAATACGTCCGGCGACCCCGAATCGTTCCGGAACCACTCGACTTTTTTCGGCGGGCTCCCCCGCCGGGCATGTCGGGGTGTGTTGGAAGCGTGTCCGACTCCGCCTCGTGTGTCACCCGGCGTCCGTTGTGGCGCATCACAGGTGTCCCGGTTTGCCGGGATGATCACGCATGTCGCCAGCTCACTCCCGCGGGTGATCTGCCGCTTACCCATAGTCCGTTCGGGCCATTCAAGATTGGGCCCGAAGGGGGTGTTGCGCTGTGCCCACCTTCCGTAACGTCCTCAACTGGCGGCGGTGAATATGCCGCTGCCGCCGTGGGGGAGCCTCGATTCGGGAGAGGACGGCGCCGGTATGGGCTGGGTTACCGACTGGAGTGCGCAGGCCGCCTGCCGCACTACCGATCCGGATGAACTGTTCGTGCAGGGAGCAGCGCAGAACAGGGCCAAGGCGGTGTGCACCGGATGTCCGGTACGCACCGAATGTCTGGCTGATGCGCTGGACAATCGCGTCGAATTCGGCGTATGGGGAGGCATGACGGAGCGCGAGCGCCGCGCACTGCTGCGCAGGCGGCCCACCGTGACGTCCTGGCGCAGGCTGCTGGAGACCGCGCGCCTGGAGTACGAGCGGGGGGTCGGGATCGTGCCCCTGGACAGCGACGAGGTGTACGAGAACTACGCAGCGGTGAGCTGAGGGCGCTGCCCTCGGGCACACCTGGGCATTCAAGGACCTTTCGGGTACATCTTCCGGACACGTCGTCCGGGCATACATTTCCGGCATACGCCGACAGCAGCCCCGTTGTCAGGGCCCGCTGTATACGGGCCCACGGCGACGCCCGGCCACTCAGGCGGCCCGGCCGTGCAGACGGCTAGGGCAGCTCCGGTCGGCCGGCCGCGAGCCGTTCCCCGATGTCCCGCAGTCCAACGAGGTCGTGCACATCGCCGGGCAGCGCGGCCACTTCCACCACCGCCACCTCGGGGTGGCGCGCGGTGAAGCGGTCACGCGTGCGCTGCTCTCGGGAGAGCAGTTGCATACGCTCGGCGTGCAACCTCAGCAGGCCTGCGGTGAGCTGATCGACGGGTCGCTCCTCGTCGGCGCGCGCGGTGTCGCCCGTGCGCTCCTTCTCCGTGGCGGCGGGGGAGCCTTCGTCAGGAGTTGGTGTTTCGGAAGCGCGAGATTCTGAACTGCCGTACGTGTCGGGAGAGTTACGAAGACCAGCTTTCCCGCCCCCCTGATCCACAATGCGGGGCTCTTCAAGATTTTCCGCGGCGGCGAGCGCCCGCTCGGCCGACAGTCGGCCGGCGCCGCTGCCGTGGACCCGGTTGAGCACCAGACCCACGAGCGGCATGTCCTCGTCGGCCAGCCGCTCCACGAAGTACGCGGCCTCGCGCAGCGCGTCCCGCTCCGGGGCCGCCACCACCAGGAACGCGGTGCCGGGCGCCTGCAGCAGTTTGTACGTCGCGTCCGCGCGCGTACGGAACCCGCCGAAGGTGGTGTCCATCGCGGCCACGAACGTCTGGACGTCCTTCAGCAGCTGACCGCCCAGCAGCTTGCCGAGCGTGCCGGTCATCATCGCCATGCCGACGTTGAGGAAGGCCATCCCGGCGCGGCCGCCCAGCTTCGCCGGGGCCGTCAGCAGCCGGATCAGACGGCCGTCCAGGAAGGAGCCGAGCCGCTTGGGCGCGTCCAGGAAGTCCAGGGCCGAGCGGGACGGCGGCGTGTCGACGACGATCAGGTCCCACTCGTCCTTCGCCCGCAGCTGGCCCAGCTTCTCCATCGCCATGTACTCCTGCGTGCCCGCGAAGCCCGCCGAGAGTGACTGGTAGAAGGGGTTGGCCAGGATCACGGCGGCCCGCTCGGGGTCCGCGTGCGCCTCGACGACCTCGTCGAAGGTGCGCTTCATGTCGAGCATCATGGCGTGCAGCTCGCCGCCGCCGTCGGTGCCCTTCACCCGGCGCGGCACGTTGTCCAGCGAGTCGATGCCCATCGACTGGGCGAGCCGCCGGGCCGGGTCGATGGTGAGGACGACCACCTTGCGGCCGCGCTCGGCGGCCCGCAGCCCCAGCGCCGCCGCGGTCGTGGTCTTCCCGACCCCGCCCGAGCCGCAGCACACCACGATCCGGGTCTTCGGGTCGTCGATCAGCGCGTCGACGTCGAGCACGCGCGCGGGGGAGAGGCGGTGACGGGCGGGCTCCTGCGCCTTGGCCGGTTCCGGACTCATGACATCCCCTGCTTCCGCAGCTCGGTGGCGAGTTCGTACAGGCCCGCGAGGTCCATGCCCTCGGCGAACAGCGGCAGTTCGTGCAGCGGCAGGTCCAGCTCGCCCAGCACGGCCCGCTGCTCGTGCTCCAGCGCGTACCGCTCGGCGTATTCGCCGGCCTGCGCCAGCAGCGGGTCCACCAGCTGTTCGGCCTTCCCGCCGCGCCGCGCCCCGCCCAGTCCGGCGGCCGACAGCGACTGCGCCACGGCGGTGCGCGGCACCGTCCGTACGAGTTCCAGATCGGCCGCGTCCAACACCTCCGGGCGCACCATGTTCACGACGACCCGGCCCACCGGCAGCCGCGCCGCGCGCAGTTCGGCGATCCCGTCCGCGGTCTCCTGGACCGGCATCTCCTCCAGCAGCGTCACCAGGTGAACGGCGGTCTCGGGGGACTTCAGCACCCGCATCACGGCCTGCGCCTGATTGTGTATCGGGCCGATCTTCGCCAGCCCGGCCACCTCGTCGTTGACGTTGAGGAAGCGGGTGATGCGCCCGGTGGGCGGCGCGTCCATGACGACGTAGTCGTAGGCGAACCGCCCGCTTCTGTCCTTGCGCCGCACCGCCTCGCACGCCTTGCCCGTCAGGAGCACGTCCCTGAGGCCCGGCGCGATGGTGGTGGCGAAGTCGATGGCGCCGAGCTTCTTCAGCGCCCGGCCCGCGCCGCCCAGCTTGTAGAACATCTGGAGATAGTCCAGAAGGGCCAGTTCGGGATCGATGGCGAGCGCGTACACCTCGCCGCCGCCGGGGGCGACGGCGATTTTGCGCTCCTCGTAGGGCAACGCCTCCGTTTCGAAGAGCTGTGCGATGCCCTGCCGACCCTCGACCTCCACGAGAAGCGTCCGCTTCCCCTCGGTCGCGAGAGCCAGCGCGAGGGCTGCGGCGACCGTCGTCTTTCCGGTCCCGCCCTTGCCGCTGACGACCTGGAGCCTGCTCACGTCTTCGAGACTAACCAGTCCGTCGGCGGCCTACGCAGGAGGCTGTGGATAACAGCGGCTACAGTCGGCCACATGACCAAGTGGGAATACGCAACCGTGCCGCTGCTCGTCCATGCCACGAAGCAGATTCTGGACACCTGGGGCGAGGACGGCTGGGAGCTCGTCCAGGTCGTGCCCGGACCGAACAACCCCGAGCAGCTCGTGGCCTACCTGAAGCGGGAGAAGCAGGCGTGAGCGCCGTCGAGGCCAAGCTGGCCGAACTCGGTCTCTCCCTGCCGGCGGTCGTCCCGCCGCTCGCCGCGTACCAGCCGGCCGTGCAGTCCGGCGTGTACGTGTACACCAGCGGCCAGCTGCCGATGGTGGACGGCAAGCTCCCGGTCACCGGCAAGGTGGGCGCGGAGGTCACCGCGGAGGAGGCCAAGGACCTGGCCCGCACCTGCGCGCTGAACGCGCTGGCCGCCGTCAAGTCCGTCGCCGGCGACCTGGACCGCATCGCGCGCGTGGTGAAGGTGGTCGGCTTCGTCGCCTCCGCCGCCGACTTCACCGGTCAGCCCGGTGTCATCAACGGCGCCAGCGAACTGCTCGGCGAGGTCCTCGGCGACAAGGGCGTGCACGCCCGCAGCGCGGTGGGTGTCGCGGTGCTCCCGCTGGACGCGCCGGTCGAGGTCGAGGTCCAGGTGGAGCTGCTGCCGTAGGCCCTGGCCCCGGCCTGCTCTCGAACATTCGCTCACATCGGGATAGCCTCCGCCCATGGCGAATGGGCAGTGGTATCCCCCGGAGTGGCCGGAACGCATCCGCGCGCTCGCGGAAGGCGGCCTCACCCCGGTGCCCGCCAAGCGCGCGGCCACGGTGCTGCTCCTGAAGGACACCCCGGACGGCCCGGCCGTCCACATGCTGCGCAGACGCGCCTCCATGGCCTTCGCCGGAGGCGCGTACGCGTACCCCGGCGGCGGCGTCGACCCGCGCGACGACGACCACCAGATCCGCTGGGCCGGCCCCACGCGCGCGTGGTGGGCCGAGCGGCTCGGCGTCGACGAGTCCGGCGCCCAGGCGATCGTCTGCGCGGCCGTGCGCGAGACGTACGAGGAGGCGGGCGTCCTGCTCGCCGGACCCGACCCCGACTCGGTCGTCGGCGACACCACCGGCGAGGACTGGGAGGCCGACCGCGCCGCCCTGGTCGCCCGGGACCTGTCCTTCGCCGAGTTCCTGGACCGCCGCGGCCTGGTGCTGCGCTCGGACCTGCTGGGCGCCTGGACCCGCTGGATCACCCCCGAGTTCGAGTCCCGCCGCTACGACACCTGGTTCTTCGCCGCCGTCCTCCCGCAGGGGCAGCGCACCCGCAACGCCTCCACGGAGGCCGACCGCACGGTGTGGATCCGGCCCGCGGAAGCGGCGGCCTCGTACGACAAGGGCGAGCTGCTGATGATGCCGCCCACCATCGCGACCCTGCGCCAGCTGACCCCGTACGCCACCGCGGCCGAGGCGCTCGCCGCCGCGCCCGCGCGCGACATGACGCCGGTCCTCGCCCGTGCCCGCCTGGTGGCGGGTGAGATCGTCCTGTCCTGGCCGGGCCACGACGAGTTCACCAAGCACATCCCGACCGCCCCGACCGGTGGAGGTCCCGCATGACGGACGCAGCAGCCCTGCCCGGCCAGCCCCGGGGCGGAGTCCTCTCGGGCCCGGCCACCGAGCGCGCCGTCAACGTGCTGGCGCCCAACGCCTCCGCGATGACCCTGGACGGCACGAACACCTGGATCGTCTCGGAGCCCGACTCCCAGCTGGCCGCGGTCATCGACCCGGGCCCGCTGGACGACGGCCACCTGCAAAACGTCGTCGACGCGGCGGAGAAGGCCGGCAAGCGCGTCGCGCTCACCCTGCTCACCCACGGCCACCCCGACCATGCGGAGGGCGCCGCCCGCTTCGCCGAGCTGACCGGCACGAAGGTGCGGGCCCTGGACCCGGCGCTGCGGCTCGGCGACGAGGGGCTGGCCGCCGGGGACGTGGTCACTCTCGGCGGCCTGGAGCTGCGGGTCGTCCCCACGCCCGGCCACACCGCCGACTCCCTGTGCTTCCACCTCCCGGCCGACCGGGCGGTGCTGACCGGCGACACGATCCTCGGCCGCGGTACGACGGTCGTGGCCCACCCCGACGGCCGGCTGGGTGACTACCTGGACTCCCTGCGGCGCCTGAGATCGCTCACCGTGGACGACGGCGTCCACACGGTCCTCCCGGGCCACGGACCGGTCCTGGAGGACGCCCAGGGCGCCGTGGAGTTCTATCTCGCCCACCGCGCCCACCGACTCGCCCAGGTCGAGACCGCCGTCGAGGACGGCTACCGCACGCCCGCCGAGGTCGTCGCCCACGTGTACGCCGACGTGGACCGCTCACTGTGGCCGGCGGCGGAGCTGTCGGTACGGGCGCAGCTGGACTACCTACGGGATCACGGGCTCATCTAGTCGGGCCTGGGCGCCTTCACGCCGTGCACGCGCGCGTACTCCCGCGCGAGCCAGGGCCCGAGGTCGTCGACGTACGACCGCAGTACGGCGGCGTCGCCGACGGGCTCGTACCCGTACTCGGCCGCGGCCCGCAGCTGCTCGGACCGCTCCGGGTAGTAGCCGCCGCACACCCGCGCCATCTCCCGCAGGTCACTGGTCCAGCCCCGCCAGCGCGGCATGACGAGGGTGAAGCCGGTGCGGACCAGGTGCCGGGACATGAACCGGACGAGGGGCCGCCGGGCCTCCTCGCTGTCCGCCGCGCCGGCGATACGGTCCCGCCACCGGGGGAGCAGGAGAGCGAGGTCCCCATTGGTCTCGCGGGCCAGCAGGGAGTCGGGCCGGTAGCGGGGGAGCTGCTCGGCGAGGTCCGCGCCCAGGAGCGGAGTGCACAGGCAGGCGACGAACCACCCCAGGTCGTACCGCTCCAGCTCGCTCAGCAGCCGCGCCCGGCCGTACAGCAGCGTCCCGACCCCGTCGATCTGCGGGAACTCCCTGTCGACGGCCTCGCCGAGCGCACGGACGTCCGCCCGGTCGGCCTCCGTCGGCTTCTCCTCAAGGGCGACCAGCAGATCCAGGTCGCTGCGCCCCACGCGCGCGGTGCCCCGCGGAATCGACCCGTAGAGGTAGGCGCTGTGCATCCGCGATCCGAACACGTCCAGCAGCCGGTCGCGGGCGGCGGCGACGACCGGACGGAAGTCGTCCGGGACGCGCGCGAGGGAGCCCTCGCGCTGGAGGAAGCCGTCCTCGTCGAGCCCGCGGGAGGGGGCGTTCTGGATCATGGGCCCACTGTGCCCGGCCGGGCGCGCACGGGCAGCTGATTTACGGTCGGCCCAGACGAAGGGCCCCACCGCGCGGCAGGGCCCTTTCCGTGTGCGTGGGCGATCAGCGCGACCGCTTGGCCAGGCGCTCGACGTCCAGCAGGATCACGGCCCGCGCCTCCAGGCGGAGCCAGCCGCGTCCGGCGAAGTCGGCGAGGGCCTTGTTCACGGTCTCGCGGGACGCGCCGACCAGCTGGGCCAGCTCCTCCTGCGTGAGGTCGTGGACGACATGGATGCCCTCCTCGGACTGCACGCCGAAGCGGCGGGACAGGTCCAGCAGGGCGCGCGCGACACGGCCGGGCACGTCGGAGAAGACGAGGTCGGACATGGCGTCGTTGGTCTTGCGCAGTCGGCGGGCGACGGCGCGCAGCAGTGCGCCGGCCACCTCGGGACGCGCGTTCAGCCAGGGCTGCAGGTCACCGTGGCCGAGACCGAGCAGCTTGACCTCGGTCAGCGCGGTCGCGGTCGCGGTGCGCGGGCCCGGGTCGAAGAGCGACAGCTCGCCGATGAGCTCACCGGGGCCCACGACGGCGAGCATGTTCTCGCGGCCGTCGGGGGAGGTGCGGTGCAGCTTGACCTTGCCCTCGGTGACGACATAGAGCCGGTCACCGGGGTCGCCCTCGTGGAACAGCGAGTCGCCGCGTGCGAGGGTCACCTCACTCATGGAGGCGCGAAGCTCCGCGGCCTGCTCGTCGTCGAGAGCCGCGAAGAGCGGGTTGCGCCGCAGAACGTCGTCCACGAGTTCTCTCCTTGTCGACCTGCTCAGGGGATCTTGCTCCCCGTGGTACCAGGGGACCGTGCTCCCCGTTTTGCCGGACTGTCCAAACAGTGTGATCTGTCACAAGGATGCCGCACAGGTGTCCCGAGGTAAGCGGCAGGGGTCCAATTGGGGGCTGATCTTCTGGGTCCGGGGCGGATGTCGGTGCCGGGCTTTAGGCTGGCCGGGTGTCCAAATCGCCGGTAGAGCACAGGCCAAGGGGGCTGCGCGGGTGGTTGTACGTCGCGATTCCGCTGTGGGCGAACAGGACCCCGGCAGTGGTAAGAAAACGGTGAAAACGGCGAAAAAGGTTCCGGCGAAGAAGGCGGCGCCCGCGAAGAAGGCGACTCCGGCGACAAAGGGGGCCGCCGCGAAAAAGGTGGCTGTCGCGCCGGCCGCGGTGGCCAAGAAGCCGCCGTCGGGCGAGTCGCGCACCGCCCTCGTCCGTCGTGCCCGCCGCATCGACCGCGAACTCGCCGAGGTGTACCCGTACGCCCATCCCGAGCTCGACTTCGAGAACCCCTTCCAGCTCCTCGTCGCCACGGTCCTGTCGGCCCAGACCACCGACCTCAGGGTCAACCAGACCACCCCGGCGCTCTTCGCCAAGTACCCCACCCCCGAGGACCTGTCCGCCGCCAACCCGGAGGAGGTCGAGGAGATCCTGCGGCCGTGCGGCTTCTTCCGGGCCAAGACCAGGTCGGTGATAGGGCTGTCCCAGGGCCTCGTGGAGCGGTTCGGCGGTGAGGTTCCGGGCCGGCTGGAGGACCTCGTCAAGCTGCCCGGCGTCGGCCGCAAGACAGCCTTCGTCGTCCTCGGCAACGCCTTCGGGCGGCCCGGCATCACCGTGGACACGCACTTCCAGCGGCTGGTGCGGCGCTGGCAGTGGACCGAGGAGACCGACCCCGACAAGATCGAGGCCGCCGTCGGAGCGCTCTTCCCGAAGAGCGACTGGACGGACCTCTCGCACCACGTGATCTGGCACGGCCGCCGCATCTGCCACGCCCGCAAGCCCGCCTGCGGCGCCTGCCCCATCGCCCCGCTCTGCCCGGCGTACGGCGAGGGCGAGACCGACCCGGAGAAGGCCAAGAAGCTCCTGAAGTACGAGAAGGGCGGCTTCCCGGGCCAGCGTCTCAAGCCCCCGCAGGCCTACCTCGACGCGGGCGGCACGGCGGCACCGCCACTGGGGGCCGCGTGACGCGCCGGCCCGGCGGGGTGTCATCGGCGGGCCGGGGCGCGCTGTGTACGAACGGAGGCGCGGCGCGGTCCGTGCCGGTGGGTCGGTCAAGGCAGGTTGACCCGCTGGAACGAACTCGCAGGCGTCCGGCGTTGGAGACGGCAGAACGGGGGTGGGCATGACGCACACGAGCAATACCCAGGACGGCCCGGTGACACTCAGCAAGGAGGGCCTGCCGGGCTGGCTGGACCCGGTGGTGCACGCGGTGGAGACGGTCGAGCCGCTCCAGCTCAGCCGCTTCCTCCCGCCGAAGAACGGCGCGGGGCGGCAGTCCGCCGTGCTGATCCTGTTCGGCGAGGGCGAGCACGGCCCCGAGCTGCTGCTGATGGAGCGTGCCGGTTCGCTGCGCTCGCACGCCGGCCAGCCCTCCTTCCCCGGCGGTGCCCTCGACCCCGAGGACGGCGACCCGAAGGCCGACGGGCCGTTGCGGGCCGCTCTGCGCGAGGCCGAGGAGGAGACCGGGCTCGATCCGTCCGGCGTCCAGCTCTTCGGCGTGCTGCCCAAGCTCTACATCCCGGTCAGCGGCTTCGTCGTCACGCCGGTGCTGGGCTGGTGGCGCGAGCCGAGCCCGGTGGGCGTCGTCGACCCGAACGAGACCGCACGCGTCTTCACGGTCCCCGTGGCGGATCTCACGGACCCCGTGAACCGCGCCATCGCCGTCCACCCGAGCGGCCACAAAGGTCCGGCATTCCTGGTCGAATCGGCTCTGGTCTGGGGTTTTACGGCCGGGATCATCGATCGGCTGATGCATTACGCGGGCTGGGAGCGTCCCTGGGACCGTGAGAAGCAGGTCCCGCTCGACTGGCGCGCATGACAGGGTGTCACTCGTGAATGTGCTGGACATCCTGCTGCTGGTCGCCGCCGTGTGGTTCGCGGTCGTGGGCTATCGCCAGGGGTTCGTCGTCGGCATCCTGTCGGTGATCGGGTTCCTGGGGGGCGGCCTCGTAGCCGTCTACGTACTGCCCGTCATCTGGGACGCCCTGACCGACAACGCCGAGGTCAGCACCACCGCCGCGGTCGTCGCGGTGGTCGTGGTCATCGTCTGCGCCTCCATCGGCCAGGCCCTGACCACCCACCTGGGCAACAAACTGCGCCGGTACATCACCTGGTCCCCGGCCCGCGCCCTGGACGCGACGGGCGGCGCCCTGGTCAACGTCGTGGCGATGCTGCTGGTCGCCTGGCTGATCGGATCGGCCCTGGCGGGGACGACGCTGCCGACGCTCGGCAAGGAGGTCCGCAACTCCAAGGTGCTGCTCGGCGTCTCCCGGGCCCTGCCCGCGCAGGCCGACACCTGGTTCGCCGACTTCTCCTCGGTCCTCGCGCAGAACGGCTTCCCGCAGGTCTTCAGCCCCTTCGCCAACGAGCCGATCACCGACGTCCGGCCGCCCGACCCGGCGCTGGCCGGCAGCGCCGTCGCCACCCGCTCCCAGCGCTCCATCGTCAAGGTCACGGGCACCGCGCACAGCTGCGGCAAGGTCCTGGAGGGCAGCGGCTTCGTCTTCGCCGACCGCCGCGTCATGACCAACGCGCACGTCGTCGGCGGCGTCGACGAACCCACCGTCCAGATAGGCGGCGAGGGCCGCAGGTACGACGCGAAGGTCGTCCTCTACGACTGGCGGCGCGACATCGCCGTACTCGACGTACCGGACCTGAAGGCGCGTGCCCTGCAGTTCTCGGCCCAGGACGCGGCGAGCGGCGACGGCGCGATCGTCGCGGGCTTCCCGGAGAACGGGTCGTACGACGTCCGTGCCGCGCGCGTGCGCGGCCGCATCACGGCCAACGGCCCGGACATCTACCACCGCGGCACGGTCCGCCGCGACGTCTACTCCCTGTACGCGACCGTCCGCCAGGGCAACTCCGGCGGCCCGCTGCTCACGCCCGACGGCAAGGTGTACGGCGTGGTCTTCGCGAAGTCCCTCGACGACGCCGACACCGGTTACGCGCTCACGGCGGACGAGATCCGGCAGGACATCGCCCAGGGCCGCACGGCGAACCAGCAGGTCGGCACCGACAGCTGCGCCCTGTAGCGCCCTGAGGGCGGCCCGGGAGCAGGAGCCGGCGGGCCAGGAGCTAGCCGCGAGGGTGGCGCAGACGGACCGAGACCCAGCGGGCCCGGCGGCGCAGGATGCGGGGGATCCCCACCCGGAGGTCCGTCCCCGGCAGCTGCGGGGTGCCGCGCTCATGGGCGCTCAGTCCATTGGCCGAGCGACGGTTGCGGGGTGCGTCACTGTAGTCGTGCGTCCAGCCCATACCCCGACGTCTGCCCCTGCCCCATGGTCGATAACCGCCCCGCAGCCCTTCAATTGGCGTATGCGCCAGGCATGTGGCTGTTCGTAGGGCAAATGTTCAGAACCGGATACCGGGCGCATCGGCTTGGTCACCGGTCGGGTTCGGGATCTTTCAGCCAGTTGATCAGTTCGGTGGAGAAAGCGACCGGATCCTCTTCGTGCGGGAAGTGCCCGAGGCCGTCGAACAGCCGCCAGCGGTACGGCGCTTCGACGTACTCGCCCGAGCCGGCCGCGCTCCGCGTGCGCATCACCGGGTCCAGGGAGCCGTGCAGATGCAGCGTCGGCACACGCACCGGCCGTTTCATGCGCCGGTTGAACTGGATGCCGTCCGGGCGGGCCAGGGACCGCACCATCCAGCGGTACGGCTCGATCGAACAGTGCGCGGTCGACGGGATGCACATGGCCCGCTGGTACGTCTCCACCGCCTTGTCGTCCGGCAGCCGGGGCCCGGACCAGTCGCGGATCAGCTTGCCCACCAGGGCGCCGTCGTCGGCGGTGAGCTGCCGCTCCGGGATCCACGGCCGCTGGAAGCCCCAGATGTAGGAGCCGGCGGCGGTCTGCCGGGCGTCGCGCAGCATGGCGGCGCGCCAGTGCCTCGGATGCGGCATGGAGACGACCGCGAGTCGCCGTACGAGCTTGGGGCGCATCGCGGCGGCCGTCCACGCCAGATAGCCGCCCAGGTCGTGGCCCACCAGCGCGGCGTCCGGCTCGCCGAGCGAGCGGATCACACCGGTGATGTCGAGGGCGAGGTTGGCCGGGTCGTACCCGCGCGGCGTGCGGTCGCTGCCGCCCACGCCCCGCACGTCCATCGCCACGGCGCGGAAGCCCGCCTCGGCGAGCGAGACCAGCTGGTGCCGCCAGGTCCACCAGAACTGCGGGAAGCCGTGCAGCAGCAGGACGAGCGGGCCGTCGCCCAGCTCCGCGATGTGGAAGCGGGCGCCGTTGGCGGCGACGTCGCGATGGGTCCAGGGTCCGTCGATGCGTACGGCCGAAGGCGCGGAGGGGTCCGTCATGAGGACGAGCGTGCCACAGCTTCGATGGCCTCGGGCGCACGCTCCTCCAGCGCCGGGCGCTCGGGGCGGGGGTGCGGCTTGGCGTTCTGCAGGACGCCCGCCGTCTCCTTCATCGACGCGGCGACCTTCTGCGGGCCCTGGCTCTTCTTGGCCTTCTTCGCGAAGACCACGCCGATCAGCGCGAGGAGACCTGCCACCAGGACGTTCGCCGCGAAGGACAGCAGGAAGCAGACCGCGAGGTTCCAGCCGCTCCAGGTCCGGATGCCGTACGCCAGCGCGAAGTTGAGCATCGGCAGGGAGAACAGCAGGACCATGGCGGCCACCGAGAACGCGCCGCCGCTCGTCGCGCCGCGCTTGACGTCCTGCTTGAGCTGGGCCTTGGCCAGCGCGATCTCGTCGTGCACCAGCGCCGACAAATCGGTCGTCGCCGACGCGAACAGCTGGCCGATGCTGCGTTCGGCGCCGACCGGGCTGCCGTCGGGTGCGCTCATCGCGGTCTCCCTCTCCTGCGCACGCGGTGCGCGCGCTTCCGTCTTCTGCCTGACTGGGTACGGTCCCACTCTTTTGTACCGTCTCGTCAGATCATGCCGGACGGTCGTTCTTCTCGCCTGCCCCGCCCGGTACTTCGGCAAGCCCGTGGCGCGCGCCGACCGCCTCCCGGGCGATGCGGCGGTGCTCGGCGGCCTTCCGCTCGTAGATCTCCGCCATGCGCAGGTGGTACGCCGGGTCGTCCTGCTCGTAGACGTCCGGGATGCCGTCGAGGTCCTCGTCCCGCTCCTCCTCCGCGCACAGCCTGCGGTACCGGGCGTTGCGCATCTTCAGCAGGACGGTCGCGGCGACGGCCGCGATCAGCGATCCGCTCAGTACGGCCGCCTTGACCTCGTCGGTGAGCACCGCGTCGCCCGCGAAGGCGAGCTCGCCGATGAGCAGGGAGACGGTGAAACCGATACCGGCGAGGGAGGCGACCGCGAAGACGTCGGCCCAGGCCAGCTCGTCGCTGAGCGAGGCCCGGGTGAAGCGGGCGGTCAGCCAGGTGCCGCCGAAGATGCCGACCGTCTTGCCGACGACCAGTCCAAGGACGACCCCCAGCGTCTCCGGCTCGGTGAACACGTCCAACAGTGCCCCGCCGGTGATGCTCACCCCCGCGCTGAACAGCGCGAACAGGGGGACAGCGAGGCCCGCGGACAGGGGGCGCACGAGGTGCTCGATGTGCTCGCCCGGCGAGTGCTGCTCGTCCTCGTGAGGGGTGCAGCGCAGCATCAGGCCCATCGCCACCCCGGCGATGGTGGCGTGGACTCCGCTGTTGTACATCAGCCCCCAGATGACGAGGGCGAGCGGGACGTACACGTACCAGCCGCGCACGCCCTTGCGCAGCAGCAGCCAGAAGACGACCAGGCCGACCACGGCCCCGCCGAGCGCGGCGAAGTCGATGCGCTCGGTGAAGAAGATCGCGATGACCAGGATCGCGAACAGGTCGTCCACGACGGCGAGGGTCAGCAGGAAGGCGCGCAGGGCGCTGGGCAGCGAGGTGCCGATGACGGCGAGCACGGCGAGCGCGAAGGCGATGTCGGTGGCGGTGGGCACCGCCCAGCCCTCCAAGGAGCCGCCACCGGTGAGGTTGGTGAGGGTGTAGACGAGGGCGGGTACGGCCATTCCGCACAGCGCTGCGATGACCGGCAGGACGGCCGCCTTCGGGTCCCGCAGGTCACCGGCGACCAATTCCCGCTTGAGCTCGATGCCGGCGACGAAGAAGAAGATGGCCAGCAGTCCGTCGGCGGCCCAGTGGGCGACGGAGAGGTCCAGGCCGAGTGCCCCGGGGCCGAAGTGGAGGTGGGCGACCGCTTCGTAGCTGTGGTGCAGAGCCGGGATGTTCGCCCAGATCAGGGCGGTGACGGCGGCGACCAGCAGCAGCACGCCACCGACGGTCTCGGTGCGCAGCGCGTCCGCGACGAAGGTCCGCTCGGGCAGGGACAGACGTCCGAAGACCTTGCGGGGAGCGGTGTTGCGGGGCGCGGCCACGGGGGAGACCTCCGGTTGGTGGGCAGGGCTGAGCACATGCCGACCAGACTTCCCGGCGCACCTTTTGGATCTTGTCGCTGCGTTGATACTTTGCTTAGTTTACCTAAGATTGCCGATCGGTGCATCCGGGTGATTCCCACGGTAGGCGCGAAAGGGGCGCCCCGCTTGTGTGCGGGGCGCCCCTGAGCTCGCGTTCCCTGGGTGCCTCGGCTTCCCAGGTGCCTCGGTTTGCCTCAGTCCTCGCTGGGTGCCGCGGGGAGCTTGGCCTGGATGAGGTCCATGACCGCGGAGTCGGTCAGCGTGGTCACGTCGCCGAGCTGGCGGTTCTCCGCGACGTCGCGCAGCAGGCGGCGCATGATCTTGCCGGAGCGGGTCTTGGGCAGCTCCGCGACCGGCAGGATCCGCTTCGGCTTGGCGATCGGGCCGAGGGTGGCACCGACGTGGTTGCGCAGGTCGTTGACCAGGCCCTCGTCCTCGGAGGCGGTGCCGCGCAGGATCACGAAGGCGACGATGGCCTGCCCCGTCGTCTCGTCGGCGGCGCCGACGACGGCGGCTTCGGCGACGGACGGGTGGGAGACGAGGGCGGATTCGACCTCGGTGGTGGAGATGTTGTGGCCGGAGACGAGCATGACGTCGTCGACGCGGCCCAGGAGCCAGATGTCGCCGTCGTCGTCCTTCTTGGCGCCGTCGCCGGCGAAGTACTTGCCCTCGAAACGCGACCAGTAGGTGTCGAGGAAGCGCTGGTCGTCGCCCCAGATGGTGCGCAGCATGGACGGCCACGGCTCGGTCAGGACCAGGTAACCGCCGCCGCCGTTGGCAACCTCGTTCGCCTCGTCGTCGACCACGGTCGCCGCGATGCCGGGCAGCGGGGTCTGCGCGGAACCGGGCTTGGTCTCGGTCACGCCGGGCAGCGGCGAGATCATCATGGCGCCGGTCTCGGTCTGCCACCAGGTGTCCACGATCGGCGTCCTGTCGGCGCCGATGTGCTTGCGGTACCAGATCCAGGCCTCGGGGTTGATCGGCTCGCCCACCGACCCCAGCACGCGCAGGCTGCTGAGGTCGAACTTGGCGGGGATGTCGTCGCCCCACTTCATGAACGTACGGATCGCGGTCGGCGCCGTGTACAGGATCGTGACGCCGTACTTCTGGACGATCTCCCAGAACCGGCCCTGGTGCGGGGTGTCCGGGGTGCCCTCGTACATCACCTGCGTCGCGCCGTTCGCCAGCGGCCCGTACACGATGTACGAGTGCCCGGTGACCCAGCCGACATCGGCGGTGCACCAGTACACGTCCGTCTCGGGCTTGAGGTCGAAGACGGCGTGGTGGGTGTAGGCGGCCTGGGTGAGGTAACCGCCGGAGGTGTGCAGGATGCCCTTCGGCTTCCCCGTCGTACCCGAGGTGTAGAGGATGAACAGCGGGTGCTCGGCCTCGAACGCCTCCGGAGTGTGCTGCGTCGACTGCCACTCGACCGCCTCGTGCCACCAGACGTCGCGCTCGTCGTCCCAGGCGACCTCCTGGCCGGTGCGGCGCACGACGAGCACATGCTCGACATTCCCCGCCTTGACCACAGCGTCGTCGACGGCGGGCTTGAGGGCGAAGGGCTTGCCGCGGCGGTAGCCGCCGTCGGCGGTGATGACGACCTTGGCGTCGGCGTCCTGGATACGGGTGGCCAGCGCGTCCGCGGAGAAGCCGCCGAAGACGACCGAGTGGGCGGCGCCGATCCGGGCGCAGGCCAGCATCGCGATGGCGGCCTCGGGAATCATCGGCAGGTAGACGGCGACCCGGTCGCCCTTGCGCACGCCCAGCTCCAGCAGGGCGTACGCGGCCTTCGAGACCGCGTCCTTGAGTTCGGCGTAGGTGATCGCGCGGCTGTCGCCGGGCTCGCCCTCGAAGTGGATCGCGACCCGGTCGCCGTTGCCCGCCTCGACATGCCGGTCGACGCAGTTGTAGGCGACGTTGAGCTCGCCGTCCTTGAACCACTTCGCGAACGGCGGGTTCGACCAGTCCAGCGTCTCGGTCGGCTCGGTGGCCCAGGTCAGCCGGCGGGCCTGCTCGGCCCAGAAGCCGAGCCTGTCAGCCTTGGCCTGTTCGTACGCCGCCGCCGTGACGTTGGCGTGCGCGGCCAGCTCGGCGGGCGGCGCGAACCTGCGCTCTTCCTTGAGCAGGTTGGCCAGGCTTTCGTTGCTCACGACATCTCCTTGGAACGAGCGTGTGTATGGGTCGGGGCGGTCATGGGAGGCCTCACCGCGCCCCGATACCGGTGAGGGAGCGGACCTGGAGGTCCTTGAACCGGTCCTCGTCGCGCTCTTCGGCGGGCGAGAGCACGGTGCCCAGCCAGCCGAGGACGAAGCCGGCCGGTATGGAGACCAGACCTGGGTTCTCCAGCGGGAACCAGGCGAAGTCGAGGTCCGGCAGCATGGCCGTGGGCCCGCCGGACACCACGGGTGAGAAGATCACCAGGCCGAGCGAGGTGGCCAGGCCGCCGTACACGGCGAACAGCGCTCCCCGGGTGGTGAACTTCCGCCAGAACAGGCTGTACAGCAGCGTCGGCACGTTGGCGGAGGCCGCCACCGCGAAGGCGAGCGCGACGAGTGCCGCCGTGTTCAGCTTGTCCGCGTACAGGCTCAGGACGATGGCGATCGCTCCGATCACCACCGCGGCCCAGCGGGCCACGGCCACTTCGCTGCGCTCGTCGGCCTCCCCCTTGCGCAGGACGTGGGCGTACAGGTCGTGGGCGAAGGACGCCGACGAAGCCAGGGTGAGTCCCGCGACCACGGCGAGGATGGTGGCGAACGCGACCGCCGAGACGACGGCGAGCAGCACGGCTCCCGTGGTGGAACCCCAGCCGTCGCCCAGGTACTTGGCGAGCATCGGAGCCGCAGTGGTCCCGGCGGGGTTGGATGCGGCGATCGTCTTGGGACCGATCAGCGCGGCGGCGCCGAAGCCGAGGGCGATGGTCATCAGGTAGAAGGCACCGATGATGACGATGGCCCAGTTGACCGAGGTACGGGCGGCTCGCGCCGTCGGGACCGTGTAGAAGCGCACGAGGATGTGCGGCAGGCCGGCGGTGCCCAGTACGAGTGCCAGGGCCAGGCTGATGAAGTCGAGCCGGGTGGACAGGTTGGCGCCGTACTTCAGTCCGGGTTCGAGGAAGGCGTGACCGTGTCCGCTGGCGTCCGCCGCCCCGCCCAGCAGAGCCGACAGGCTCCAGCCGAATCGGTGCATCACCAGGACGGACAGCAGAGCGGCACAGGCGATCAGCATGACGGCCTTGATGATCTGCACCCAGGTGGTACCGCGCATGCCTCCGACACAGACGTAGAGAACCATCAGGGCGCCGACGCCAAGGATGATCCATCTCTTCGTACCCTCGCCCGAGGCGCCGAGCAGCAGCGCGACCAGGGACCCGGCGCCGACCATCTGGGCCACCAGATAGACCACGGAGACCACGATGGTCGACACTCCCGCCGCGGTGCGCACGGGACGCCGGCGCATGCGGAAGGCGAGGACGTCCGCCATGGTGAACCGTCCCACGTTGCGCAGGGGTTCGGCCACGAGCAGCAGGGCGACGAGCCAGGCGACGAGAAAGCCGATGGAGTAGAGGAAGCCGTCGTAGCCGAAGAGCGCGATGGAACCGGTGATACCGAGGAACGAGGCGGCGGACATGTAGTCGCCGGAGATGGCCAGTCCGTTCTGGAATCCGGTGAAGGAGCTGCCACCCGCGTAGAACTCGGCTGCGCCCCCGCTCCGGCGACCGGCCCATACCGTCACGGCCAGGGTGGCGGCGACGAAGACCAGGAACAGAACGAGGATCAGGGTTCTGTTCGGCTCGGTACTGGATGCCGCGAGGGCCGGAAACTCGACGTGGGCCATGGTTCAGGTGCTCCTGGGTCGGGCGGGCAGGGCGGGGTCCGGCTCGATGGCACCGCAGCGGTCCACGAGCAGCCGGGCGAGAGGGGACATCCGCCGGTCGGCCGCGCGGTTGTAGAGCCAGGCGATCAGGAACGTCGACCCGAACTGCGCGAGCCCGAGAACGAGCGCGAAGTTCACGTTTCCGACCACCTTGAACGCGATCACGTCTGGGGCGAACGTGCACAGCAGCACGTACGCGAGGTAGAAGGAGAGGAACGCTGCCGTCATCGTGCCCACGAGCCGACGGTGGCGGTGCCGCAGGTCGGTGAATTCACCGAGGTCGTAGAGCGCGCCCGGGGTCGCGTCGAGGGGCGTCTGCCCCGGGTCCGCCTCCGCGGTCGCAGCGGGTGCCTCTTGGTGACCGCGGGCTGGGAATCGTTCGTTGCTCGTCATGTCTTTCCTTGTACGAATCGGTCAGTGCGCGCGGTCGTGCGGCGGCTGCCAGGCGACGTCGACGTTCGGCGGCGCGCCGCCCGGCAGCACCGGCGTGTCGGCCGGCTGCGGATTGGTGGAGGCGCACACGACCCGGCCGTACGGCTCGCATCCGGAGTCGGCCGACTTGACGACCAACACGTACAGCAGGCACAGGCTGAGCAGGAGCGCGCACGACAGCAACACGATGATCACCGTGCTCGGCGCGACCGGCCGGCGCGGTGCGAACGGCGGCGGGGGCGGCACGGCCGACGTGGCCGGGGGCTGGAGGACCTCGGCGTGCAGGGGCCCATCGGTAGGCATTTCTCTCCAAACAGGGAACGGCAAAGGCTCACTGCGCCCGCCCTGAGCGGCGGCGCGGCGGCACCGCTCGGCGCTCGACGTGATGCCGCCCGCCCGGGGATTCCCCAGGCACGGGCACACGTCTGCCGGGGCTTTGGCCGCCGCGGGGATGTGCCGCGCGGCTCTCGACGAGCGAAGTGCGCATCCTCATCCGAACACCGGCATACGCGCGCGGGACACCCCACCCCCACCGAAAGATCCACATCTTTCGGTGGGGTGCCGACAGTCCTCGACATCCCAGGTGAGTACGGTGAATGGGCCACAGGGCCGGCATCCGTGCGGGGCGACCCCCCGACCGGATGGTCGGTCACCGTCCGTCCGGCCCTGCAGCGGCAGACCGGAAAAGGAGCGGCGTGGTACCCACACTTCTCGGCCGTGCACGCGAGCGGGACACACTGTACGAACTGCTGGAGCGTCCCGGCGGGGCGAGCGTCCTGCTGCGCGGCGGGTTCGGCAGCGGCAAGTCGGGGCTCCTCACGGACCTCGGCGAACGGGCTCGCACCGCCGGATTCGCCGTGCTCAGCGCGTGTTACGAGCCGGATGCGAGCCAGCTCCCCGAGACCGCCCCGTCGCCCGCGATGTGCTCACTGGTACCGGAGGGTGGCGGGGAACGGGCCGTGGCGTTGGTGCGCTGGCTGGCCTCGGGGGACGCGACGCCGCCCACGGACGGCATCCTCGCCGATGCCCGGTCCGCGCCGACGCAACGGGCGCTGGTGCTGGTCGACGACCTGCAGTGGGCCGATGCGGTGTCCCTGCGCGGGCTGCGGAACATCGCGCGGGCCGTGGGTGCGCATCCGGTGTCGGTCGTCTGCGCGATGGGGCCGGGTGAGTCGGTCGACGAGCCGGCTCTCGGTGCCGTGCTGCGGCTCCTGGACCGCCACGTCCGGCTCTCGCCGCTCGACGAATCCGCGGTCGCCGACCGGCTGGCCGGGATCCTCGACGCGTCCGAGGACGGAAAGACCGCCGGCGAAGTCCTGTCCCCGCTGCTGACGGCAGCGGCCGGAAACCAGTACCTGATCCGGACACTGCTGGCCGCCGTGGACGCCCAACGGCACGGTGTGAGCGACCGGCCGGAACGTCCCTCGCTCCACACCACACTGGCCGGTGCGCTCAAGCCGCTGCTCGCGGACGTCGGCGTGGCGGCCCGGGCGGCGTTGCGCAGGATCGGCCCCGACGCCGAACGGGTGGCCGCCGTTCTCGCCTCACTGGGGGGCGCCCAGCTGCCGGAGGTGATAGCCCATGCCGGTGCGATGGACCGGCACACGGTCGAGGACACCCTGCACGCGCTGGCTCAGGCCGATCTCGTCCAGCACGCCGGACCACGGGCTCAGCTGCATCCGCCCCTGCTCGCGGCCGGCCTGGCACAGGGCGTCTCGCCCACCGGCCGCAAACAGCACCATGCCCGCGCCGCCGAGCTGTTGCTCAGCTGGGGGGCGCCCGCCCGGCAGGTGGCGCCGCACCTGGTCCACGGGCCGACGGGCATGGCGCAGGCCACGGCGATCCTGCGGCGCGCCGCCCAGGCCGCGCTCGACCGCGGAGCACCCGACGAGGCGGTGGTCTACCTGCGGCGCACCCTGAGCGAGGATCTCGACGCGCAGGAGCGCAGTGAGATTCTGACCCTGATCGGCGCCGCCCGACTCGACTCCGACGTACCGGCCGCTGTACCGGAACTGCGCAGCAGCCTGCGGCTCAGCGCCACACCGCAGGCGCTGGCCCGTTCCGCGCGCAGTCTGACCGGTGCGCTGTTCGCCATGGACCGCTACGGCGAAGCCCTGACGATGCTGGAGGGAACGATCCAGCGGCTTCGTACCGAGGACGCCGCGGCCGCCCTTCGGCTGGAGCTGGACTACCTGCTCGTCAGTCTCGGTGAGGCGTCCTCGGCGGTGCGGGCGTGGCCGCGGCTGATGGAGTTGCGCCTCCAGGACGCCGAGGACGACGCGGGGCGAAGGGCGCTGGCGGCGCTGCTCAGCTTCCGTGGAGCCGCGCTCGGGGAAGGTGCAGAGGACGTCATCGAGTTGGCCCGTGTCGGGCTGAGCAGGGGCATGGCGCCGGTGGCCGACGAGTCCATCGTCTACCCCTGCGCGGTGTTGGCGCTGGGCGCCGCGGGCAGGCCGGACCTGACGTTCGAGTACGCCGACGCGGCCGTGGCGGAGACACACGCGAGGGCCTCCGCGCTGAACTACGCGCAGGCCCTCAGCATGCGGGCCAACGCCCATTGCCGACGTGGGGCGTTCACAGACGCCCAGACTGATGCGAGGCGCGCACTCGCCGCGTTCCGGGACATCGGTGTCGACCATCGGGAGAGCCACAGTGTCTTCACGGTCGCCACCCTGGCGGAGGCCTTCGTCCGCCAGGGACAGGCGCAGAAGGCCGAGGACCTCTTCGACGACTGCGACCTGGGCGGTCCGCTCGGTTTTCACACCATCTACGACTACCCACTGCTCGTCAGAGGATGGGTGCACGCGGCGGACAACCGCTTCGAGCGGGCGCTGGCGGACTTCCTGCACCTCGGTGAGCGCCTCAACGCGCGCGGCATGACGGGTCCTGGGTTCTACCCGTGGCGGTCGGAGGCCGCACTGGTGCACCTGCTCCTCGGCGATCGGCAGTCCGCTCTCACGCTGGCCGACGAGGAACTGCGGCTGGCGCGGGCGTGGGGGGTCGCGGAGATGACGGCGGTGGCGCTGCGTGGCCGAGCGCTGGTGGTGGGCCAGGAGGAGGGCCTGGAACTGCTCGACGAGGCGGCGCGGCTGCTGGGGGGCAACTTCGCGCGGTTCCGGTACGCGCAGATCCAGGCGGACCGGGGGACGTTGGCCGTACGGTACGGGCGGCCGGAGGACGCGCGCGCGGCGCTCCAGGAGGCCGTCAGTGTCGCCCACGAGTGCGGGGCCGAGCCGATCGCGCAGCAGGCGCGGGCCGGACTGCGGGAGCTCGGCGACCGTCCCCGCACTCCGACGTTCCGGGGACGGGAGGCGCTGACGCCCGCGCAGCGCCAGGTGGCGGAGCTCGCCGCGCAGGGCATGACCAACACCGAGATCGCCTCCCACCTGTTCGTGGGCCTGCGCACGGTGGAGATGCACCTGTCGAAGGTCTACGCGAAGCTGGCCGTGAGTGGACGCCACGCTCTGGAGCAGGCTCTGCGCTGACTCCGCGGAACGAGGTCCGTGCGGATGTGACCGGGAGCGCCGAGGAGGTGGCGCCCCCGGTCACACGCCTTTACGGCAGGTGAGGGTCAGCCCCGTCGTGCGGCCGGACGTACGGCCTCGTCGCGTGCCCCGTGGCAGGACTTGAGCGCCCGCTCCACGGCCTCTGCCATGGCCTGCTCACCCCGCGCGGTCGGGTGCCCCGCGTTGGCCGGGACCGCCGGGGCCAGATTCTCGATCCACCGCTCGCCGACCGGACGGCACATGTCGTGGCCGACCGTCGAGGTGTAGGTGTCCACGTACACGGGCCCCACCCAGTTCGGCGCGGCGGGCGAGCATCGTGTTGAGCGCCTTGGTCGTGTCCCCGAGGTACCCGAAGTCCCCGGCGGCGAAGGGAGCGGCGGGACTGGTGCAGCCCGTCCCGTCGTCGGGGAAGATCGAGGGGTATCCGACGAGGAGCACCTTGGCGTGCGGGGCTCGCCGGTGGACGGTGGCGAGGACCGCGTCGACCTTCGGAGCCGTCGTGGCTATGCCCTCCAGCAGGCGGTCTCCCCCGCCTTCGGTGTAGTGACCGCGGCACGGCGCGCCCGTCGGATCGGTACGGCTCAGCGTCGCGCAAGTCGTCAGCACCGCGGAGAAGCCGACTCCGTCGTTGCCGCCGATGCCGACGGTCACCAGGTCGGTGTCCCGGTTCAACGCGTCGTACTGCGCGGGTCTTCCGTCCTTTGCGAGGGCCAGCGAGGCCGTGGTGGCGCCGGCGCAGGTGACATCCGTCAGACGGGCGTACCGCTGCCGGGCCACGAGGGAAGGGTAGTTCTGGCTGGAACGCCCGCATCCGGGGTCGGTCTGTTCGGGGACGCCGGGCGCGGACGCGTGCGAGTCACCGAGGGCGACGTAGTTGCGGCCACCGGCCGATGCGGGGGTGGCCGACGCGACGGAGGCCGGTGCGACGGCGGCGAGGCAGGCCAGTGCCACGGCGCCGAGGTGGCGCGCGGAGCTGGCGGGCCGTTTCACCGCGCCCGGGAAGCCGGCAGGCTCAGGGCGAGTGTCCGAGCACTGTCGCGGCGCTCGGTCACGGCTTCCGGCGGCGCGACGGCCGGCACGGGGGTCGCAAAACACTTGGTGTGAACCTCGCACAGGTGTGATGGAACGTGGTCAGCGGCCTGGACCAGTTCGGACACCGTCAGCAGGGCGATCAGCCCCAGAAACATCAGGGCCGAGCGGTCGGCGAGCGAACTCGATCGCTCGCCGTGCCGGCGCGTGGGAACGGGACACCGCGACAGCACGGCGGCAGGACTCAACGCGAGCCCAACCGTTGGGGCGGCTTTGCCTGTTCGCGCGGCCTTGCCTGTTCGCGCGGCTGTGCG
The DNA here is from genome assembly GCF_053611585.1 of Streptomyces sp. NPDC054794. Classification (NCBI taxonomy): domain Bacteria; kingdom Bacillati; phylum Actinomycetota; class Actinomycetes; order Kitasatosporales; family Streptomycetaceae; genus Streptomyces; species Streptomyces sp. NPDC054794. The sequence goes on along the minus strand of NZ_JBSHAQ010000011.1, from coordinate 66,612 downwards.
GTCTCCGTCGCCGGTGCCGACGGTTGTGCCGAGCCCGAGTTGAGCGAGCCGTCGCGCGCCCAGGACATGACCACCGTCGCCGACGCCACGACACAGGGTTCGGAGCACAGCTCCCAGTCGCAGTCGCAGGCAGTGGCGTCCCAGGGCGGCACCGGGGCTTCCAGTTCGGGGAAGGGCCAGGTGAACGGTCGCTTTCGGGTCACGGGAATCTCCAGGTGTGAACCAGGCCCACGAGACCGGGACAACCGCGGGAACCGCGACTGTCGGTGACTCGGGCCGTCCGCGTTCGCGGACGGCCCGAGTCAAGCCGCAACGAAAGTGATCAGAATCCGTCTGGAGAACCAGCTTTAGCGCAACGATTGGCACAGGGGTGTCTGTGGCCGACGGAGGCGTCGAGCGGGGGGGGTGTGATCAGGAAGGAACGGCCGGCGGGGTGAGCCCCGCGGTGTGGGCGAGGATCGCGGCCTGGACGCGGTTGGCGCAGCCCAGGAGGCGCAGCATCCGACTGACGTGCACCTTGATCTGGGACTCGGAGAGTTGCATGCGGGCGCCGATCTCGGCGTTCGACAGCCCCTGGGCCAGCAGGGCCAGGATCGTGCGCTGTTCCTGCGGCAGGGGCTTCAGGCGCTCCCGGGCGTGGACGGCCTCGTGCGGGACGGTGAACTGTTCCATCAGTGTCCGCGTCATGGAGGGGGAGATGATCGCCTCCCCGCGGGCGACGACCTTGATGGCGTCGATGAGTTCGTGGGGACGGACGTCCTTGAGGAGAAAGCCGTCGACTCCGGCCTTGAGCGCGGCGTACAGGTACTCGTCCCGGGAGAACGACGTGAGGACGACGACGCGGGGCGGCTGGGGCAGACGCCGCAGGGCCAGGGCGGCCGTGAGCCCGTCCATGGCCGGCATCTGCACATCGGTGAGGACCACGTCGGGCTGGTGGGAGAGTACGGCGGCGACGGCCTGCTCGCCGTCCGAGACGGCCGCCACCACGGTGATGGCGTCGTCCGTCTCCAGGATGAGCCGCACGCTCTCCCGGATCAGCTCCTCGTCGTCCGCGATGACTACCGTGATCATTGGAGTTCTACCCTCACCGGCATGCAGGAGTACCACCCACGGGCTCTGGTGCCGTCCGGCGCCGGCAAGGTCGAGGGGTGGCGACTGAGCACCCTGGGGCCGACGAGAGTCAGCGCTCGCACCCTTGCCGAGAACGTGACTGGTTGTCAATGCGGAGACCGGTGCGGGGCTGGGCTCCACGCCGGGGTCATCCGCCCCCGGCGTCCGCGGCGTCAGCCTTCGCGTGCGCGGCGTCGCCCGCCGAGCAGTGCGAAAGCGGCAGCGATCAGCACCGCGGCGAGGGAGATCCAGCCGCCGATGTCCTGCGCGACGCCCTTGCCGTGATGATCCCACTCCGGCTCGCCGGGGCCGGGGGCGGTCACGGCTCGGTCCCCCGCACCAGGATCACCGTGCCCGGGACTCCCCATGCTCAAGGTGATGTGGTCCAGGGCTCCGGCCCTGCCCGCGACCGGGACCTGGCCGTCGAAGGCAACAAGGCCCAGGTCGGCGTCGGCGTCGGCCCGCCCCGGGGCGACGGCGTACGAGAGGGTGGCGTCGTGCGCCGATGGCCGCCACTCACCACCGGCCCCCAGCACCACGCCCGCCAGTACCGTCATGGCTGCCGCTGCCAGTCTTCTGCGCATGAGTGGTGTACTCCTCAGCGCGGTGCCGGGGCGGGTACGGAGGTGCCCGGCTCGGTGCGCGTCAGCGCCCTCGCCCGGGGATGTCGTGGAGTCTCTCGTGTGCTCATCTCGTGGCAGCCCCTTCGGCGTCGGCTTGCGCAGGCATCACACCAGCACGTGTGCGGGCGGGTGGTGCCGAGTCAAAGGCGAACGCCGGTTGCGGGCATCGGCCTCAGGGAGGAGCGGAGAAGTACTTTCGTTGCCGCTGTCAGGCGACACGGGCGAGCGAGGAGCCCGCGATGTCCCGAAGGCGGTCGGCCACCCCCCGGGGCATCCGTGTGGCGTCCAGCGCGGTCAGCGCTTCGCCCTTCAGGACGCCGATGCGTTCCTCGACCGCTGCCCGCGCCCCGGTGGCCTCCATGAGACGGCGTGCTTCATCCTGGTCCTCCGTGTCCGTGATGCCCGCCCGCAGCAACTCCAGCAGGCGAGCGGCCTGTGTGGCATTGCCGAGGGACACGGCGAGCGCGGCGAGGACGGTGCATTTCCCGTCACGCAGGTCGTCGCTGTGCGACTTGCCCGTCTGTGCCGGATCCCCGAAGACGCCGAGGAGATCGTCCCGGAGCTGGAAAGCGATCCCCAGGGGGACGGCGAACTCGCTCAGCCCGCACAGCAGTTCGTCATCGGCGTCCCCCAGGGCCGCGCCGAGCCGCAGCGGCGCCTCGACGGTGTAACGGGCCGTCTTGAAATGGGCGATGTAGAGCGCCTCCTCGGCGCGGAAGGAGCCCTGATGCGCGGCGAGCAGGTCCTGGTACTGGCCGTAGACCGTGGCAGTGCGCATCGCGTCCAGCTCCGTGTAGCCGCGCCGCAGCTGACCGGGGGTCATGCCGGCGCCGCGGAAGAGCTCGTCGGACCAGGTGAAAGCGAGGTTGCCCAGGAGGATCGCGGCGTTGACGCCCAGCCGCTCGTCGAACCGCCCCGCTCCGCCTCTCGCTCCGTTCCGCGCCAAGGCGCGATGAGCGGTCGGCACACCACGGCGCAGCTCGCTGTCGTCCATGACGTCGTCGATCAACAGCGCGCAGGCGTGGAAGAGCTCCAACGACGACGCCGCCCGGATCACATAGGCGGGCACATTACGGCGGCCCGCGGCATGCCAGCCCATGACGCACAGCAGGGAACGCAGGCGCTTTCCGCCGCGCAGGGCATACGTCGCGAGAACCGGCCACAGTTCCTCCGGCAAGGCCGGTTCACTGTCCCGGCCAAGAGCCCGTTCGGCCAGGAAGGTATGCAGAATGCGCTCCACCTCGGAGTGCACCAGCTGCTCGGGAGCGGGGACGACGGTTTCCACCGGGGTCGGCACGATAGGGATCCTTCATGAATCGATCAGCACGGCGCGCCCCGCACCGCACCGGGGCAGGGACAGCGTTGCGCAGGGGGGAACCCTTGTATGCCACCACAGACGGACAGCCGCGCGGCGAGATGGCGGCCCCAGTCCCCAAACCGTTCGGTGCCGAAAGATCCAGCGGATCGGGCGGGTCGGTTCCGGATCGGCCAGGCTGTCCGGGCTGGCCGGGTCGGGCCGGGCCGACGCTGAGCTCGGCACGAGCCGCCCGCCTCAACTCCCCCGTGGCGGGCGGCTCGTGCCTTCGGTGTGCAGAGTTCGAAGTCGGCGGCAGCGCACTATAGGCGTCCTGGGCCGCTGGACGACACCGGCACCACACCGGCGGCGGGATTCGAACCCGCGTTACCCGCTTGAGAGGCGAAGTAGCCACAACCTGCGCACCTGCACAGCCAGGACAGTAGCCGGGACCGGGAGAGCGACGCACGCGAGTTTTCCGGGGCTGGTTTCGCCCCGGCCCACCGGCCGCCACCACCCCGGCCTGCGCCATCAAGCAGGACTGGCCCGCCGCTACGGGGGAAAGCGGCGGGCCAGCTCCATCCAAGGTGCCACACATCGGCATGACACGCACCGCCTTCCGTCTCGCAGTCCGAAAGCGGTCGGCGCGGAGCCGTCTCGGGGGCGGTGAGGTGAGCCGACGAACAGCACCGGGCCGCCATCAACGGCACCGCAGGATCGTCACCTAGGCGCGTTCCGTGAGCAGCTCTGCCAGCCGGTCCGCGAACGCGATGAGCCAGTCCAGCCCCGGCCCACCGCGGGCCCTCCGGAAGCCGTGCCGACGGCCCCAGAACGCGGCCTGGACGGCGTGGAGCTGGGCCCAACGCTCGACGCGTACGCGATCGATTTCCGCGGCCTCGGCGAAGATGTCCAGGACGCGGTGGACAGCCTTGGGCAGATCGTCCGCTTCCAGAAGTGTCAGCGCGCGTGACTTGAGCAGTGTGCCGCCGTCGTAGGCGGGATCTCCCACGTACCCCTTGGGGTCGACGGCCAACCACGGCTCACGGTCGGCGCGCAGGATGTTCCCGGCGTGGAGATCGCCGTGGATGAGGATGTCTGGCTGGACGCGACCCAGTTCGCGGACGGTCGCCACGGCCGCGTCCACCACACGCCCCGGCACAGCGTGAGGAAGCTCTACGGCATCCTTGCGCAGTTCCTCCTCCCAGGCATCGGCCCGCTCCCGCAGCCGGGGCAGATCAGGCGGGGCGGGAATGGCCAGTCGGCGACCGACTCGCCCAGCGACCGCCGCCACCTCATCACCGTCCTCGACCTCCGCCAGCGTCGAGGTCCGCACCCGCTCCAGCAACATCGCGAACCGTTCGTCGACCCGCTCGTGCAGCAGCACGGCTCCGCGCCCGCCCCAGGCCGCGAAAGCATCCGGTTCATGAACGTTGCCCGGGTGGGGAAACGACACCTTCACCACAGCGGTCGCCCCGTCCCGCCGGCGCACCGGGACGATGACCCCGACTCCCCCGTGCATGATCGCGCCGTCGAGCTCACATCCCCAACGCTCCAGCAACTCGTCGACGATCCGGGGCAGTTCGGAGATCCACTCCGCCCCGGACTCCCCCTCACGCTCGACGGTGCTCCGCGCCAACGCCTCTGGTACCTCCATCATCCAGGCACCCTATGCGCCGACCCCAACACAGCTGCCGCGCGCGCCCCAACGAGTCCATGATTGCCCTCAGCCCCCCGAGCCCTTCCACTCGAAGATCGCCGCCCAACAGGAAAGGCATCGCCGCCATGGCACTCCTGGCCGAGTACAGCTGCAGGGCCACCCCAGGCCGCCGCGTCGTGGAGGTCTACGACGCGGATGCGTTGCTCGGCGACGGGGATGCCCTGGAGACCACAGCCTCCAGCAATCAGCTCGCTCTTGGCCTCGCAGGCGAAATGACGCTGCCGCGCCCTGGTGTTTATGAAGGCCCCGCGTGGTGGGTCAACCGTCAGGCAGTCGCTGATTACTACGACACGACCCTTGCGCGGCTCGCCGAGGATGCGTCCGACGGCTGGCTGACTGAAGCCTGGGACAGTGCCCGGTCACTCGAGCCCATCGAGGATGAAGACATCAGACGGCACCCTTGTCACACGCCCTGCGGTACTTGCGCCAGACCCCGTTTGGGGCCGGCGCGGTCATGGATAGTGCTCCGGTAGCTGGAGTTCGGTCCTGGGTGTCACGAAGTTGCGGAGGCTGTCTGTGCGTTCCTTGACCTTCGTCATCGGTACGGGGCGTAGCGGCTCGACCGCGCTGTCACGCATCCTCAACGCCCACCCGGACGTACTGAGCCTCAACGAGTTCATGGCCTCCGTGGGCGATGCCGCCTTCCCTGAAGGGAAGGTGACAGGTGAGGAGTTCTGGCAGACGCTCTTCCGGCCCGCCCCGCACTTCGAGCGGATGATCCGTAGCGGACTGCCGCTGCCGGAATTCCTCTACACACGCCGCCCCGGAAGATACGCGACGGAGACCACCGGCATTCCCGCGCTCTCCCTGATGGTGTTGCCGCACCTCACCGACGACCCGGACGGGCTCCTCGACGAGCTCCAAGCAGTGGTGGTCCAGTGGCCCGAGGGCACCGCCGCCGAACACCACCAGGCGCTCTATGGCCTGCTCTGCGCGCGGTTCGATCGGACGGCCGTCGTGGAACGCTCCGGCTACTCGACAGGCTGGGCGCCAAAACTACGAGCGACGTTCCCAGACGCGCGGTTCGTGCACATGTTCCGAGACGGACCGGACTGCGCCCTGTCCATGAGCCGTCATCCCGGATACCGCACGATCTCTCTGCTGCGCGAGATCAAGGCACGAGCAGGCATCACCAGCTTCGCCGACCTGACCGAAGAGCACGTACGCTCACTGCCCGCGGATCTGTCCCCACTGCTCGAAGACCGCTTCGATCCTGCGCTCGTACGAGACCGAGACCTCCCCCTGCGGACGTTCGGCACCCTGTGGTCCGAACTGGTCACCGACGGCACGGAGTTCCTCAGCCGGCTGCCCACCGACCAGCGCACCACGCTCGCCTACGAGGACCTCCTCGACCATCCCGCCGCGGAACTGACCCGCCTGGCCGAGTTCATCGGCGTCGCCCCCCTCCCCCAGTGGCTCCTGACCGCATCCGCACAACTCGACCACAGCCGACGCGGCTCCGCCCGGAGGCTGTCACCCCCTGAACTCGACGAACTGACAAAGACCTGCGCCCCGGGTACCCGCGTATTGGAGGCAGGACCCAGCCGGTAGCAATCGCAGGGGACCCGGACTCACCGCGGACCGCTCGAATCGGCTGGTCTGCCTGAAGGGTGGCTCGGTACGGTGATCCGATGTGCATCTACGCCGTGGCCCAGTACAAGCTGCACTACGCGTGCGTCTCGTGCCGTGTCAGCTTCAAGCAGCATGCAGACCCACGGCGGGAGCACCTGTGCCCGAACTGCGCTCGGCCCCTCATCTGCGCCGGCCATGACTTCGCTCCGCCGCCCAGGCGTGATGTCCGCGGGTGGTCCGTGGTGGCTGCGGTGTTGGGAGAAGGGCTGCGCTACGAAGGGCGATCGGCCTGCGGGTGTGACAAGGAGCCCAACTACCGTCCGAGGACGAGAGCCGAACTGCGGGCGCGTCGGACAGCTGCCGCAAGGGACGGTCTGCCGCTCTCCGAGACGTTGTCCCGACCGGACCCTCTGACCCTGCCGACCGACTGACCTGGCAACTCACCGTGTCAGGCGCCGACAGCCGACGAGGGCCTTGTCGAAACCGGCGGTGACCCGTTCAGCGATGGACAGCGCTGCGTCCGGCGCGCAAATCTGCCAGGGCGTCCGCGTGCTGCTGGTTGGTCAGGGCCTGCGGCGGGTCATCAAGAGGGAAGTAGCGCACTTCGAGTGTCTCGGCATCGACCGATGTCCCGGCAAGGCGGCACCAGGCACGGCCCCGCCGATCGGCGTACCGCGGAAGAAGACCGTGATGGGCTGGGCTCTGTCTCCGTTCGGATAGGTGTGCCAGTACTTGGTGTACACACCGAGCAGCCCGGTGACCCGTACGTCGAGCCCGGTTTCCTCCCGGACCTCGCGGACCGCGGCCTCCTCGGCCGACTCCCCGAGTTCGACGGCGCCGCCGGGGAAGCCCCACGCGCCGTCGTCCCTCCGGCGCTGCAGGAGCACCCGGCCCTCGTCAACGACGCAGACCGCGGCGAAGGCGAGCTGGATCGGGGCGGAGCCGACGCATGCACGAAGCCAACCTATGTAATCGGACACGGCGTTGATCCTCCCAGACCGTCCGTCAGGGTGTTGGTCGTGGTCGGTCGCCATGCCCCGGCGACGCCAACGCGTGCGCCCAGGCCCGCGCTGCCCCGCCCTGCCCGGCCCTGCCCGGCCCTGCCCTCATGCGGTCAGAACCTATCGACGTCTACGACAGCCCCTGCGAAGGCCTGCGGAGCCTCCTGCGGAACGTTGTGTCCCACGTCCAGGGTCCGGTGCGCGTATTTCCCCGTGAACTTCTTGCGGTAGGCCGAACCGTTCCCCGGAGGCGTGAACGGATCATGCTGATGGAGTTCCCTTCGGACCTCCCATCGAGATCCTGACGGGCGACCGACCTACCCGGGATCCTGAATACCGTGCAGGACGAACCGCACGGCTCCCTCTCCCGCACCAGGCAGTGGGCCGCCCGCCACGTTCCGACTCTCGCCATGGACCTGGCAGCCAAGCTCGACGAAGACCTGGCCAGCAGCTCACCGCTGCCGGGCCCCTGCGGCCAACACGTGCCGTGACCGACCACAGGGGCTGAGGCAGATCCCCTCGGCAACGCGGTCTGCAGGGGCCACGGCGTGGGAGAACTCGCCCGGTGTGTCAGGAGGGCGGGCAGCCGAACCAGTGCACCGTGCCCTTGTTGGAGGTGTAACCCAGGCACCTGACGCTTCTGTCGTGCACGGTCACGGTCCGGGCGACCCCGCCGTCCACGTATTCATTCTTGTAGTGGGTCTGCACCAGCGTGTCGATCTCGATCCTGTACCAGCGGCGCTTAGTGTCGGGCATGCTGCAGTTGTGGCCGATCACGTCGGTGCCGGGCCCGCTGTTCCACATGCTGCGTTCAGCGCGGTCGCAGTGCGCCCGGCTGACGGCGTTGGCAGTGCCGGCCCCGGTGCCGAGCAAGACCGTCGCGCCCGTGGCCACCGCCACGGTAGCGCCGAGCAGGCGTTTCAGAGTGAGGTTCATCGATTGGTCCTCCTGCAAGCCGTGGTGATTGGCGTGAGTCGCCATGCCACCCTGGAGTGATCGTCACATCAATCCCGGAAGCCCGGCCCGTCGGCCGACGGCGCATTCCCCCAACACGGTGACGTCGGTGATGCCAATGCAGCATGCCGCGGTCACACCCTGCGGCCGGCACCGAGCGAGCGATCCCCTCGCACTCGATTCGTGCCCCTCGGCCCGTGCCGGGGAATCGTCAGCGCGTGACCACCGCTGCCGTGGTGCGTCCGCCGTCGACGTCGAGAACGATGCCGTGGACGAAGGCGGCTTCATCGCCGGCCAGGTACACCGCGGCGTGCGCGATCTCCTCAGGCCTGCCCATCCGCCCTGCCGGAGTCCCGTTCATCATCACCTCGCCCGGGTGCGTCTCGCTTGTGATGAGGCCGAGCTACGCCGTCCGGGCAAGTGCGGGTCCGGCTGACGTCGCCCCCCGCCGGCCGACCGTCAGCTCTGCTCGTCCGGCGGCAGGCTGGGCACGTCGGCGCGGAAGAAACTCACCAGCAGACCGTACGGCTGACCGTGCGCGGGGTCCGTAGGCTGCGGCTCGGCGGCCATCGCACGCAGCCGGGCTTCCAGTGCGTGCGCCTCGGCGTCGGTGAGCCACAGGTGGCGCAGTGCGGCGTGGGAGGCCTCGCCGGGCCCGCTCGGCAGCATCTCGCCCAGCGCGGCGTTGATCAGGAACTCCGGACCGACCACCGCGTCCTCGTGGAGCCGGAAGCTTTGACTGACCAGCGCGAAGTACTGCTCGGTGCCGCCGCGCACCTGGCGGGTCTCGGCCAGCCGGACCAGGCCGGCCTCGCGCAGCACGCGCACGTGGTAGCCGATGGTGCCCTTGCTCATCCCCAGCGCGTCGGAGAGTTGGCGCAGCGTCGCGGGGCGCTGACGCAGCACGTTGACCATACGGTGACGCAGCGGGTGGCCGAGGGCCTTGAACTGCTCGGGCGAGCGCAGCACAAGGTGGCCCTGCTCGTCGCGGAGTTGCTGGTCCTGGTCGGTGTCGCTGTCGAGTGCGGGTGGCTGTTCCTCTGCCATGGAGAGAAGTGTCCAGGAATCTAAACGCTTTTGACAACTCGGCCGCCCCGACCGCACAATCCTCACGTCAAGAAAGTGGCGAGGATTTTCGCCGCTTACCCGGGAGACCCAAGGAGTCCCATGCCCCTCGCCACGGCCCATGTCGTCACCGACCGCCCCGCGCGTTACCTCAAGCAGCTCGTCTCGCACATGGGCCACAAGGCCGGCACCACCCTCACCCCCGACGGCCGCGGCACGATCACGGTTGCCGCCGGAACCTGCAACCTCACGGCCTCTCCGGATCGCCTGGAACTGACCGCCACCGCGGTCGACGCCGAGTCGTTGGCCCGCGTCCAGGACGTGATCACCCGTCACCTGGTGCGCTTCGCCACCCAGGAGGAACTCGTCGTCGAGTGGACCGACCCGATCGACGGCGCCGAGCTGGAGCCCGTCGCCCCCGTCGTCGGCGACTACCTGCTCAGCCACCACACCCCGGCCGACGACATCCTCACGGAGCTGGCCGTCGCCACCCGCACGGCCACCGGCGAAGCCGCCCAGATGCAGGTGTCCGCCGACGAGGGCACGCTGCTCACCATGCTGACGCGGCTGACCGGCGCCCGCTTCGCGGTCGAGGTCGGCGTCTTCACCGGTTTCTCGACCCTCTGCATCGCCCGTGGCCTGGCCGACGACGGCCGGCTGCTCGCCTGCGACGTCAGCGAGGAGTGGGCCGCGATCGGCCGACCCTACTGGGAGCGTGCGGGCGTGGCCGACCGCATCGACCTGCGCATAGCCCCCGCGCTGGAGACGCTGCGCGCGCTCGACACCGAGCCGGTCATCGACATCGCGTTCATCGACGCCGACAAGGTCAACTACCCCGCGTACTACGAGGAGATCGTGCCCCGGTTGCGCCCCGGTGGGCTGGTGGTACTGGACAACGTCTTCCTCGGCGGCCGCGTTTTCGACCCCGCGTACCAGCAGGACCGCTACCTGGCCATGCGGCGCCTGAACGACCTGATCACCGCCGACGAACGGGTGGACTCGGTGATGCTGCCGGTGCGCGACGGGGTGACCATCGCCCGGCGCCGCTGACCCGCCGCCCGCAGGCGACCATCCGGACCCCACGGAGCCAACTCGTCGGCGGCCTGCCCCGGCAGCGCGCCAGGCCCTGCCTCTCCGAGAGGCAGCGGCACGGCCTGGCCACACGCCGCGAGAAGCTCCGGCAGGAGCGGCTCGATGTGTATGCGGCGGCTCGATGCGTATGCGGCCTACGCCGGTGCCCTCGTCAACCGCCGGCGAGCGTCTCCGACCCGCTCGGCAAGTGGGGCGAGACGCTCAGTACGGCCGCCGAATGTTGTGCTCGTCCAACACGGTTGCGTACCGCACCAGGAGCGCATCCAGGCTCGCGAGGACAGAGCCGGCGGACTCCCGGGCCTCGTCCAGGTCACCTCGTTCGCAGGCGTCCAGCACGTCGGCCACGTCGCCGCGAAGGATGTGCAGGGAGTCCCCCTGCAGCAGAACCCCGGGGAACCGTCGGCCGGGCAGCCGAACCACCGCGTCATTGCCACCGTCAGTGAACAGTTCGGCTTCTGTGCGCTCCACCGGGCCATCCAACGCGATCTCACCACCTGACCTCAACTCCGGTGGACGCGGTCGCCCTTGCCGTAACCCTCCCCTTCAGGCAACGACACGGGCAGCCGACAGGAGGCGGGCGCAGCGTGCGCTCATGTCCTGGGCCGAGAGTTCGGGATGGGAGATCCACCAGCCGACCAGTGCGCTGACCGTGCCCGTCCAGAGGTGCTTGAGCGCGTCCGCGTCCAGGTCATCGTCGTTGCCCTGGACGCGCAGCAGGGTGGCGGTGCCGGTGGCGGCCAGTTCGTCGATCGCCTCGCGATGGCGCTTGGCCGTGTGCCAGGGCTCGGAATCAGGTGGCAGGGTGCGGTCGTACAGCACGAACCAGGCGTGCCGCCGACCTTCCAGCGCCTGGAAGAGGGCGGTGAGCACGGCGAGGGGCAGCCCGCCCTCCGGTGAGTCCTTCGCCATGGCCTGCTCGATCGCCTCGAGCAGGTGCGGGCCGATGTGGTCGACGCACGCCGCGTAGAGGCCGTCCTTGGAACCGAAGTACGTGTAGAGCAGCGGTTTCGTCACGCCCACGCGGCGGGCTATCTCGGCCATGGACGCCTTGGCGTGGCCGTGCCTGCCGAACTCCTCCAGGGCGGCGGCGAGGATCTGCTGTTCCCGGTGGGCCCGCGGAACGCCCTTGGTGCCCGCGGTGCGGGCCCGGGGCTGGTCGCGTTCCCGTTCGCCGCCCGCCGGATCCGCCGGGGTCGAGGCTCTTGCGGTCGTCATGGCGGAACTATACGTTGCGGTAAATTACCAAGAGGTAAATTACCGGAGGGTCAATTAGCGTGGCAGAGAGCAGCACGGCCAGGGCGTCATCGACCGATACCTCCCCGCGCCGCTCCTGGTGGGGCTGGGGTGCCGAGGACAAGGCACTGTCCGACGCCGAATGCGCCGCGCTCGGGCAGCTGCTGCCCGGGGCGGCGGACACCCCCCTGCCCGTACCGGACGTGTCCGCGCTCGCCCTGCCGAAGGTCCGCGTGGAACCGCCCCCGGCACTCGCGCCTCTGATGTCGGACGCACCCAGGGACCGCGCCTCACACACCTACGGCAAGGCCTACCGCGACGTGATGCGCTCACTCACCGGAGACCTCGCGGCAGCGCCCGACCAGGTCGCCCGCCCCCGCACCGAGCAGGACGTCACGGACCTCCTCGACTGGGCGGCGAGCGCCGAGGTGGCTGTCGTACCGTATGGCGCGGGCAGTTCGGTCGTCGGTGGCGTCGAGTGCCGGGCCGACCAGCACCGCGGTGCCGTGTCTCTGGACCTGTCGGCGATGGAGCAGGTGCTGGAGATCGACAGGGTCAGCCGGGCCGCGCGGATCCAGGCCGGCGTCCTCGGCCCCGCCCTGGAGGACCAGCTGCGGCCGCACGGACTCACCCTGCGCCACTTCCCGCAGAGCTTCGAGTTCTCGACGCTGGGCGGGTGGCTCGCCACGCGGGCGGGAGGCCACTACGCCACGCTGTACACCCACATCGACGACCTCGTGGAATCGCTGCGTGTGGTGACGCCGGCCGGCGTCAGCCAGTCGTTGCGGGTGCCGGGTTCCGGTGCGGGCCCCTCCCCCGACCGGCTGTTCCTGGGCTCCGAGGGCACGCTCGGCGTGATCACCGAGGCCTGGATGCGGCTCCAGGAGCGCCCGCGCCACAAGGCGTCGGCGACGGTGCTGTTCGATGACGTCCACGCCGCCATGGACGCGGTGCGCGCCGTCGCGCAGTCGGGCCTGCACCCGGCGAACTGCCGACTCCTCGACCCCGGGGAGGCCGGCCTGGCCGGCATCACACAGAACGGCGAAAGCGTCCTCGTCCTGGGCATGGAATCGGCACACTCCCCCGTCGAGGAACGCCTGGCCGAACTCGTCGCGCTCGCCCGTGATCATGGCGGCACACCCACAGTCGGGGACTCCGCCGGCCCGGACACCGCCGCGGACACCTGGCGCTCGGCGTTCCTGCGGATGCCCTACCTACGTGACGCGCTCGCCCGTATGAGCGTGATCAGTGAGACCTTCGAAACGGCCTGCACCTGGGAGCGCGCACCGGCGTTGTACGAGTCGGTACGGAGTCGGCTGGCCGACGTGGTGAAAGAGGTGACGGGCACGGCCGGCACCATCAACTGCCGCTTCACCCACGTCTACCCCGACGGCCCCGCGCCGTACTTCACCGTGATCGCACCGGGCAGGCGCGGCTCCGAAGTGGCGATGTGGGACGAGATCAAGGCCGCGGCCATGGACATCCTCCACGATCACGGCGCGACCGTCACCCATCATCACGCCGTCGGCCGCGACCACCGGCCCGGCTACGACCGCCAGCGTCCAGAACCCTTCGCCCTCGCCCTGCGCGCCTCGAAACAGGCGCTCGACCCGGCCGGGATCCTGAACCCGGGCGTACTCCTGGACCCCGCCCCGGCGCACTGACAGCGCGCTCACGGACGTCTGTGCGCTGACGGAGCGTAGCGAGCGGTATCTCCACTCCTTGTGGGGACAAAAGGGCCTTGAGTGGAACACCGGACTTCAAGTGAGTCAGGCTGTAGCCATGGGGTCGCTCTACCGTTCGTCCGGCGCGTCAGGAGCAGGCGGTCATGGCCGGGTCCTCTTCAGGCTCGGTCAGTGCGTGCCGTTCATGATCGTGCTGTTTGCGCTGCTGATCGAGCTCTCGCCCGCGCATGATGTGGTGACCGGCCCCATCCTCGCCGCGACACCGGCTCTGGCTTCGCTGACGTGGGGCCCGAGAGGCATCGTCTCGGCGGCGGTCGGGGCCGGTGCTGTCACCGTGACGACGGCCACCCTCCACCACAGTTGGGGTGGCCAGGTCTACAGCAACCTTCTGTCTCTCCTGATGGTTTCGGTGGCCAGCGCCGCCGTGAGCAATGCCATGCGTACGCGCAGACGTATCCAACTCGACCAGGTTCGCCGAGTCGCCGAGGCGGCTCAACAAGTCGTCCTGCGCGAAGTGCCGGACCGGCTGGGGCCGGTGCAGATGGCCGGCCTGTATCTGGCGGCGGAGGAGGGGGCGCAGATCGGCGGCGATCTGTTCGAGGCGACGCAGACCCGGTACGGGGTCCGGATGATCGTGGGCGACGTCCGCGGGAAGGGGCTGCCTGCCGTGCGCCTGGCCGCGGCCGTGCTGGGCGCGTTCCGGGAGGCAGCACACTACGAGGATGATCTGGCGGAAGTGATGAATCGCTGCGCGGCCGCACTGCGCCGGGAGCGCGCCGTGCCGCATGCGGCCCATCAGGGCCCCGGGGAAGATCCCTCCGAGGATTTCGTCACGGCGCTCGTCGTCGAGGTCTCCGACGACTTCGTGGTCCGGGTCGTCAATCGCGGCCATCCGCCCCCGCTGATACTGCGCGAGGGCAAGGTGGAGGCCCTGATCCCCTCCTCCCCACTGCCTCCCCTGGGCCTCGAAGACTTCGTCCCCGCTCTTCCCAGCGAGCCGGAGAGCTATCCGTTCACACCCGGTGACCGTCTGCTGCTGCACACCGACGGGGTGATCGAAGCCCGCAGCTCCGACAACGAATTCTTCGCCCTGGCCGACGCCATGGAGGCGGTGTACCCGTGCACTCCGCCGCAGTTCCTGTCGCGTCTGCATCAGGGCTTGGTCCGCCACACCGGGGGCCGTCTGGCGGACGATGCGGCGATGCTCATCGTCGAGCGGCTCGACGAGGCGGAGAGTCTGGTGGGCGAGGCGGCAGACTTCCCGGGGGCCGTCCACTGAGCACCGGAGGGATGATCACGGGCTGGCTGGAGTGCTCATGGTGTGGCTGGGGTGAGCACGGCATCGGACCCGTGCGAGCGGCGCCCGTCGGCCCTGCCCGTCCTCGGCCGCTGCAGCCGCCTGCGACGCCGCATTCGGTAGGGTCGGCAGGCGGGCGGAACGCGACTCCCTGCTCTGCCGACGCAGCCGCCTCATCCCCCACGACGGAGGAGCCCGTTCATGACTCCCGATGAAGTCTTCGACGACATCGCGGCCGACCTCGCCCACCAGGGCGCGACCGCCGGTGCGATGTTCGGCAAGCGCGCCCTCAAGGCCCACGGCAAGGCCTTCGCCTGCCTCAAGGACGACTACCTCGCCTTCAAACTCGGGGACGGCACCCCCACGCACACCGCAGCCCTCGCCCTCCCCGGTGCCGAATTCTTCGACCCTTCCAGCAAGCACCGTCCCTTCAAGGACTGGGTCGCCGTTCCCCACACCCACGCGGGGAAGTGGCCTGAACTGGCCGAAGCCGCGCTGAACAGCCTCGCCTCATGACCCCATGCCATCATGCGGGAAGGCGGATCGTACTCACTCGTTGAGCAGCCGCCATGCGGTGAGGGCGAGCCTGGCCCGGGTCAGCCCGGTGGGTTCGGTGAGTTCGAAGTCCAGGTTCTTCGCGATCTGTTCGAGTCGGCGGGCGACGCTGCTGTGGTCGGCGTTTCTACGGCAAACTGCTCGACGGCAAGATCGTCAACCCGTCGTCGCTGGCGGAGATGCAGCACACCGTCCCGGTCCGTGCCCTGGACGGAACGACGATCGACTACGGCCTCGGACTGCAGAAGGTCGGCATCCCGGGTTGCGGCACCTTCTGGGGCAACGAGGGCACGTCTGGGGAGCCGGAACGATGTCCCTGACCCGGGCCGACGGCAAGCGGCAGATGTCCGTCGCGTTCAACCTCATCAGGTGGAACAAGCGGGACTCCTCGGGGGCGCCGCGGCACCATCCGCTCGACGACGCGCTGCCGAAGTTGTACGAGCAGGCGATGTGCGGTGGCGGTGACGGCGGCGCCCAGGCCGAGAATGCCTCACCGGTCTCGGGGTTGGTCCCGTGGCTGCCTCGCTGACGGGCCTAAGCGCGAGTGGTGAGGCGGGTCCGCCAGAGGTCGCGAAGCAGCGCGATCTCGGCCATGTGGTGGATGAATTCGAGGTTGGTCCCCCAGAGCACGTCGAGGTACGGATCGTCGGGGTCGGAGCCGTACGGGTACTGCGAGAAGCCGATCGTTTCGAGCTGCTCGTCGGTAACGGTGGCGACGCTGTCGCGCCAGCGGTCGATCACTGCCCAGAACCGCTCGACCGCCACGGTGGCATCGGGAGTGAAGTCGACCAGCTGTTTCGGCTCCTGCCGCCGGTCTCCGAAGGTCCACTCCCATTGGCCCGCGAAGCCGACGTGCAGGTGCCCGAGCCGCCACGCGATCGTGGTCACCGGGGTCTCGTCGGGCTCGGGCGGGCTGCTGTGGTTGAGGATCTGCTCGACCCGCTCGACGCTCACGCTCCAGTCCTCGGCGATCTTGGCGACCGACATGCCGTCGGCGGCCTGCCGGGCCACCTCCGCGTACTCGCTTGCCGGGATCTCCGGTGCGCCCTGATCGAGCAGCCAGTCACCCGGCCCGAAGGCCCTCGGCGTCGTCGCCTCGCCCCGACGCCGGATCGACCAGCAGTCGGGTACCGGCTCCCAGAGGAACTCCTCGTCGCTGAGCCCGGTCAGCCGAACCTCGGCTCTCTCCCTGGCGTAGTCGAACTGTTCGAGCAGCAGGCCCAAACGGTCGGTCCGCGTGCGCTCAGTCCCCATGTCCGGCTCCGTTTCGCGGTGACGTACCTCGCTGAGTCCAGGCGGAGGCTAGCGGCTCGCTCTCACGGGGCGCGACAGATTTCCGCGCGCTCCTGCCACGCTGCGATCGACACAAACGCAGCCCGTCTCGGAGCGGTGGCGGCCCGCCGCCTGCGGGAGGCCGACCCGGCCGGCCCGTCAGCTCGCCGCGCGAAGAGGGCGCCACCTGGGAGTCGAGTGCGGCCACTGGCACGCCTCATGGGGCACGCCCCGCCGAACCGGAGGCCGCCAGGGCCGCGGCGCAGACGCAACTGAGGGCGGTGCCCCAGCTGATACCGGACTACGCCCAAGGGCACCTTCGACCGCCTCCGTCGAGGGGGCGGTCGAGCGTGCTGCGGGTGCCCGGTGATGTCAGGGTGCCAGGAGCGCCTGCCAGGTGGGTGGGGTCACCAGGCCGTCGGTCGTGAGTCCGCGGCTGGTTTGGAACGACCTCAGGGCTGAGGCGGTGAGGGGGCCGAAGACGCCGTCCACGGTCAGCGCCGCGCCATGCGTCTTCAACTGGCTCTGCGTCGCCGCCACCGCCGGGCCGGTGCTGCCCTGCTGCACCGTCACGGCGAGCGCCTGCCAGGTCGACGCGGCGGCGATGCCGTCGGCCGTCAGGGCGATCCGGGTCTGGAAGGACCGCAGGGCGGTGGCCGTGGCGGGGCCGAAGGCGCCGTCCACGGTCAGGGCCGCACCGCGAGCGTTCAGCAGGTACTGCAGTGTCTTGACCTTCTCACCGCTCTGCCCCTGCTGGACCTGCGGCCAGCCGACGCCGGGGAGCAGCGTGCCACCACCGGACGGGATGGTGAAGGGCGCCGGAATGAGCAGCTGGGTGTTGCGCACGTCGGGGGTGCCGCGGCGCTCGTCGATGCCCCGGCCCACTTCCTGCAGGTCGTTGGCGGACAGCTCGCGCGCCACGGAGGCCAGCGCCGCCGCGGTGCTGGTGTCCCCGCCTGCCGACAACGGCGCGTCGGCGTCGACCATGGTGGTGAAGACGGACAGCAGGCCGTCGCCCTCGGCGATCTCCAGGAGTCGGCTCTGGACGGGCCAGTCGATGTGCGAGGCGGTGTTCACCTCCCAGAAGCCGTGGCCGAGGGTGGAGGGGAAGGCGGGACGGTGGGCCGTGATGTTGTTGGCGTGGGTGTGGCCGTCGACCATCAGGACCACGTTCGGGAAGCGCAGCAGCAGGTCGCGCAGGTCCGCGCCGCTGTAAGGGTGGTCGCCGTCCGTGTTGCCCATCGAGTCGATCGTGTGGTGGCAGAACACGACGAACAGCTTGTCGGTGACGCCGGGCTGGGTGACGA
The DNA here is from genome assembly GCF_053611585.1 of Streptomyces sp. NPDC054794. NCBI lineage: Bacteria > Bacillati > Actinomycetota > Actinomycetes > Kitasatosporales > Streptomycetaceae > Streptomyces > Streptomyces sp. NPDC054794. The sequence continues at coordinate 48,835 of NZ_JBSHAQ010000011.1, read as the reverse complement.
CCGTCCGGGGCTTGGTGCCGTCGGAGTCGTCGCGCTCGTACCGGGAGCTGTTGGCCTTCAACTGGCTCTGGAGCCAGTTCCATTGGTCCTGGCCGAGCGCGCCGTCGGCTCCCCCGCTCCCGTTGGTGGTGTCCAGGACGAGGCACTTCACGAGGTCGTTCGCCCCGGACGGTATCGCGTAGTACGCCTTGTCGCTGCCCGAAGTGAACCCGTGCCCGGAGGGAAGCCCGCTGGTGTTGAAGTGCTCGGAGATGAACTCCTGCCGCGAGAGCAGCCGGCGCGCGGAGTCCGAGGTCACCGTGGCGGTCTTCAGGGTGAACTCGCCGGTGATGATGTCCTTGAGGAACTCGATGTAGTACGAGGGGTCCGTGTAGTTGAAGACGTCCGGAACGCCGGTGACCTGCGTGAGCTTGGTCGACCCTGTGGCGATCTTCTTCAGCGGGTCGAAGGGCAGCACGTCGGGCGGGACGTTTCCCTGCACCAGCGCGTCGTGGTTGCCGTAGGCGGCGTACCACGGCATGCCGAGGCCGCTGGCGGTGTACGGTCTGCGGGCGGCCGCCAGCAGACCGGGGAGTACCGGGAAGCCGTTGACGTCGTTGTGGTCCGGCGGGTTCTGACGCGCCTCCGGGTGCCAGTAGTTGACGTCGGGACCGAGGACACCGCTCGACACGCTCTCGTCCTCGGCGAGGTTGCCGGAGTCGGGTCGGACGGTGCTGCCGTCGAGCAGGTTGATGTACCAACGGGTCTCGTTGTACTGGCAGTTGTCGACCGCGTCGCCGGTGACGACGGTGAAGGTCAGCGGGGCGCCGGTGCGCGGGCCCCGGCCGACCGCCCTGATGGCCCGGCACATGGCGTCGGTGGAGTGCGTGGAGAGGAACTCGTGGGCCCGATAGGCGGATGCGGTCGGGTACGAGTTGTAGTGCGGGGGGCCGAAGTCCGCGAGCCGGTCGAGGCACTCCACACGCAGCGGTGACTGGTCGTCGATGATGTGCAGGTCCGTCATCTGGGCGAACGCGGCCAGTGAGCGGGTGATGTGAGGAGCGGCGACGTTGACGAGGTCCCGGCGGACGATGTGCGGCTCGCCGGGAGCCGCGACGATGCCGTGGTAGCCCTCGCCGAGATCCGGACCGCGCTGCACGGTCACGTCCAGCGTCGTCAGGCCGAAGGTCGATCCGGTGGTCGGGGCAGCCTGGGTCGCAGCGCTGGCGGTGGCTCGCAGTCCGCCGACATCGATGGCCGCCGCCACCACGCTTGCCGCGGCTGCTGCGAGGAGTCTTCGGCGGGAGATTTCCATGTCGCGTCCTGTTCGATCGGTGGGGTGTGGGGGTGGTGCGATACGGAGGGGCGCGGTGAGGTGCGGGTTCCGTCCCGCGGGGCCGGGGAGGGCCTGAGGCGGGGCGGCTTCTGGACGAGCAGGGGGCGTTGCAGCGGCGGATGCGGCGATCGAGGCCGGCGACTACGGGGGACGACGCCCCTGCGCGCGGCGGGGCCCGGATCTGCCGTAGGCAGGCTGACAGCTGAGGAATCGGCCCTCGGATGTGCCGGGCGCGCGCCAACCGCGCAGGGCCGACGCTGCCGACGCTGCCGGCCTAGGAGCAGGCCGATTCGACACCGGTTCCCCCCTGGGTGATGCGGAATTGAGTGTCAGTCACCTATGTGGCAAGGCCGGGTCCACGGCCGAAAGCCTCGCCAAGAGTGGGGCATGGAGACCCGGTGCGGCAAGAGCTGGGACAGTGACTCATCCACTGAGCCAGTCGTCCAGTGAGCGGACCTGCGGGTTCCCCGCTCAGAGCAAGTGACTTGACGCAAGGAAGGTCGCACCGCGCAAGCCACTCACAGCATTCCGGCGTCGGCGTGCTCAGCTCGGCGGCTTGGCCAGCCCCACTTCATAGGCGGTGATCACGAGCTGAACCCGGTCCCGGGCGCCCAGTTTGGTGAACAGCCGTGACACGTGCGACTTCGCGGTGGCCACCGTGATGAAGAGGTCCCCCGCGATCTCGCTGTTGGACCGGCCCTGGCCGACCAGAGCCAGCACTTCCCGTTCCCGCTCGGTGAGGCCCTCGATGGGCCGTGGGGAGCGCTCCGGGGCAACCGGGGGGCGTCCGACGAAGTCCGCGATCAGACGGCGCGTCACGCTCGGTGCGATCAGTGCGTCACCGGCAGCCACCACGCGGATCGCCGCGAGGATGTCGTCCAGGGCCATGTCCTTGACCACGAAGCCGCTCGCGCCGGCCCGCAGGGCGCCGTACATGTTGTCGTCCTCGTCGAACGTGGTCAGCATGAGGACACGGGTCACCGCCGGTCCGGCCGTGATCTGGCGAGTGGCCTCGATCCCGTCCATGCCCGGCATCCTGATGTCCATCACCACGACATCGGGGCTGACTTCGTTGACCAACTGGACGGCCTCGGCGCCGGTGGCGGCCTCACCGACGACCTCCAGGTCGGGGTGGTCGGCCATGAGCACGCGGAGACCGGACCGTACCAACGGCTGGTCGTCGGCGAGTACGACTCGGACGGTCACCGGGCCTCCCCCGGCACGCCGACGGGCTTGGGCAGCGGCAGGCGCGCCACCACTCGGAAGCCGCCCCCCCGGACGCGGACCGGCGCTGAGGTGTCCGTGCAGCAGGTCGACCCGCTCCCGCATGCCGACGAGGCCGAAGCCATGGGCCGAGCCGTTCTCGGTGACGCCGCGACCGTCGTCGACGACCTCGACCGAAAGTTCCTCGTCCCTGTGGTCGACGGTCACCCGGCAGTGCCCGGTGCCCGCGTGCCGGACCACGTTGGTCAGCGCCTCCTGCACGATCCGGTAGGCGCACAGTTCGATGTCGGCCGGGAGGGGCCGCCGTTCGCCGCTGAAGCGCACGTCGACGCGTACCCCCGCGTCCGCGGTCGCCGCGGCGAGCCACTCGATGTCCGTCAGACTCGGCGCGGGTGCGAGAGTCGCCTTGCCCGATGCCGCTGACTCCGCTTCGGCCTGACGCAGCGCCACCAGTGTGCGTCGCAGGCTCGACAAACACTGCGCAACGCCGTCTTCAGCCCTTCGACCGCGACGCACGGGCCATGAGCAGCAGGAGCAGTCCGCAGGTGGCGACCAGGAACCACCCCGGGCGGGAGGCTTGTGCGAGTCCCGCCGGGCCGGTGTGTGCGACCAGGCCGCCGGCGATGGCTATCCCGAGCGCGGAGCCCAACTGCCGTGCCGTGGACGTGATCGCTCCGGCCACACCGGCGCGGGCGGGAGGCAGGCCGCTGACCGCGGTGTTGGTGATCGGCGCGTTGGCGAAGCCGAAACCGATCCCGATGAGGAAGTAGGCGAACAGGAGCAGCGCCACGCCCGTGTGCCGGTCGAGCCCGATCAGACACAGGCCGCCTGCCGTGATGAAGCCGCCGGCCAGGCTCAGCGGCAGCCGTGGCCCGACACGACCGACCAGACGGCCGGACCAGGGTGCGCAGACGGTCGCTCCGAAAGCCATGGGCAGGGTCGCCAACCCGGTGGCAAGTGGCGTGAATCCTCGGGCTTGTTGCAAGTAGAGGGTGTTGAGCAGCAGCGTCACGTTCAAGGCGACGAAGACCGCCACGGCGCCCAGGACCGCACCGCTGAACACCGGACTCCGGAACAGGCGCAGATCCATCAGCGGCTCGTCCCGGCGGGCCTCGACCCCTACGAACCCGACCGTCGCCATGGCCGCGACCCCGTAGGCGACCAGAGCCGCAGGCGACGTCCAGCCGATGCGCGGCCCCTCGATGAGGACGCCGACCCAGACCCCGATGACCGCGGTCAGCAGGACCTGACCCGGCACATCGAGGCGCCGCGCCCGCGGCCCCCGGGACTCGGGCACGAACACCGCGCTGAGCACCAGGGCGATCACTATGACCGGGGCATTGACCCAGAACAGCGAACGCCAGCCGAACACCCCGACGAGCGCACCGCCCGTAACCGGGCCCAGGGCCATGCTGAGCCCGAACACGGACGCCCAGACGCCGATCGCCTGCGCTCGTTCCTTCGGATCGGTCATCACGTTCACCACGATCGCGAGCGCCACCGGACTGAGCATCGAGGCGCCGACGCCCTGAACGGCACGGGCCGCCACGAGCGCGTCCACCGAAGGTGCCGCCGCGCAGACCAGCGAGGCCGCGCCGAACACCATCAAGCCGCACTGGAACACCCGGCGGCGCCCGAAGCGGTCCGCCAACGCACCGGAGGAGATCAGCAGACCGGCCAGGACGATGGTGTACGCGTCCACCGTCCACTCAAGGCTGCGTGTCCCGACATCCAGGCCGCGCCCGATGGCGGGCAGACCTACGTTGACGATGGTGGTGTCCAGGCCCACCAGGAACATGCTCAGGCAGCAGACGGCCAGCACCGTCCAGCGTCTGCGCGCGCTCAGGACTGCCTGAGCAGGGGGAGTCGTCGTTGTGGTCACGGTCTACCTCTCACGTCCGGGAGTACCAGCCCGGCAAGGCTCAGACAGGCCGACCGCCCCCGACCAGCGTTTTTGCGAAGGCTGCAAAAGGCTCCACACTGGACCACGTGGACACGGAACTGGAGCAGATCCTCGACGGCATCGGGCCACGGCTGCGCACGATGCGCCAGGACAGAGGGCTCACGCTGGAGGCGCTGGCGTCCACTACCGGTATCTCGGTCAGCACGCTGTCCCGTCTGGAATCAGGCAAGCGGCGCCCGACGCTGGACCTGCTCATCCCCCTCGCGCGAGCGCACCGGGTCGCACTCGACCAACTCGTGGCGGCTCCGGCCACCGGTGACCCAAGGGTGCATCTCACGCCCTTGCGCAAGAACGACGGCAGCATCCTCGTGCCCCTGACCCAGTACCCGGGCCGGCTGCAGGTGTTCAAGCACGTACTGGCGCCCCGCGAGCCGAAGTTGGTGACCCACGAGGGCTACGAGTGGCTCTACGTCCTCGCCGGCGAGCTGCGTCTCATCCTCGGTGACCACGAATCCACGCTGCACCCCGGTGAAGTGGCCGAGTTCGACACGAGGGAACCGCACTGGTTCGGTCCGGCGGGCACGAGCGCGGTGGAGATCCTGCATCTGTTCGGGCCACGAGGCGACCAGGCCGTCGTCCGTGCGAGACCTTCGGCCCCGACCTCTCCCTGACGACCGTCGGCTCGGCGACGCGAAACCCCAGGGCGGGAGGGACTCCTCGCGCGAATGCGGCGGTGGTCGCCTGGGCCTGGGCCTTTGCATTCGGCACAGGATCGCATGCGATGCAGGAGTCGAAGTGAGACGAATCCCGCACCGGCATCGGTGTTTGAAGCATGTGGCCATGACGAGGCATTTGGCCCCCGCGGGCCCGCCGCCCCGGGACCGGCGGGCCGGCTCCTCGCAAGGAGCCGACGCGGGGTAAGCGGAACATACGCCTCCGCAAGTCGAAACGGAAGCCCCTTTGCCCCTTGACCCTCAACCTTCGCAGACGCAACCTGAACCCCACGCGCCGCAAGGGAGCACAGCATGAGTCGAGCCACCGCCACACACCGCGTCGTCGAGTACTGGACGGACCAGGGCACCCACGTGATCTTTCCAGTCGAGCGAAGCGAAGAAGTCGACGGCATGAGCGACGCGCAGCTGATCTCGATGTACGGGGATCCCGAGGACGGGGCTGTCACCCGCATCGTCCACTAGATCGCTCCACCGCTAGTCTGGAAGAGGTCACTCTCATGCGGGAGTTGGGCGTCGCGCTCAACGCCGCGCAGGCCGAGGCACCCAGCGACACCGACGCGGAGTACCTTCAGGCGACGGTATGGCCCGAAGTGGTGGCGGTCGCCGGACGTCTCGCTCAGGTCATGGTCGCGAACGACTTGGCGGAACTCGTTGCCCTGCACGACGCCGAGCCCACCGCCGGGTCCCCGCCCGAGTAAGGGCCAGGCAGCGGCGCGCCGTCATCGCGGCGCCGCCGTCGGTGCCGAAGGGTGTGCCGACGAGCCCGCGAGAGTGCGAAGTACCTGCTCGCACAGCATCCGCAGCTGGTGTTCCTCCGCCGGGGACAGGCCCAGCTGGCACAGCATGGCCTGTGGGATGTCGATGGCCTCGCGCTGCAGTCGCCACCCCGCCTCGGTGACGGTCAGCACCAGGCGCCGCTCGTCGTCCACGGCCTTGGGTCAAGGATCACCTTTCGCCTGTCGGCCGCCGCACCACGAGCCAGCGCCATGGGGCCCCACGCTCACGCACCCGGCCGGTCTACCCGGTCAGCACGCTGACCCCCAGCACGAGCAGGGCGAAGACCTTGGCGAGCTCCAAGGCCACGTAGTACAGGTGACCCCGGGAGCGCGGCAGGTTCTCTCCGGCCAGCACCCGGTCGGTCCTCCGGTTGAGTCGGGGCCGTCCGATCCCGAGCTGCGCCGCGAGCAGCACCGCCGCCGCCGACGTGGCCCCCGCGGCGACTGCCGACGCGCCACTGGCGACGACCGCGACGATCACCGCGACGCAGAGCACGACCTCGATGAGGTTCAGGGCCCGGAAGACCAGGCGGCCGATCCCGAGCCCGAGTGGGATGGTCACCCCGGGGGCGCGGAACTTCAGCGGTGCCTCGACGAAGGAGATGGCGAGGACCATCCCCAGCCAGACGAAGGTCACGGCACCGGCCGTCACCGTGGCGGTGGTGTTCATGGCTCGTGTGGCCCTTCTGCGTGCTCTGCGGCCGCTGTCGACTCCTTCACGTGGTGGGCCAGCCTGCCAGGGACCGGGTGAAGTCGGGCGGGCTGGCCATGGCCATGACGGATGCCGGTTCGGTTCCCGGGTTGGCGAGGCTGACGCGCTCGCCGACGGCGATATGAGCGGTCATGCCGGGCGACAGGGTCCGGGCGAGCCCGTCGTGCCGGAGCTCGACCGACCCGGCGAGCGGGATCAGCACTATCTCCGAAGGCCCGTGATCGTGCTCGGGCATGCCGCCACCGGCCGGGATCTCGACATGGAAGACGCCGACTTACCCGGAGGCGTCGGCAGGGGTGAGCAGGGCCACGGTGGGTCCACCGGGGACGGGGGCGCGGTGCCGTGCGATGCCGGCGACCTCGGTGATGTTCATGGGGTCCTCCTTTGAGGCTTGTCCAGGTGGTCCGGTGTCACGCGGTGAGAACGCCAAGGGATGCGTCACGGGGATGCGTCACGAGGGCCGGCGCTCACGCCGCGCCTTGTTGCGGCGGCAGGGCGGCTATCACGGGGTGGTCGCGCTCGATCAGGCCCAGAGCTGACGCACCGCCCGGCGACCCGAGCTCGTCGAAGAACTCTACGTTCGCCCGCAGGCAGTCCTTCCACTCGGCTGGCAGGTCGTCTTCGTGGAAGATCGCCTCGACAGGGCACACCGGCTCGCAGGCACCACAGTCGACGCATTCGTCGGGATGGATGCACAGAGACCGCTGCCCCTCGTAGATGCAGTCGACCGGGCACTCCTCGACGCATGCCTTCCCTTCACGTCCACGCATGGCTGCGCGATCACGTAGGTCACGGGCTCCGCCTCCGCTGAGACGCCGCCCGATACTGCAGCCAATTTATCTCATAAATATGAGACGCGCTAGCGCGAGCCCTGGGACCAGGTGCGGCGCGGACGACGGTGGATCGTCACGAACTCGCTGCCGCTCCCGCCGTTGAGCCGCTTGTCCAGCGACCAGGCGATCCGGCGAGCCCGTTCCTTGGCGAGCTCGGCCTTCTCTCCCGAGTGGAGCAGATCGACTGTTTGCGTCCAGAGGGCGAGCCAGCGCGCGAAGTGGGCGCCCCCGAGCGAGGCCTGGGAGTGCAGTTCGGCGTGAACCGTGAAGGCGTTCCTGCGGTACAGGCCCGCGCGGAAGAGCATCGTCTCCCAGAAGTCGCACATCACCGGAAGGTGTTCGGCGAGATCCATCCGTGCGATGCCGATGAAGACCGGGCCCAGGAGCGGATCGGCGAAGGCCGCCCCGTAGAACTGGGTGACCAGCCGTTCGATGTCCTCGCGGCCTCTGATGTCAGGGTTACCGGGATCCTGACGTTCCGGTAGGTATTTCTGATACATATCAGCGATGGTACCCGCAGGCGATTTCCAGACCCGGGGAAGACCAGCACCGGCCCCCGTCCACCGCCAGACCTGACCGCTTCTTGGTTTCTACTAAAAATCTGTCATAATTCGCCCTATGGTCGATTCAAGTGCCGGCAGGCCGAGCCGAGGCCTCACCAACGACACCCGACAGGCCGTCCTCGACCTGTTGCGCCGGTCCGGCAAGCCCGTCACCGTGCAGGAGATCTCCGCCGAGCTGGGTTTGCACACCAACACGGTCCGGTTCCATCTGAACCGCCTGATGCAGGACAACCACATCTGGGAAGAGCAGGCGAGCACTGTCGGCCCTGGCCGCCCGAGCATGGTGTACACCGCCGCCCAGCCGGTACGCGACGAGGTCGGCGACGGTTACCGATTCCTCGCCGAGATCCTGGCGAGCCAGCTCGCGTCCACCGCCCCGGAACCCGAGACGGCGTCGATCGCGGCCGGCCAGGAGTGGGGGCGCTTCCTCACGGAGCGACGCGCCCCGTTCGCCCGCACCGGCAGGGACGAAGCGATCGGGCAGATGGAGTCCATGCTCGCCCGCATGGGCTTTGATCCCGAGGTGGACGAGGAGGGCAATCGGATCCTCCTGCGTCATTGCCCCTTCCGTAAGGTCGCCGACGAACTGCCGGGCGTCGTCTGCTCCATTCACCTGGGACTGATGCGCGGTGCCCTCGCGGAGATCGGGGCGCCGGTCGAGGTCACCGAACTCCAGCGCTTCAACGCTCCGCGTCCCTGTGTCGCGAGCCTGAGCGGTCCTGAGGAGCGGCCCGAGCGTGACGCTCCGGCGTGACGCAGGCCGGAGCGCCCTCCTCGGCGGGTTCAATCCATCGCCGTATCACCAGGATTCGGCCTGCAGGTACAGCCTGATCACCTCCACGAAGAACCAGATGGAGAACACCAGGCAGGCAAACCACAGTCCCCACAGGACCCAGCGGGCCTCTCGTCGTATGCGCATGAGCCGATCATCCCCCCTGTCACCGGAGTGCGCGTGTCGTGGGCGCCCTGCGTTGGTCCGCTCGTTGAGCCAAGTGCAAGCACCTAGGCCGAGTTGAGTACCTGTGCTCAGGTCCGGGACGCCTCGCCGTTGCGAGTATCGATGCAGCGGCGCAGCCAAGAGCGCCGGCTTCAACCCGCTGAGACAATTACGGAGAATCCGCCATGTCCCGACGTATCGCTCTGTCCGTCGCCGCCGGTGTCGTCGTCCTCGGAGGCGCCGGAGCCTTCGCCTTCGCCTACGCCGGGGACCAGACCCCCACCCTGGCGCACAGCACCGCCCGTTACACCGCCCCCGACAGCGGCCGGGACGGCTCGCTCACCTTCACCACCGCGGTCACGGCGTCCTCCGGCGTCAAGAGCCTGAAGATTCTGCCCTGGCCGGCGAACTCCTCCTTCGCCAAGATGGGGCTGACCGAGAAGGACATGGCCAGTGCGGAGTCGGCCACCTGCAAGTCGGCCGGCGACGACACCGTACGCTGCACCTACACGACCAAGGTGTCCGGCGCCGAGGCCGCTTCGTCCCCGCACGGTTCCTGGCACGTCGCCGTCCTCGCCACCGCCAAGGACGGCAGGACCACCCTGGACACCAAGGCCGCGGACTTCAAGGTCAACTGAACGGACAGCACGCACGGCTGAGGGCGCGGGCCGTACGAGAGCGCGCGAGTTCGCCCGCCCTACCTGCCGCGAAAGGAGCAATGCCGTGACAGCGGACGGCGAGCGGTGGCCGATGACGGTCGACGGCCAGGAGTTCGAGGTCGTACAACCGCAAGACAGCCCGGGGACCTACCACTTCACGTGGCTGACCGGGCCCGATCCGCAGTACGGGTTCGGCTTCCGCACCAACCCTCCGGCGCAGGCCGACACGGCCCGACTCGAAGAGGCCGTACGGGGCTTCCTCTCCCAGGTCGACCCCGTCACCGGGTACATCGAGTAACCGGGTCCCCCACTCAACTTGCGATCCGGTGCCATGGAAGAGCGATGGTCCCCCCGCGGTTCGGCGGCCCGGCAGCGCACACTCCAGGCGGCCGCCGAAGAGTTGGTCATGACCGGAGACATCGAGGTGTCCAATGTGGCGCGGCGTGCCGGGGTGAGCGTCGGCCTGCCCTATCGGTACTTCGGCACCCGCAGCGGCCTGGTGAGCGCTGTCGTCTCCGACTTCTACGACCGGCTGGACGAGGCAGTGACCAACCGGGAGTTCGACGGGGACACTTGGTACGAGACGGAGCGGGCACGGGTCTCCGCGTGGGTGGCCCATCTCTACGAGGATCCGCTCGCCCCCGTCGTACTCACCCGGCTGGGCGGCGACCTAGAGACGGCGGGCATCGAGACGCAACGCCTGCACACGGCCATCGCGCTCGGCGCCCGCAACATCGCACGCGAACAGCGTGACGGCGATCTACTCCCCGACCGGAACCCCGAGTTGCTTGTGGCACCGGTCCTGGGCGGCGTGCACACAGCCGTCGCCGTCGCCCTGACCAGGTCACCTCGCCCCGACCGCGCACGAGTCACGGCCGAGTTGTGGGCCTTCGTCGCCGGAGCCGCCGGTGCCACGAACCTGCCTGATGCCGACGGCGTGGTACGGGCCCGGTGGCGGACCGAACCCAGCTGACTGGTCCCTGTCTGTTTCAACCTCCGGTTGTCAGCTCGCCGGAGGGACGTGGCGCGCTGCTACCAGTTTGGCCGCTGTTCGAAGTCTCATGAAGTACGAGACGCAGTACTGCTCGTTGATCAGCGGCACGATCTTGTCGAGGTCGTCGACGCAGGCCCAGAGGATCGCAATGCCGCTGTCGTCGAGTCCGGCTTTCAGTTCTCTCTGCACGAGGCCGGCGACATCGGCGTCCAGGAGGATCAGTTCCACGCCCTCGATGTCCACACCGCGGAAGCTTGCCGGGAACGGTGCGAGGCGGTGCTCTTCCCACAGCCGGGTGAGCCGGTCATCGGCAGCTGCGTCGTCAGCCGCCGATGGTGAACGAAGTAGCACGGCAACGGCGTCGAAGACGGCACGCACCAGGTCGACGGCCCTGGTTGGGCTGAGGGCGGCACTAGTCATGGCGGCCTGCGTGAGCCTGTCGCGCAGAAGTCGGCCGTGGTCGAGTTCGGCGGCGAGCTCGGCCGGGATGAGCCCTGTGTCGGCGGCCTGCTCGATCAGGTCCCGGAGTGGTTGGTTGACGGCCAGGCGCTCGACGAGGACGTGCTCCAAGGCGAACAGGGAGTGCGTGACGGCGACGGTGGCGAACTCGTACCGGTAGTAGGAGTGCCGGATGAGCTCGCGGGCGGTTTCCAACGCGCTCATGACGTACATCGACGCGTCGCCGGGCACGACCAGGTCGGCAACCAGGGCGTGCATGCCCGCAAAGTCGAGAACGGCGTCGCGGGTGCGCGGGTCCGGCACGGGTAGACGGGGCAGCGGGCTGGGCGACGGCGGGGTGTTCACCGGTGCAGTCTGGTCGCCGGAAGGCTGAGTGTGCCAGCGGATTAGCCGGTGGTTCCTGGTGATCGGAGGGTGCAGGGATACTGCTGGGATGCTGTTGACCTGGATCGCCGAGGTGGCGGACGAGCCGCTGGTACTGGATCCGGCTGACCGGCGGGTGGAGCGGGAGACCAACACCTGGCGGCTGGGCGCGGAGGACGAGGACAGGCGGGCCTTGTCCGTGTCAGAGGTGGTCGCTGCCTTCGAGCAGACCGCTGAAGGCATCCGGCTCCGTATCCGGGACATGGACTTCGCCGGGGTGGCGACGTTCTACGTGTGGCACGACGAGCAGGCCGGGCAACTCCGGTGCTCAACAGGGTCGGTGGCCGCGGACGAGCTGCCCTTCGGCGGCGCCCATGTGCCGACTGCCGATCTCGGTCGTGTCATTGATGGCTTCCTGAGCGACCGGGAGCCGGGTTTCATTCCCTGGTCACACCTTGAAGACGCGGATGATCAGTCAGCGCAGGAGACGACAACACCCTTTCCAGTGTGGGTTCGCAGCGTCGGCCCGCGCCAAGACTGACCGATCCCGACGGTGTCGGCACCAACGCCCGCTGGAGGCCCGGTCATCGCCCGGCACCGCGTCCGCACCCAACCGTGATGCTCTGGGAGTGGTCGTGGTAGGCAAGGCGGGTGTTTGGCCGACTTCCTCTCGATGAGCAACTCGACAGCTTGCGATCCGTACTCTCCCAGAACGAGATCTTGACTGAGGTGATGACCAGGGCGGCAACGCTGGCATTGCCAGGCTGGTACGTAACGGCGGGTTGCCTGTTCCAGACGGTGTGGAACGTGGTCACCGGCAGGCCTCCGACCAACGGCATCAAGGACTACGACCTCTTCTACTTCGACAGCAGCGACCTCTCCTGGGAAGCGGAGGACGCCGTGATCAAAGCGGGCCACGAGGTGTTCGACGACCTGCCGGCCGAGGTGGAGATCCGCAACGAAGCACGCGTGCACCTCTGGTACCAGCAGAAGTTCGGCGTGCCCTGCCCACCGCACGAGTCCACCGAGGCCGCGATCGACTGCTTCGCGGCGACGACCTGCTGCCTCGGCATCCGGCAGGAGCCCGACGGTCGATGGCGCGTCTATGCACCTCACGGGCTCTCCGACGTGTTCAACCTCGTCGTTCGGCCGAACTCGGTCCTCGCTCCCCGGCAGGTCTACGAGACCAAGACAGCCCGCTGGAAGGAGCAGTGGCCGGAGCTCAAGGTTCTGCGATGGGCCGACTGATGGCCCGTCGCTCGGTGAACCCGGCCCGGCCGTGCCGGCGGCCGGCGCCCGTCAGGAAGCCTTGAAAGCGGAGAGTCGTACGTCCTTCCCGCACACGTTGAAGGAGCCCGGCGCCCCGCTGTCCTTGGTCACCTTGACGGTGCGGGACACGTCCTTGGGCAGGGCGATCTCGACCTTGGATGCCTGTACCGCACAGACCTCCCGGCCCGACGGGCTGCCGTCGAAGTTCAGGTCGGTGTAGGCCACCGACGCCCGCGCCTTGGCACCCGGCTTGACGTCGACGGCGTCCGTGCCGCCCGCCGTGTTGTCCGTGTCGACGGGGTCGGCCTTGCCCTGGTCGTCCTTGGCCGTCAGCGTGACGGCGCCGACGATCGTGCAGGTCGTCTTCGAGGTGTTGGTGACCTCGATGGTGCCCTGTGCCGGTCGCTGCTCACTGGCGTGCCGCGCGGCCTGGACGAAGCGGAGTTGGGTGTTCTTCGTCGTGCACGCCGAGACGTCACCGCCGCCGTTGTTGCCGGCAGTGGTCGGGATCGCGGTCTGCCCGCCGGTCGCGGATCCGGTCGAGCCGGTCTCCTTCGACGTCGGGGCGGCCGAGCCGGACTCGGAAGACGCGGACGTGGAGGAGGAAGCGCTCGCGGACGCCTTGCTGTCGTCGTCGCTGTTCCCGCAGCCGGTCAGGGCCAGCGCCGACAGGGCGAAGACGGCAGCGGTGGTGGAGACACGGGAGCACATGTGCATGGAGGTCCTTCCCCTCGACAACCTGTGGTCACGTCGCAGGACGGCACATCCATGACCGGGGTTCCGGTCCCCACAGGACGCTCACGACCTTCACGCGACCGTGATCAACGAAGGGTGCCCGCACGACCCGCCGAACCGAATTCGCTGCGACCGGCATGGCGGGTGGGAGAGGATTGCGCTCATGGGGCTGTCAACGGCGTTCACGGAACTGTTCGGTGTGGAGCATCCGATCGCCCTGGCCCCGATGGGCGGTTCGGCCGGTGGCGCACTGACGGCAGCCGTTTCGCGCGGCGGCGGCCTCGGGCTGCTGGGCAGCGGGAACGGCGACCGGGACTGGCTGGCCCGCGAACTGCCCTTGCTGGCCGCGGAAGGCGCCGGGAAGCCTTGGGGTATCGGCTTCCAGACGTGGGCAGTTGACGACGACGCGATCGCGCGGGCGCTGGAGTACGACCCGTCGGCGGTGATGCTGTCCTTCGGCGACCCCAGCCCCTTCGTGGAGCGCGTCCGCGGCGCGGGTACGCCGCTGATCCTTCAGGTCACCGACCTGGAGGAGGCCCGCAGGGCGGTGGATCTGGGCGCCGATGTGATCGTGGCTCAGGGCACCGAAGCCGGCGGACACGGCGCCCGGCGCGGACGGTCCACGCTGCCGTTCGTGCCCGTCGTGGTGGACCTGGCGGCGCCGGTGCCGGTGCTCGCGGCGGGCGGGATCGCCGACGGCCGCGGCGTGGCGGCCGCCCTGGCCCTGGGGGCCGCTGGAGCACTGCTCGGAACCCGCTTCCAGGCCACGGCCGAAGCCCTCGTCGCCCGCTCGACCGCCAGGGCGATCGTCGAGGGGCGCGGTGAGGACACCGAGCGCAACAGGGTGCTGGACATCGCCCGCGGCTCGCGGTGGCCGGCGCGGTACACCGCGCGCACCCTCGGCCACCCGTTCCTCGACGGATGGCGCGGCCGGGAGAGCGAACTCGCGGCCGACCCCGATGCCCAACAGGCCTACCAGGACGCCTTGGTACGCGGCGAGATCCCCGCGTTGCCGCAGTGGGCGAGCGAGGCCGTCGACCTCATCGACGACCTGCCGTCCGCCGTCGATCTGGTCGGCACCCTGGCCGCCCAGGCCGAGCAGGCGCTGGCCCGAGCCGGCAGACGCTGACCACGATCGCCGGGGAGCTGGGAGCACGGCCGGACCGCGGCCCCTCGCTGAACCAGCCGCCGTGTGCGCCTCACCGCTTGTGAGACTGATCGTAATCAACTGCGGCAAGACCCTTGACGTTGAAGGCCGTACTGGCGATCCTCATGGCCGAGCTGTTTGTGAAGGACATGACAATCCGGACCTTGTGGACCCCGGACGACCTTGTCCGTCGACCGCCATCCCCCCGACCAAGGGACGTGGGTTGTGACCGTGAGCAGAAATCCGTACCGGCGCCACAGGCACGTCGCCTCCGTGTCGTTGCTCCTCCTCGTGCTGGCCATGATCCTGGGCCCCACGCCGAGCACGGCGGCGTCCAACGACTGGTGGAATCCCACTTCACGCCCCGTTCCCGACTCCGACATCAATGTCACCGGCGAGCCGTTCACCGGCACCAACGCCAAGGGCGAGGTGCGGGGATTCGTCGACGCGCACGACCACATGTTCGCCAACGAAGGCTTCGGCGGACGTCTGATCTGCGGCAAGACCTTCTCGGAGGCGGGTATCGCCGACGCGCTCAAGGACTGCCCCGAGCACTACCCCGACGGCTCGCTGGCCATCTTCGACTTCATCACCAAGGGCGGCGACGGCCGACACGACCCGGTCGGCTGGCCCACCTTCAAGGACTGGCCCGCGCACGATTCGCTGACGCACCAGCAGAACTACTACGCCTGGGTGGAACGGGCCTGGCGCGGCGGTCAGCGGGTGCTCGTCAACGACCTCGTCACCAACGGCGTGATCTGCTCGGTGTACTTCTTCAAGGACCGCAGCTGCGACGAGATGACGTCCATCCGACTGCAGGCGAAGCTGACGTACGACCTCCAGGCCTACATCGACAGGATGTACGGCGGCCCGGGCAAGGGCTGGTTCCGCATCGTCACCGACAGCACGCAGGCCCGCCATGTCATCGAACAGGGCAAGCTGGCGGTCATCCTCGGCGTCGAGACCTCCGAGCCCTTCGGCTGCAAGCAGATCCTGGACATCGCGCAGTGCGACAAGCACGACATCGACGCGGGCCTGGACGAGTTGTACTCACTCGGCGTGCGCAGCATGTTCCTCTGCCACAAGTTCGACAACGCGCTGTGCGGAGTGCGCTTCGACTCGGGCGGCCTCGGAACGGCGATCAACGTCGGGCAGTTCCTGTCGACCGGCACCTTCTGGAAGACCGAGAAGTGCACGGGCCCCCAGCACGACAACCCCATCGGCAACGCGGCGGCCCCCGGCGCCGAGGCGAAGCTCCCGGCGGGCGTGGCGGTGCCCTCGTACGCCTCGGACGCCCAGTGCAACGTCCGCGGGCTCACCGACCTAGGTGAGTACGCCGTCCGCGGCATGATGAAGCGCAAGATGATGCTGGAGATCGACCACATGAGCGTCAAGGCCGCCGGCCGCGCGCTCGACATCTTCGAGTCCGACTCCTACCCCGGCGTGATCTCCTCGCACAGCTGGATGGACCTCAACTGGACCGAGCGGGTCTACGGCCTCGGCGGCTTCATCGCCCAGTACATGCACGGCTCGGAGGGCTTCAGCGCCGAGGCCAAGCGCACGGACGCGCTCCGCGACAAGTACCACGTCGGGTACGGCTACGGTACGGACATGAACGGCGTCGGCGGCTGGCCCGGGCCCCGTGGCGCGGACACCCCCAACCCCGTCAAGTACCCCTTCCGCAGCGTCGACGGCGGCTCGCTCATCGACCGGCAGACGACCGGCAAGCGCACCTGGGACCTCAACACCGACGGAGCCGCGCACTACGGCCTGGTGCCGGACTGGATCGAGGACATCCGGCTCGTCGGCGGCCAGGACGTGGTGGACGACCTCTTCCGGGGTGCCGAGTCCTACCTGCACACCTGGGGAGCGACCGAGCAGCATCAGGCGGGAGTCAACCTCGCCCAGGGGGCGCCGGCCACGGCCGGCTCGGCCGAGTGGAACCCGTTCACCAGCTATGCGCCGGGCCGCGCGGTGGACGGCCGGCGGGACACCCGCTGGGCCAGCGACTGGAGCGACGGCCAGTGGCTGCAGCTCGACCTGGGCTCGACCCACCGCGTCGGACAGGTCACGCTCGACTGGGAGCGCGCGTACGGGAAGTCGTACCACATCGACCTCTCGACGGACGGCGTGAACTGGCAGACCGTCTGGTCGACCACCGCCGGGGACGGCGGACTCGACACGGCGCGGTTCCCCGGCACACCGGCCCGCTACGTCCGCATCACGGGCACGGAACGCGGGACCCAGTGGGGATATTCGCTCTACGAGGTGGGTGTGCACAGCGGCTGACGGCGGTTCCGCCCACCCCTGCCCCCGTCGCGGCCCGGCCGCGGCGGGGGCTTCGTCCGACGTGCTCCGAAGCGCCCTGTCCCCCACCCTGGGGATAGGAAGGAGCGCGACATGCCCAGTGCCGGGAGGGTGCCGCCAGGGGACATGATCCACCCGCAGAGCCAGGCCGCCGACGTGTCCCGTCGGCAGAAGTGGACGCATCGGCTGGTGGCCTCCGCCCGGGACGCGCACGCCCGCGCGACGACCCGGTTTCCGGTGATCACCCACCTCCTGGACCGCATGGTCTCGGTGAACATCTTCGACTCCGCCACTCGCCTCGCGGCGCAGTGTTTCCTGACCGCGGTTCCGCTGCTCTTCGTGGTCGGGGCGTACGCCCCGCCCGCGGTCCGGCAGCAGCTCATCACGTCCGTCCGTACGGTCTTCGGGATCACGGGTGCCGCGAACGCCCAGCTCGTACACGCGCTCACTCCCACGACGGGCAATCTGCGGCAGGCGACCGGCGTGGTGGGCGGGCTGATGGTGCTGCTCTCGGCCACCGCGGTGAGCAGGGCGATGCAGCGGCTGTGCAAACGGGCCTGGGAGATTCCCCGGGCGGGGACCAGAATCGCCCCCTGGCGGTGGCTGGCCTGGCTCGTGTTGTGGTTGGGGTCGCTGCTGGTGCAAGGCCCGAT
Source organism: Streptomyces sp. NPDC054794 (assembly GCF_053611585.1). Lineage (NCBI taxonomy): Bacteria > Bacillati > Actinomycetota > Actinomycetes > Kitasatosporales > Streptomycetaceae > Streptomyces > Streptomyces sp. NPDC054794. Next base: position 31,252 of record NZ_JBSHAQ010000011.1, on the reverse strand, counting down.
GCGCGACGGGTTCGGTGTCGGGGCCTGGCTGGGGATCCCGGTCACGCTGGTGGGTCTGACGGGGCTGTGGTGGTGGACCCAGCACCTGCTGCTCGGCGGCCTGATCGGCTGGAAACCCCTGTTGCCCGGCGCGGTGATCACGGCGGTCGCCCTCACCGCGCTGACCGTGACCGCACGGTTGTATCTGCCCCGGGCGCTCAACCACGCCCTCGCCGAGTACGGCTCCCTCGGCTCTGTGTTCATCATGCTGTCGTGGTTGATCGTGGTGTGTGTCGCCGTCGCGATCAGCATCAGCGCGGGCGCCGTGGCGGCGCAGCAACCGGCGCTGGCCCGTCGCCTCGGCAGTCCGCCTCCGCTTCGGGAGCGGGCCGCGACCGCGCGCCCGTGACACCACCGACCGTGACACCACCGATCGCGACACCTTCGGCGGCCGACGCCGACATGATCAGGAAACCAGTACGTCGATGCCGTCCCCGAGCAGCTTCAGCCCGAACACGAAGAACAGCACCGCCATGATGGCCATGTTGTGCCGCGCGGCCCATTCCTTCCAGTTCCCCAGCATGTTCTTCGCCCGCTCACCCAGCACCAGGAAGACCCCCAGCGGCGTCAGCAGCCCGAGGGAAGCGATGACGATGAAGATCGCCAGCGCGGCGATCTGCTGTCCGACGGGCAGGCCGGACGAGCTGATGGACGCTGCCGCGGCGATCGTCAGCGGGGCGTTCTTCAGGTTCCCGGCCGACAGCAGGAGGGCGAGAAGGAAGATCTTGACCGGTGTGAAGCCGTCGATCGCGGCCATCCATCGAGGCAGCTGTGCCTGCGTGGCGTCGGCGGGACGATGACGCCACAGCCTCGCGGCGAAGACAACCAGGGCCAACCCCAGGGCGAGCTTGAGAGCCCCCACCCAGTCAGCCGACTTCCCGTGGCTGTCGGCGCTCTCGTGGCCGCCGATCAGCAGCATCACGACGCCCAGGGCAGACAGACCCACCACCCAGCCGGTGGCGAACACCAACCCGTTCAGGCGTCCGCGAGGCGTGGCCAGCACGATGATGATGGCGACGATCGGGAGCGGACTGACGGCGACACCGGCCGCCAAACCCAGCACATCACCCAGCACCTTGCCCATGCGCGCCTCCGGCACATCGAAGAACCGCGCCGATCGCAGCCGCCATCCCGACCGGCACCACCACGAGACGGGAGCGCTCCTCGCACCGGATCACTCCAGCCACATGACATCTACAGAATCGACGAAGTGCGCGGTCCCTGCCGCATGAGCACCCGGCGCCCGGGTGAATGGCGGCCGGGGTGCGGGTGCAGTGCCCCAGGGATACGCTTTTGACGGCAAGATCAGGTTCTCTGGGCGGATTCACAGACGCCGGTCGCCTCATTCGCGACGATCAATTCTTTTCTTTCTGTGGAGACCCGACGAGCGCGGTGCACCGCACGCCCTCGCACTTCGCAGGATCCGCAGTTCGCAGTCCCCGTGGAGGTCGGGATGAGAATTGTCGTTGATCTTTCCCGGTGTCAGGGGTATGCGCAGTGCGCTTTCCTGGCTCCGGACGCATTCCGGATGCACGGCGAGGAAGCCCTCATGTACGACCCGAAGCCCGACGACGCACAGCGCGAGCAGGTGCTGCGGGCCGCGGCGGCCTGCCCGGTCCAGGCGATCCTGGTGGACCAGTTGGAGGGACGGAACGTACCGGCTGAGGCGTCTACGTCATGACCAGCGCCGACAACCTGCGAGCGTTCAAGCGCGACGGCCGCATTGTGGTCGTAGGGGCGTCACTGGCCGGACTGCGGGCCGCGGAGGCGCTGCGCGACGAGGGTTTCACCGGATCGCTGACCATGATCGGCGACGAGCTCGGCGAACCCTATGACCGGCCACCCCTGTCCAAGCAGGTACTGACCGGATGGGTGTCGGCCGGGGACACCACGCTGCCGCGACGTCGTGACATCAATGCGGAGTGGCTGCTGGGCGTTCCCGCCAGCGGGCTGGACCTGGCGAACAACCACGTGCGTCTCGCCGACGGACGAGAGATTCCCTTCGACCGCGTGTTGATCTCCACAGGGGTGCGGGCCCGGCCGTGGTTCGTCGAGAGCGAGGCGGCCCTGGACGGAGTGTTCGTCGTGCGCACCCGCGAGCACGCCGAGGGCCTGCAGCAAGCCCTCGCCGCCGGACCCTCCCGCGTCCTGGTCATCGGTGCGGGATTCACCGGCTCCGAGATCGCCTCCATCTGCCGCGAGCGGGACATCCCGGTGACCGTCGCCGAACTCGCGCCGGCCCCGCTGGTCGGGGCGCTCGGTGCCATGATCGGTGACGTCGCGGCGGACATGCAGCGCGCTCACGGTGTCGATCTGCGCTGCGGTGTCAAGGTCACCCGGCTTGAGGGCGACGCGCAGGGACGGTTCCGCCGCGCTCACTTCGACGACGGCAGCACAATCGACGCCGACGTGGCGGTGGTGGCACTCGGCGGCGTCCGCAACACCGAGTGGCTACGGGACTCGGGCCTGGCGGCGGGTGTCTGGGGAATCGCCTGCGACACGGGCTGCCGTGCCCTGGACCTCAACGGCCTGATCACCGACGACATCTTCGTCGCCGGAGACGTGGCACGCTGCCCGAATCCGATCTACGAGTACCGGCTCATCTCGCTGGAGCACTGGGCCAACGCCGTGGAGCAGGCCCAGGTCGCGGCCCACAACATGGTCAGCGGCCAGGCGGATCGCTGGCCCCACCTGTCCATCCCGGTGTTCTGGTCGATCCAGTTCGGCGTCAACATCAAGTCCGTCGGCGTACCGACCTTCGCCGACGAGGTCGTCGTCTCCCAGGGATCGGTGTCCGACCGCCGTTTCGTCGCGGCGTACGGCTATCGGGGCCGCGTGACCGCGGCGGTGAGCTTCAACAACGCGAAGTGGCTGGACCACTACCGGAAGCTGATCGAGACGGCCGCACCCTTCCCGCCGCCCTGCCCCACACCCGACCAGCCCGTCGACATGAAGCCGGTGCCCGTCGACTTCCCCGGCCCCACCCTGCTCGCGCAGGGTGCCACGGTGGTCGTCACCGGACATGACCCCGGTGAGCGGCGGGTCACGGCCGCGCAGTACCACCGGTAGGAGGGAGAGCGAGATGGCCACGACCGAGATGCCCGGCACGCTGCGCCGGATCCTCGACTACTCGTCCCGGGCCGACCCGTACCCGCTGTATGCCGAGCTGCGCGAGACGCCGGTGGCCCGGCAGGAGGACGGCAGCTACGTCGTCAGCACCTATCGTGAACTCACTCAGCTACTGCACGACCCGCACCTGAGCTCGGACGTCCGCAATCTGGCCCGCCCGATGCCCTCCGCCGAGGGAGGGGGGACGCCGGCGTTCATCAACGTCGACCCGCCCGAGCACGACCGCCTGCGGCGCATGGCGATGCGCCACTTCGGCCCCCCGCACACCCCGGGGCTGGTGGCCGGCATGCAGGGCGACCTGACCGCCATCGTCAGCGGCCTGATCGACGACTTCGCGGGCAAGGAGCAGATCGACATCGTCGACGACTTCGCCTACCCGTTCCCCGTCACGGTGATCTGCCACCTGCTCGGCGTGCCACGCGAGGACGAGCCGAGGTTCCGGCTGTGGGTGAACGACATCATCAACTCGATCGACTACGACCCCAAGATCGACCCGAAGGAAAAGCTGGAGAACGGCGTGCGGGCACGCCAGGACTTGCGCGAGTACATAGGTGGGCTGCTGGAGCAACGCCACGGCCGGCCGGGGGACGATCTGCTGTCACGGCTGGCCAACGACGACGGGCCCGACGGTCGGATGACCGACGCCGAGATCGTCGCCACGGCCAACCTGTTGCTGATCGCCGGCCACGAGACCACCGTCAACCTCATCACCAACGGCATGCTGACACTGCTGCGCCACCCGGAGGTGCTCCAGCGGCTGCGCGACGAACCGGGCCTGGTCGTCCCGCTGGTCGAGGAACTGCTGCGCTACGAGCCGCCGGTGCACATCATTCCCTGGCGGGCGGCGTACAGCGACATCCCCGTCGGCGACACCGTCATCCCCAAGGGCTCGCAGATCATGCTCATGCTGGCCTCGGGCAGCCGCGATCCGAACCGCTTCCACGATCCCGACCGCTTCGACCCCGACCGGCGTGACAACCAGCACCTCGGCTTCGGCAGCGGCATCCACCTGTGCTTCGGCGGCCCACTGGCCCGCCTGGAAACCCAGATCGCCCTGACGGAGCTGGTACGCCGACTCGACCACCCAAGGCTGGTCACCGACCCCCCGCCGTACCGGCGAAGCCCGGTTCTGCGCGGTCCCATCCATCTCAACGTGGAGCAGGGTGCCGGTTGAGCACTCGGTCGGCGAGGGCGCTACGGCGCCCCCAAACGGCGCTGACCTCGAACGATGCGCGAATCCTTGACGCTGCGTCACATCCCGATCAGAGCCTCACACCACGCATGCGGCGGCCGCAGGGCCGGGCTCCCGAAGACGCCCGGTCCTGCGGCCTGTGATCTGCGACCGGCGCCGGCGACACCAACCGCGGCAGCGCCCGGATCCAGCGCGTCCGGCGCCGGTGCAGATCCACGTAGCGGTTGAGCATCGTGCGCCGTACGTAAGCCTCCGCCTCCGCCAGCTCCCACGCACGGCGGGGTCGGGCGAAGACCCGTACCGATGCCTCCTGAACCAGGTCGGCCGCCTCCGCGCGGTCGCCGCACAGCAGGAAGCCGTACTGGTTCAGCTCCGCGCCGCGCTCCCGCGCCAACTCGGGCAGCAGCGTTGACCATTCGGCCACGCAACTCCCCCGTCTCGTTGGGGGTCGGCGCCGCTCCGTGATGTCGCTCACCCGCGATCGGCAAATAGTTCGATCATCGAGTATCCGTCCCATATCGTCTGCTCGTTCTGTCCTGTCGCCTACCGAAGGAACACACCGCGTGAAGAGACCCAACGAGTTGTCCAGTTCGTCCAAGCACCGTGCAGGCCGGCGCGGTGCTCTTCTCATGGCCTCCGCGGGCACCGTCGTCGGCCTCATCACACCGATGACCGTGGTGGGCACGGCCGACGCCGCGGACGCTCCCGGGGTGTCCACCGCCGCAACTTCCAAGAGGCCCACCTCCGTTGCCGAGGGGCCGCGGTGGACGGCCGCGGCGGCGGAGCGCTTCTGGACCAACCGGCGGATGGCCGAGGCGAAGCCGATCGGGGGTGGCGAATCCTCGACGGCTGAAAGGCCTTTGTCCCAGCGGGCGTTGTCGGACCGCGGCGCGGTGACAAGGCCCGAAGGTGCCGGTGTGACCGGCGTCGGCCCGCGGAGCTCGCACTTCGGCGGGCTGGCGATGATCGGGCGGATGTACATGCAGCGCGGCAGCGGCTCGTACTTCTGCACCGCGAGTGTGATCAAGAGCCGGAACCGCAACATCGTGCTGACCGCGGGCCACTGCATGGACGGCAGGGCCGGGGGCGGCGCGATGGCGTTCGTACCGCAGTGGACGGCGGCCAACCCTCGACCGCACGGCGTCTTCCCGGTCGCCACCGACACCCGGGGTCGCAGCCGGGTCTGGATCGATCAGCGCTACTACGACCGCGGCCACACAAAGGGCGCCCCGTGGGACGTGGCCTTCGCTCAGGTCGGGGCACGCAGCGACGGCAAGAAGGCCCAGGACGTCGTGGGTGCCAACACCCTTGCCACCGGGCGGGGTTACGCGTTTCCACGCATCCGGCTGATCGGCTATCCGAACGCCGACCAGCAGCCGCTGACCTGCACCAACTCCACGACCCGCTTCACGCCGACGGACGGCACGCCCGGGTCGTACCTGCGGATCGCCTGCGACGACTACCGGTCGGGTACCAGCGGCGGCCCGTTCCTGGCGAACTTCAACTCCCGTACGGGGACCGGTGACGTGGTCGGCAGCATAGGCGGCTGGAAGACCGGCGGGCCCACTGCCGACATCTCCTACAGCCCGTACTTCGGCTCCGACATCCAGCGTCTGTACGACGCGGCCGTGAACGGCTCCCCGCCCGCCCGGCCCCGCGCGGTGTCCAGCGCGCCGCGCTGACCCACGCCGCGTACATCGCTTCGGACCGATGCACGCCGCCTCCCTCATCGGATCCGGATGAGGGAGGCGTAGCCGTGCGACAGGGGGAAACGCGCCAACGCCGCTCCGGGGCAGGATCCTCCTCGCCGTGAGACAACCCCAGGGCCCTCCGCCTCATCTTGCTTTCCGTCAGCAGCAGAACCGACGTGAAAGCAGGAAGCCTTGCCCAGCGCGACCTCTCTTCTCGTACGACGTGGTGCGGCCGTCGCTGCCGCGTTCGGGCTCGTCACCGTCGCCGGCCCGCAGGTGGCCGACGCGGCGCCGGCCGCCGCGGTCACCGGGCCCGCGGCCCTGCACTGGTCCACCTGCCCCGCGGGCTCCGAAGCGCCGCGCGGTACGTACTGCACCACCCTCAAGGTCCCCCTCGACTACGCCCGTCCACGCGGTCGGCAGATCAAACTCACCCTGTCGGTGGCCGGTGACGCGAACGCCCCGCGCACCCTCGTGGTCAACCCGGGCGGGCCGGGTGAACCCGGCATCGGCACCGCCCAGTTGGTGTGGAGTCAGCTGCCCGCGGACGTCAGCGCGAAGTACAACGTGGTCAGCTTCGACCCGCGCGGCGTCGGCGCCAGCACCCCGGTGTCCTGCGGGGACACGAGGTGGCTGATCAAGCATCCGGCCGGGCCGTACACGCCCGCGACGGATGCGCAGGAGCAGGCACGGCGCACCGTGGCCCGCAAGGTCGCCGAGCAGTGCTACGCGAAGGCCAAGGACCTGCTGCCGTACATCACCACCGAGAACGCGGCACGCGACATGGACCGGATCCGTGGCGCGCTGCGCCGCGACAAGATGGACTACCTCGGATATTCGTACGGAACGAAGCTCGGCGCCACGTACGCGACCCTCTTCCCGTCGCACACCGGCCGCATGATCCTGGACAGCGTCGTCGATCCGACCGTCACCTCCTATGCCTCGCAGTACGAGCAGGATCCGGCGCTTCAGCACCGGGCCGAGCAGTTCTTCGCCTGGGTGGCCAAGAAGGACGGGACCTATCACCTGGGCACGAGCGCGGCGAAGGTGTCGGCCGCGTGGGACGCCGTCCGCAAGAAGCTGGACGCTCACCCCGCCGGGGGCAGGGCGGGCAGCGCCGAACTCGACGATCTGCTCGCTTCCGGCATGTACACGGATCTGGAGTGGGCGGACGTGGCCCAGCCCGTCGCCGACTACCGGCGCGGGGATGCGAGCGCCCTGGTCGGCACCACCGACCAGCTCGCCCTCGGCAGCGTCGTCCCGGCCCGGCTCGCCTACAACTGCGTGGACGACGCCTGGCCCCGCGACTGGGCGACCTGGCACCGGGAGACGGCGGCGGCAGCCCCCAAGTCCCCGCTGTTCGCCTGGCTGAACAGCTGGTACAGCGCGCCGTGCGCGTTCTGGAAGGCCCCGACGGCGCGCCCCGTGAAGATCGGCTCGGCGCACGTGCCGCCGGTCCTGCTGCTCCAGGCGAAGGACGACGCGGCGACCCCCGTCGTGGGCGCACGGCGCATGCACCAGGCGCTGACCGGTTCCGGCCTCGTCGTCGCGGGCGGCGGCAACCACGGCCAGTACCTGTTCGACGGCAACGCCTGCATGGACCGACACGGCAGCCGCTATCTGCTCACCGGGCGGCTCCCGGCCGAGGGCGCGACGTGCCCGGCGGCACCGGCGCCGTGAGCGCGACCGGTGATGATCTCGCCGGACCTGGCATGGAGTAGAAGTGTCCTCATGGATGTGAGTGTCGAGTACGAGATGATCGCCGTTCCGGCGGGGCAGGTCACGCTGTCGGACCGGCGGACAGAGCGCAGTTGGACAGTTGAGGTCGCGCCCTGTCAGCTCACCAGCTACCCGATCACTCAATCGGTGTACGCGCAGGTCACCGGCCTGCGTCCAGGCACCGACCAGGGGGACCGGCTGCCCGTCGAGGGGGTCTCGTGGTGGGACGCGGTCCGCTTCTGCAACGCCCTGTCCGAGAAGGACGGGCTCACGACCGCGTACCACTTCGAGGGCGATGACATCGAGTGGGACACCTCGGCGGACGGGTACCGGCTGCCGAGCGAAGCGGAGTGGGAGTACGCCTGCCGGGCCGGCACGACCGGACCGCGCTACGGACCCCTGGACGAGATCGCCTGGCATCGCGGCAACTCCCACGACCGCATCCACGAGGTGGGCGGCAAACGGCCCAACCCGTGGGGCTTCCACGACATGCTCGGCAACGTGTGGGAGTGGTGCTGGGACGTCTACGACGCCGAGGTCTACGGCAGCTATCGGGTGCTGCGCGGGGGTGGCTGGTTCGACGAGCACTGGAGTTGCCGGGCCTCCGTACGACGCCGCAGCCACCCCACGTTCCGCGTCGACGACGTCGGATTCCGCGTCGCACGCGGGAAAGCGCTGGAGCAGAGCTAGCGGAGTGATCCGCGCTCGTCGACGTGCACGGTGGGCGCCGACAAGAACTCATCGGCGCCGACCGGGCCGTAGGCGATGTTGAAGGTGTCCATTCAGTACGACCGGTCCCGCACCCCCGCCGCACTGCTGAAGCGGTAGTTGAGCTGCCAGCGGACCCACTGCCCGGGGGCCAGGCGCACGGCCGGGGGTCTGCGCGGCCGGGGCGGAATGGCGAACAGGGGATCCACTCGGGGCTGGACCCGGAGTCTGCCGTCGGTCTCGCGGAGCTGGACGTCGACGCCGCGCAAGGCTTCCCCGCCAGGCTTCCAGCGCGTCGCCGTTGTAGCTGTCGAGAGCCGCCAGGAACAGCCCGTGCTTGTCGCCGAAGGCCCCGTACAGACTCCCTCGGCCCAGGCCTGTCGCGGCGCTCAGGTCGTCCATGGAGGTGCCGTTGTAGCCCACCGACCAGAACTGGTCGCGGGCGGCCTTCACGACCTCTTCTTCGTCGAATTGCCGGGGCCGGGCCATGGGCCAACTGTACGTCGCGTTCCGCACCGGTCCGGTGCGATCACGGCGTCGGATCCGTCCTGGAGAGCCCTTTGTCACGACGTCCGTTCCGTCCTCTGGCGGACACGCGTAGACCTCCGGCACCATCTGTCTGCACCGCCTGCACAGCCGCCCCAGAGGAAGCTCGGCCGACCGCAGGAAGGGTTCCCATGAAGGCCAACCGAAGGATCACCAAGACCCGCGCCGCCCTGACCGCACTCGCTCTCGTCGTCGCCCCCGGCGTCGCCGTCCTCGGCACCGCCACCGACGCCTTCGCCGTCACCAAGATCAGCCACGCCACCGCCACCCAGATGTTCCGCGACGTCGGCATCACGTGGTCGTCCTCCGGCAATTGCTCCAACCGCAACAACTCGACGTGTACGTCCTTCGAGCAGCTCAACCTCGCCACCGCCCAGGGCGCCCAGACCCTCAAGCGCGCCAGCGGCTGCGCCCTCAACATCACCGGCGGTACGGAGACCGGTCACGCCTCCGGCACGTACTCGCACTGGAACGGTTACAAGCTCGACTACAGCAAGTACACCTGTGTCGGGAACTACATCAAGAACAACTTCACCTACATTGGCCTGCGCGGCGACGGCGCCCCGCAGTGGCGCTCCGGTTCCGGCAACATATACGCGGACGAGGGCAGCCACTGGGACGTCCTCTACTACAACTGCGGAGGCTGCTGACCGCCACCGCCCGCCCCGTTGCGAACCCGACGGTCGACTCGACGGCGTGAGTCGTCGAGCCGACCGAACATGACACGGTCCTTCAACGCCGCGTATGCCCGCTCGACCTCACCCAGATACTGCTCCAGGCGGAAGCGCGCCTCCTCGACGACCCCGCCGTTGACGCCCGGGTACATCAGGTCGGACCAGATGACCGTCTCGCCCCGGAGCTGAATCCAGATGGTCAAGCTGTCCGACACCGGCTCGGGCAACTCCTCCACCGCCACGTCCACGGTGCGCGGCATTTCCGTCGGATAGAGAGGTCCGCCCGGGCGGAGCAGTCGCCGCGGGTCGAGGCCGACCATCCTGCTGTCGCTGCGGGCCACCAGGTCGAGGCCATCGACGAACAGGTACGTGTGCGTGTCAGCACACGCCGGCGGCCCAGGACACGCGCTGATCAGAAGTGAGCTCACCGCACCACCGATTGGCCGGTCGGGCACGGTGGCCCTCAGCTTGCGCGGGGATCTACGAGGCATCCGCCAGATGGGAAGACATGGGCCGATCGTAGCGGCTATGCCGCACCCGTTCGGAGGGTCGCGCAACCGGGTCTGGCAACCTGTCCGCTTGATTCCCGACGATGACCGTTCTCGTCCAGGGCGCTCTCGAAGCGGCCACCTCGTACGAGCCCGGCTGGGCCCATCGCCTTCTCCGGTGGTCAGTTGTGCTTCACCAGCCCTACTCGCAGTACGTGGGAGCGTGCTCCACCGCCCAGACCTACCTGGACGGCATCGTCAACGGCGTGCACACCCGCACCGGTTGGAACGACTACGGCAAGATCAAGCTGGAGTCCGGCTCCGGCGACCGGATGCTGATGAGTCAGCCGCGCAACGACAACGCGGCCAATCCGTTCCTCACCGTGTACGACACCAGCAACGGCTCTCTCGCACGCAACGCCGCCCGCCGCTTCGCCGACGGCAGCAAGGTGGCCGTCGCCGACGCCGCATACGGCACCCGGCTGCTCAACACCGACGACCTGTCGGACGCGGCGAACGGCTACCAGGCGCTCCCGGCCGGCGCCACGGCCAGTTCGGTGGCCTTCAGCGGTGACGGCAAGTACGTCGCGCGCGGCGCGGCGGCCACCGGCGCCACGCCCGACCTGCTGGTCCAGCCCGCCGATCCGACGGACTCGACGGCGCCGCTGGAGTTCGTCTTCGAGGGCAGCCCCGACGGCGACCGGGTCGCCCCGCGCGGCATGGAGTGGTCGCCGGACGGCTCCCGGCTGTTCGCGGTCACCACCAACGCGGCCGGCAGCCAGTACTGGCTGCACGTCATTCAGCCCCCGGCCGTCCAGTACGACACCCGCTTCACCGGCGGCCTCACCCACAGCCCCGCCCAGGCGGTGGCCGGCGAGCCGCTGGCCGTGCGCGGCAAGCTGGAGTCCGACGGGCCCGCTCCCGGCACGCCACTGAAGGTCAGGGCGACCCGCACGGACGCGACCGGCACGCACGACCTGGGAACCGTCACCGTCAAGGAGGACGGCACCTTCACGGTCCTCGACGAGCCGGACCTCGTCGGCGACGCCACGTACAAGGTGTCATTCCTCCGGGATCTGACCCACCGCCCGGCCGAGGACGTCAGCCACAGCGTCACCGTCGGGAAGGCGCCCACCTCGATCGCGCTCACCGCGCCGGAGAAGGCGACGCTCAGCGGGGGCATCACCATCACCGGCACGTTCAGCGCGCAGGGCAAGGCGCTGCCGGACAAGGCCGTGCCGAAGGTCGTACGGACCGACCGGCTCGGCACCGGCACGCTGTCGTCGGTGACCGTCGGCGCGGACGGCACGTTCACCATCAACGACATTCCGCGCACCCGGCGCGAGGTGACCTACACCGTCAGCTGGCCCGGCGACGACCTCCACACGTCCTCGACCGCGTCGGCGACGGTCTACGTCACGCGCTGATCCCCTTCGGTTCCGCCGCGAGGGGATGCGATTACCGCTGGCCGGTAGAGCCGCTACCAGCCTCCAGGGTTGTCCCGCTCTTCCACGCAAAGGCAACGTGGAATGCGCAGAAAAGGAACAAAACGGATGTTGACGGCGCAAGTGCCTGACGGCCTCTGTGTCGTCATCCCCGCGCGCTCGACGCGCTCTCAGTTTCGGTCCGTTCCTGGAGATTGATCATGCGTAATGTCAAATGGCCCGTCGCTGCCCTCGCAGGACTGACGCTGGCCCTGGGAGGTGCCGCGTCGGCCGTCGCCGCTCCGGCCACATCGGTGGACGCTGTTCACGGTCACGTCGTCTCCATGGTCGCCTTCGCCAGTGACCACGGCGGCGGAGGCGGAGGCCACGGTGGCGGAGGCCACGGCGGCGGAGGCCACGGCGGTGGAGGCTATGGCGGCGGAGACCACGGCGGCGGAGACCACGGCGGCGGAGACCACGGCGGCGGAGGCCATGGCGGCGGAGGCTATGGCGGCGGAGGCTATGGCGGTGATCACGGCGGCTACGGCGGTGACCACGGCGGCTACGGCCACGGCGGCTACGGCGGCTACTTCTTCGACCGCGGCGACCACGACCGCGGCTACTTCAGCGACTGGGGCTGGTAGCTCGGACAGGAAAGGGGCCGGCACGAAGCCGGCCCCTTTCGGCAGCTCGGCTTTCCGCCGTCCGGCCGACGAGCTAAGGGGTGCCGTGACCGGCACGCTCGGTCGGCACCAGCGGCAGCTCCGCGATGAGTGTGGTCCCCGCACCGCGCGGACTCTCCAGGAACATCGTGCCGTCGAGCGCTTCCACACGGTCCTTGAGGCCGACGAGCCCGGTACCGCCGGCGGCAAGGTCGGCGCCGCCGACGCCGTCGTCGTGCACCTGGACCCGTAGCAGCTTGGAGTCGGCCTCCACCCTGACGGTGACGACCGTGGCCTGCGCGTGCTTGACCGCGTTCGTCAGCGCCTCCGAGACGACGTAGTACGCGCTGACCTCGACCGGCTCCGACAGTCGCTCTTCGACGTGCACGTCGAGTTCGACGGGGATGGCCGATCGGCGGGCGAGCGCCTTCAACGCGGGAGCGAGGCCGCCCTGAGCCAGAATCGCCGGATGGATGCCGCGCGCCACCTCGCGCAGTTCGTCGAACGCGTCCCTGAGGCCGCCCGCGACGTCGTGGAGTTCCGTGCGCAGTCCGTCCAGTCCGTCCAGATCCGACGGGACCGTCGTCTCCGCGTTGTTCAGCCGGATGAGCAGCGTGACGAGCCTCTGCTGGACGCCGTCGTGCAGATCGTGCTCGATGCGGCGCCGTGCCCCGTCGGCCGCGGTGACGATGCGCGCTCGCGAGGCGGCCAGCTCCGCATTGGCCTCGGCGTTCTCGATGGCGATGGCGACGAGGTCGGTGAATGCGGCGATCTGTGCCTCGGTGTTCGCCGGGAAGGGATCGTCGCTCTTCTTCGCCGTGACGATCACCCCCCACACCCGCCCGGCCACGAGGATCGGGCACGCCACCGACGAGCGGATGCCCAGGGCACGCGCCTCCCGGGCGATCGAGCCCGTGACGTACCGAAAGTCCTCGACGCGGACCGAATCGCAGGTCCGCCGGACCTCGCGGGCGACATCGAGGCCGTCGAGGGCGGGCCGGGTGCCGACGCTCGGCGGACCCGGCCCGCTCCGGCGGCTCCAGGTGGCCACGGATCTCACGGAGCCGTCCGCCTCGTAACGCTCCATGCAGGCCAGATCGGCGCCGTACAGGAGGCCCACCTCGCGGGTGACGGCCTCGTACACCCTCGACGGCTGGGCCGACCGTGCGACGAGTGTGGCGATCCGGCGCAGCGCGGACTGCTCCCGCGACAGCTGTGCCGACACGAGCGCCGCGTGCCGCAACCGGGCCGCCAGCCGCCCCACGACCACCGCCGTGACCAGGAAGGCCGCCAAAGCCACGGCGGTTTGCGAGTCGGCGTTCTCGAACCCGTACGGCCGCGCGAACAGGTACAGATACGCCACGACGCTCAGTACCGATGTGACGACGGCGAGTACGGTCCCCCACACCATGGCCACGACCAGGACCACGAGCAGGTAGAGCGCCAGAAGGTGCAGGGGCAGGACGTACGGCTCAAGGACGTCCAGGAGGCCGGTGACTGCAGCCACCATCGCCGTACCGGCGATCAGTCCATACAGTCGGCGCCGGCTCAGCGCTTCCGCCCGGCGATGCGCCATCGCGTCGCTTCCCTTGTCCGGCTTGTGCAGCCTTCACCTATCAAGTGTGGCACCGCGCCGAGTGCCGCGCAGAGGCGCCGACAGCCGGTCGGTTCGCGGTCGCCGCGCGGTTGATGACCGTGAGAGTCTGCTGGTAGGCAGGCTGGCCTCGCCGTGGCCGGGGGCTTGCCGACCCTGCCGCAACATGACGGTGGAGGGCGCCGTATGACGCAGTTGCGGGTGGTTCTGGCGGACGACGACGTGCTGCTCCGCCAGGGCCTGGCCAGCTTGCTGGAGCGGTCCGAGGTGTCCGTCGTCGGGCAGGTCGGGGACGGCCAGGCCTTGCTGCGACGCGTCAGGGAGACGGAGCCCGACCTGGTGGTCGTCGACATCCGCATGCCCCCGACCAACACCACGGAGGGGCTGGAGGCGGCCCGCGTCATCCGCCGTGAGCTGCCGGGCGTCGGCATCCTGGTGCTGTCCGCGCATGTCGAGGTCGAGCACGCCATGGAGTTGCTGGCGGGCGGCAGACGGATCGGGTACCTGCTCAAGAGCCGGGTCGCGGACGTGGAGGAGTTCGTGGAGGCGATCAGGAGGATCGCCAAGGGCGGATCCGTCGTGGATCCGGCCCTGATCCAGGAGCTGGTGTCGGTGCAGCGGCGCGAGAACCCTCTCGACGTGCTGAGCGACCGCGAGCGCGAAGTGCTGGCCCTGATGGCGGAGGGCCGGTCGAACGTCGGTATCGCCCGCCGTCTGTGGGTCACCGAGGGCACCGTGGAGAAGCACGTCCACAGCATCCTCGGCAAGCTGGGCCTGTCCGAGACCGACGACGACCATCGGCGGGTACGGGCCGTACTCACCTTTCTGCAAGCCCCATGACCTCCGCTCCCGCGCGGGAGGGGCGAGTGCTCAGGAGTCCGTTGTCACCTTTCGCCGGGCCGCCTCTCCGGCCCTTTTGCCGACCTGGATTCGGTGCGGCAGCGGATCAGCGAGGTCGCCGCGGCGATGACGGCCATCGCGATGGCCAGGGTGAAGACGATGACCAGGCCTTCGTGGAAGGGCCGGGAGATCAGGTGCGGGAAGAAGTCCCGCCCGGTCAGGACGGCGGCGTCGGCCCGTGGCAGGTGGCCGACCGCACCCTGCTGATCGGGGCTTGGGACTGCAGGGTGCGCAGGTCCGGCGGCGGGTCGAAGGGGCAGGCGGCCGCCCTGGTCATGGGGAAGCCGGGTACCCGTGCCGTCGGCGCGTCGGTGCCGTGTGCCGGAGTGGTTGTCATGGTTCTCCGCCCTTTCCGGAAGGGAGAAGCCTTCGAAGCGTGCGGCGAGGAGGGTCAGGAGGCCGACCCGGTGCCCGGGACACGGGGTTGCGGCGCGGCTTGGAGCATCCGCTGGACGATGGGCAGCGCCGTACGCATGGCCTGGCCCAGCGCCCGTAGGTCCTGCTCGAGCAGCATGGCCGGCATGTCGGCCACCCGGGCTCTGTGCGCGCGGCGGCGTTCGGCGAGCAGTCGCCGCCCGGCGTCGGGGGTCGCTACTTGGGAGCGACGAGCATGCGCTCCGTACCGAACGTGGCGCCGGTGTGGGTGTACATGGTCGTTTCCCCGTCGGACCAGCGCACGACGAGGTCGTCCGGCCAGCCGTTGCTGTCGTAGCTGCCGGCCGTCATCACCACGTCGTGGCTCCAGACGCTCTGGGGCGCGGCCATCTCGACTTCCTTGCCCAGACCGCCGGGACCGGTCTCCTGGAACTGCGAGACCTTTCCGTCGGACCAGCGCACCAGGGTGTCCCAGTTGGCGCCGCCCGTGAAGTCGCCCGCGGTGACGAGAGTGGCCTGCTTCCAGGTGTCGTTCGGCTTCAGCAGCTGGTGTTCGGTGCCGAAGCCCTTGTCGCCGACCGCCGTGTAGTCGGTGACCTCGCCGTCGCTCCAGCGCACCAGAAGGTCGGTGACGTACTTCGCCGTACCGAAGCTGCCCGCGGTGATCTGGTCGGCATGGCTCCAGATGGAACCGGCGTCGGCCAGCTTGATCCCACCGCCCAGGCCCTTGGTGCCGACGTCGGGGAGGATCTTCACCTCCCCGCTGTTCCACACGGCCAGCAGATCCGAGCCGGCGCCGCCGGAGAAGTCGCCGCCGGTGAGCGACTTCACGTTCTTCCAGGTGTCGTTGGGCCCGGACAGCCGACGCTCACCGACGAAGCCGCCGTCGCCGTCACCGATGTAGAGCGTGACCTCGCCGTCCGTCCAGACAACGATCATGTCGCCGTTCTTGTCCCCGGTGTACTCCCCGGACGCCAGCAGCCTGGCGTGGGTCCAGGTGTCTCCGCTGCCCATGGAGTACGGCAGGGCCGGCTGATCGTAGGACTCGCCGTGAGAGACGTGCTGGCTCTTCTTCGCCTCGTCGTACAGGCGGAAGAACCAGTCGCCGTGCATGGGGCTGTAGGTCAGCCAGTCGACGTTGTCGTCGTTGCCGCCGCCGTTGTAGCCGCCGACGTTCCCGATGATCTCTCCGGTGCCCGCCGTCCAGTCGACCGTGGAGAACCAGGGGCCGCCGGAGACACCGCCCCACATGCCGCGGCACTTGGCCTGGATCTGGTAGAAGCCGGGCAGCGCCTCCGTCCGCGTGGGGCAGCGTACGGCGTGGTCCTCGGGGTTGTGGCTCGACGGGTAGCCGACCATCGTGACCTTGTTGAGGTACTTGGGCGTGCGGAGCAGCTTGTTCGCGCCCACCACGTCCTGCGCCTCTTTGCCGGTCTGCGACGGCTTGAGCCGGCCGAACGCGAAGTCCAGGTCCGAGATGGCCTTCTTGGAGTTGTGCACGTACCGGTTGTCGACGAACCAGTCGGAAACCCGGTAGAAGCCGTACGGCTGCTTGTCCAGCGTCTTCTCGGCGACGTACCAGGGAACGAAGACCGCCTTGCCACCGGAGCAGTGACCGGCGGTCAGGATCAGATCGCGGTCCGGGCTCTCCACGACACTGGCGGAGCACTTGTGCGCGTGCATGCGGCCGGTGTCCGGCTCCGTCGTGTAGGTGAAGATCGTCCCTACGGACTTCAGCCCGAGGAAGTGCTCGGCGGTCGGCATGTCGGCTGCCGCCGAGGGGCCGGCCGGAGCGACCCGGTGGAGACCGTTCTTCGCGCTTGGGCTTGAACTCGGGCTCGGGGCCTGGGTCTGCGCGGGCAGGGCCGGGTCAGTGGCCGTGGCGATGCGCTCGGGCGTCCAGAAACGGATGGCGTCCTGGTCCGTCCAGTTCCCGTCCTCGACAGCCCGGTGAGAGGGCTTACCCGCGTTCGCCGAGGCGGAGGCCGAGGGGGCCGGGGCCGACGGGGCCGGGGCCGAGGGCGTCGGGGTGACGCCTTGGGCCTGCGCGAGGCCTCCCCCTCCGACCAGGAACAGCGCGGTTCCGGCTGTCGAGATCACGAGGCGGGATATTCGTCTGTATGAGGTAGGCAAGGAATGCTTTCTGATTCAGATTCATGGAAACAACAGCCACTGGGCCGCAGGACGCGCCACACCCTGCCGAAGCCGCCGCGAGGCGGAGGCAGCGGCCTTGCGCGTACGCGTACGGCGGCGCAGCGCGATCCCGGCGCCGGCGACGAGCGCCACACCCGCGGCCGCGACGGCACCGCTGGTCACCCAGGAAGGACCGTGGGCGACGGGCTTGCCGGCCACTGTGACCCGCCGCGTCGTGGTCTGCTGCCCACTGTGGCTGACAACGGTCATCGTGTAGCGGCCGTTGGGCACGTCGTCGCGCACCCGCGTGTGGCCCGCGTAGATCGTGGCCCCGTCGTCGCATTTGCATCCGGGGTCGTCCGCGCTGCCCGTCCGGATGGTCAATGGGCTCTTGAATATGGGCGAGGTGACGGTCAGCGCGTGCTCGTTCGGTGCGGCTTGAAGGTCGGTGAGAACCACCCGGACCTCACTGCCCGCCCGTACCCGGGCGGAACCGTCGCTACCGGGAAACGCGTCCTTCGGGCTGATGACGAACCGGCCTATCTCCGCGGATCCTTCGGCCGCGACCTTGAGCCGCGCGGTGGCGACGGTACGGCCATGACTCGTCGCGGTGACGGGGTAGGTGCCGGCGCGCAGACCCGAGCGGATGCGGTGCCGTGTTCCCGGCCCGTCGACCTGGACCGACTGTGTCGCGCCCTTCTTGACCGGGGTGAGGGTGATC
The DNA here is from genome assembly GCF_053611585.1 of Streptomyces sp. NPDC054794. Classification (NCBI taxonomy): domain Bacteria; kingdom Bacillati; phylum Actinomycetota; class Actinomycetes; order Kitasatosporales; family Streptomycetaceae; genus Streptomyces; species Streptomyces sp. NPDC054794. Next base: position 13,257 of record NZ_JBSHAQ010000011.1, on the reverse strand, counting down.
GGCTCCACCAGGGCCGGAGAGGTGACCGTCACGGCGTCCCACCCCGGAGGCATCCCCTGGATGTCGAACCAGAGTGCGTCACCCGCCTCAAGGCGCAGGCCCTGCGGCACGACGTACGTCAGGCGAACCGATTCCGAGGGGCTGCTGCTTGCGGCCGGGCTCGCCCCCTCGGCCGATGCCCCTGCCGCGGCTCCTGCCGAGGACACCGCAACGAGACCGGCGACGGTCACGGCTCGCACTGCATTGAGGATCAAACGATCTCCCCCTTCCGTCCGACGTCGTTCGACGATTTCGATCATGAAGAGGGTGGTTCCGCACTGAAGGTTGCTTCACCGCGCGCAGTACGGACGGTCGGACGAACAGGCCGATGCCGGGCAGTTGGACGGGCATCCGAAGCTCCTGTCGCCAGCCTCTCCGCATGCCCGACGACCTCACATCCGCACAACGCGACGACAGGCCCGACGAGTCCCGGCGGGCGCGCCTGAGCCGGATCTTCGACGAGGACGCGGAGCTGTACGACCGGGCCAGGCCCGGATATCCGGCAAAGCTGTACGACGATCTCGTGGAACTCGCGAGTACCCGCCCCGGCAGCCGCGTGCTGGAGGTGGGCTGCGGGACCGGCCGGGCGACGGTGCCTCTGGCCCGGCGCGGCTGCCGGATCACGGCCGTCGAGGCGGGACCGCGCATGGCCGCCGCAACCTCGCCGAGGCCGCGACGCCAGGGTGGGTGGAAGTGGACGTGGTGACGGCTGAGTTCGAGAACTGGCCGTTGCCGGAGCAGCCGTTCGACGCGGTCGTCTCGGCGACGGCGTTCCACTGGATCGACCCGGCGGTACGGATGGCCAAGGCCGCCGACGCTCTGTGTCCGGGTGGCGCGCTCGCCGTGGTGCGCAACCAGCAGAGCGTCCGCCACCACGGGCCCGCCGAGATCACGATCTCGGCGGCTGTCCTCCTCCCCCACCGTGCGATCGCCACGCTGCTGGTCCGGCGACTGCGCCGCCCGACGCGTCGTCCGACGGAGCCCCCGTCGAATGGGAAGGTCTCCGCACAGGGATGAGCACAGAAGGTGAGCACACAGGGTGAGCCGACCCGCCGCGAGCAGGAGGTACTCCGCCTCATCGCGGCGGATCCGTTCGCGGCGGGACGGGCCGCGGGTCGGTCAGGAGACGCGGTCCAGCGAGCCCTCAAGGTCGAGTTCGCCCTCGCGGGTCTGTGCCCCGGCCTCCACGGCGGCGCGCATACGGTCGACCACCGCGTCCGGTGCCGGATACACCCCGCCCAGCGCCTTGCTCTCCTCGCCCAGCCCCTCCAGCAGGTTCCCGCTGGTGACCGCGGCACCGACCGCCGCCTTGGCCGCGGCGATCTGCTCCGGGCGCAGCACCGCGATGCGGTGGGCGAGCGCGTCGACGAAGGCGTCGAGTTCCTCCGCCGGGAGCGCGCGGTTGATCCAGCCGTAGCGCTCGGCGAGGTCCGCGTCGAAGAGGCTGCCGCCGAGGATCACCTCCAGAGCCCTGGCCCGCCCGACCAGCGGGGGCAGCAGCTGGGTGCCGCCGCCACCGGGAATGATGCCCATACGGGTCTCGGGCTGGGCGAGCCAGGTCCGCCCCTGGGCGGCGAAGCGCATGTCGAGTGCCATGGCCAGCTCGTTGCCGCCGCCGCGCAGGCGCCCGGCGAGCTTGGCGATCGTCACCTGCGGCAGCGCGCGCAGGCGCAGCATCAGCTTCTGCATCGGGTTGATCAGCGACTCGTCGGCGCCGGTGCCGCCGTCGGGGTTGGCCAGCTCGGCGAAGGTCTCCGGCTTGAGCATGAAGCCCAGGTCGACGTGGGCGACGAAGAAGTCCGGGTCGGCGCTCTGCAGCACGATCACGCGCACCCGCTCGTCGTCCCGGACGGCTCCGACGAAGTCGTGGAGTTCGTTGATGAGCGTCGTGTCGAGCATGTTGACCGGCGGGTTGTCGAGCGTGACGTGAGCCACGCCCCCGTCGATCGCCACGCGCAGATCCGTGTATCCGTCGTAAGACATATCGCGCTTCTCTCATGAAATCTCTGGCCTCTGGCCCGTACGTCGGTCACGCTAAGAGCTGACGCTGACGTCAGAGGCAAGGGGAGAATGATGCGCATCGGCGAACTCGCCGCCAAGACCGGCGTGAGTGTGCGGGCGCTGCGGTACTACGAGGAGCAGCACCTGCTCGGCTCCGAGCGCAGCACCAGCGGGCAGCGGCACTACGCCGACGGCGCGGTAGACCGCGTCCTGCTGATCCAGCAGTTGTACGCGGCGGGGCTGTCGAGCAGGTCGATCGTGGAGCTGCTGCCCTGTGTCGTGACCGGTGAGGTGACCCCGGAACTGCTGGAGCGGCTGTCGGCCGAGCGGGACCGCATCGACAGCCAGATACGCATGCTGGCCGACACCAGGGACAGGCTGGGCACCATCATCACGCAGGCCACCACCACGTTCCGGACGGGCCGCCCCTGCGACTGACGCGATCACAGCGTCACGAGACCTGCTTCAGTCGCCGGTGCCCGAGTGCCGGAACCGGCTGCGGTACTCGGTCGGGGTGGTGTTCAGCTTGCGCCGGAAGGCACGTATGAGGGTGTCGATGGTGTTGAAGCCGCAGGCCGATGCCACGCGGTCGAGGGTGTCGTCCGTGGTTTCGAGCCGGTTCCGTGCGACTTCGACACGGGCGGCTTCGACGTAACGGCTCGGCGTGGTGCCGAGTTCGTCATTGAAGAGCCGGTTGAGCTGCCGTTCGCCGACATTGACGTGGGCGGCGAGATCGGCGACGGACAGCGACCCGGCTATGTTCCGCGTGATGTAGAGGCGCAGGTCGTCCATGCGCCTGGACGTGGAACCGGTCTCGATGGGCACGCTGAACTGGCTCTGCCCGCTGGGCCGCTTCAGGTACATCACGAGCTGTCGGGCCACCCGCATGGCCGCGGGCTCCCCGAAGTCCTCGGCCACCAGGGCCAGCGACAGATCGAGGCAGGCGGTGAGCCCGGCTCCCGTCCATACGTCGCCCTGTCGAATGAAGATCAGGTCGGGGTCGACCTCCACCGACGGGTGTTCGGCGGCCAGTTGCTGCGCGGTCGACCAGTGGGTGGTGGCGCGCTTTCCGTCGAGCAGCCCGGCCGCCGCGAGGAGATGCGCCCCGACGCAGACGGAGGCGATACGCCGGGAGCGGCCGGCGAGTTCCTTCACCCGGGCGACCACGTCCGGATTCACGAGTGCCTGGACCTTGCGCCGTTGGTCGACCTCGACGGAGCCGGGAACCATGAGCGTGTCGATGGGCCGCCGAGCCACCTCCTCGAAGGTCGCATCCGGCAGCACCCGGATCCCGGCCGACGTGGTGACGGGGTTGAGGGTCTCGGCCGCCAGGACGACTTCGTAGCCGGAATCCCCGTCCAACTCCCGCTCAAGCAGCGTGAACACTTCGGGCGGTCCGGTGACGTCGAGCAGGTCGACGCCTTCGAAAAGCACGACGACGACGAGTCTTTGGATACAACCCATGCCAGTCACCAGTCCCCCCGGACGTCCGGGCGGCATGTCGCTTTCCGCAAGTAGTACGACATTGCCGCCATGCAGCACGGATCGTAGCGTGTGACTCGGCAGCCGCGGAGGTCCGGAAACGTCCGACGTACGACCGCGAAAGGGGCAGTTGTGCCTTCGAGGACGCTACGTGACCTCGGCGCCCTCGACCGTGCGGCCGAATCCCGACGCCACAATGACAGCCCGAGCCACCAGCCTCACCGATCAGCCCGGAGATGTCATGCCGCTGCAGATGAAGTTGACCGCCATCACCCTCGACTGCCCGGATCCGCTCGCTCTCGCGGCCTTCTACCAGCAGGCCACCGGCCTTGAGCCGCACCCGAAGTCGGACGCCGACTTCGCCGGACTCATCGGTGAGGGCGGGCTCTTCATCGGCTTTCAACGGGTCGACGACTACCGGGCTCCGCATTGGCCCGACCAAGCCGTCCCCCAACAGTTCCACCTCGACTTCGCGGTGGAGGACCTGGACGCGGCCGAGGCCCGATTGCTGGAGCTGGGAGCGGGGAAGCCGGCTCACCAGCCGGGGAAGGACAGGTGGCGGGTCTTCACGGATCCGGCCGGTCACCCCTTCTGCCTGGTCAGGGGAAGTGGCAACCAGTCGGCATAGACGCGCGAGGGGACTACGGCCGCGCCCGGGTGTCGATCTCATCGAGGGCATTGACGAGGTCCTCGACCAGCCTCTGGTGCCGCTCTCGCTCGGGATGCCGTGCCGGGCAGCTCAGGACCAGCGTCTTCGCCTGCTCAAGGGTCCCCGGTCCGGCGCCCAGCAGTTCTCTCGTGACGATGACGGAGTCCATCACGCCGATTCGACGAGCGCTCAGCAGCTCCTGAATGTCCGACATCCGCGTGCCTGCGGCCAACAAGGGGCGCAGTTCGGCCGTCAGAGCCGAGAGCCGTGCCGCCCCTGTTGCCCCGCTCGCCTCGGCCCGCCAGGCCGCGCCTCTCGGGCTGCCGGCGGCCCTTTATGCTGAAACCGTGACACCCAGAACCGGGCAGGGCCCCGCGCGGCGAGCGGATGCCGCGCGCAACCGTGCCCGGGTGTTGCGGGTCGCCCGGGAGCAGTTGGCCGCCGGTGACGACTCGCTCCAGCTGAACGCCATCGCCCGGCTCGCCGGCGTGGGCGTGGGAACCGTGTACCGGCACTTCCCCAACCGCCATGCGCTGGTGGAGGCCCTGTCCGCGGAACGCTTGCGGGAGCTGCTCGACGAGGCGCAGACGGCCGCCGCCACCGAGAACGCGCTCACGGGCCTGCACCGTCTGCTCCGCTTCGCGCTCGACCGCGCGCTGGACGACCCCGGGTTCGCGGCCGTACTGGAGTCCGCGAACGATGCCGAGGCACAGACCTCGCAGATGAAGGCCGAGCTCGACCGGGCCGTGGCGGACCTGCTGGGCCGCGCCCGTCTGAGCGGTGCCATCCGCGCCGGTGTCGAGGCGGAGGACGTGCGCCGCCTGCTCTGCGGGATCGAGCACGCCGTACGCACCGGCGACAGCGACGCCGCCCGCCGAGAGCTCTATCTCGACGTCCTTCTTGAGGGGCTGCGCCCTCCGCGCTGACGGACGGCAGACGGCACCCCTTCCCCGGGCACGTACACCGGCCGACCGCCACCGAGGCAGTCGGCTGGGCCGCCCGCCCACCCTTCCTGAACCGGATAGCTATCCGGTTGTGCTAGCGTGCCCTCACTGAACCGGATAGCTATCCGAATACGCGCCAACGCGGAGGGGTGGAGCTGTGGAGCCAAGGGCAGTGGTTACGGCGGGGACCGGGGGTATCGGCCTGGAGACCGCGAGGCGACTGGCGGCGCACGGGCTCGCGGTCACCGTCGTCGGGCGCGACCCCGAGCGCGGCACCCGCGCGGTCGAGCGGATCGCCGAGGTCGCGACCGGGGCCGACCCGCGCTTCGTGGCCGCCGACCTCGCGTCGCTCGACGACGTCCGGGCGCTCGCCGCACGGCTGGCGACCGAGGGCCCGCTGAAGGTACTGGTCAACAACGTCGGCGCGATGTTCGCGGAGCGGCAGCGGACGGTCGACGGGATCGAGGCGTCGTTCGCCGTCAACCATCTCTCGCCGTACCTGCTCACCGAGCTGCTGCTCGACCAGCTCAAGTCCGGCGAGCCGAGCCGGATCGTGAACGTCAGCTCCGGTGCGATCAAGGTCGCCAAGCGCACCTTCGACGCCGTCGAACCGCCGGGGGGCTACTACGGCTTCCACTGGTACGGCCGGGCCAAGCTCGCCAACCTCGCCTACACCCTTGACCTGGCCGAACGCCTCCGCGGCACCGGCATCACCGTCTTCGCGGCCGACCCGGGCGGCGCCGCGACCGACATGACCAACGGCACCATGACCTCGCCGAAGATCGTCTCCCCGGGGCTGCGTCTGATGTGGCCGCTGGTCCGCCGGGCCTTCGAGCGCTCCACTGCCGGTCCCGCGTCCGTTGCCGCCCGGCCGTCCGTGTTCGCCGCGACCGACGCCTCTCTCGACGGGCGGACCGGCCTGCTCATCGGCCCCGAGGCCCACCCCGTCCCCGCCTTCCGCGGATCCGACGACCCCCAGGTCATCGACAACGTCCTCAGACTCAGCCGACAGCTCGCGCCCCTGACCTCGGGGCGTTGAGTCAGCCGGCCCAGCCCGCGGGGAGCACTCGGTCCAGCCACCTCGGCAGCCACCAGTTGGCCTTGCCGAGGAGCGTCATGGTCGCGGGTACCAGCACCATGCGGACGACCGTGGCGTCGATGAAGATCGCGGTGGCCAGGCCGAGCCCGAACATCTTGGTCGAGGGGTCCTCGGCGACGACGAAGGACAGGAACACGGCCACCATGATGAGCGCGGCTGACGTGATGACCCGGGCGGTACCCGAGACGCCCCGCACGATCGCCGTGTCGTTGTCGCCGGTGCGCTCGTACTCCTCGCGCACACGAGACAGCAGGAACACCTCGTAGTCCATCGACAGGCCGAACAGGATGGCGAAGAGGAACATCGGGATGAAGGACACGATGGGCACCGTCGTCTCCAGCCCGATCAGTGCACCGCCCCAGCCCCATTGGAAGACGGCGACCAGGATGCCGTAGGCCGCGCCGATGCTCAGCAGGTTCAGCAGCACCGCCTTGAGCGGTACGAGTACCGAGCGGAACACCAGCATCAACAGCGCGAACGACAGCGCCAGTACGGCCGCGACGAACACCGGCAGGCGTCGGCTGGTCCGTTGGCCCACATCGGACAGGCTCGCCACGGCGCCGCCGACGGAGGCCCTGGACGGGCCCTGGCCGACCACGGTGGGCAGCACCTCGGCGCGCAGCCGGGCGACCGTGTCGGAGGTCGCCCGCTCCTGCGGGCCGGTGGTCGGGAACACCACGAGGGTCGCGATGCCCGTGGCCCGGTCCACCTGGGCCGGCGCGACGGAGGCGATGCCCGGGTCCGCGGCGACCGCCGCGACGAGCCGGTCCAACACCCCGGGAACACCGGCAGGGTCCGCGGCGATGACGAGCGGACCGTTGGTACCCGAGCCGAACCCCTCGGCGACCAGGTCGTACGCGCGGCGCTCGGTGCGGCTCGGCGGCAGCGAGCCGTCGTCGGGCAGCCCGACGCGCAGGCCGAGCACGGGCAGCGTCGCCGTCAGCAACAGGCCGGCGGCGCCCACCGCGTACGGCAGCGGGTGCCGGTTGACGTGACCGATCCAGCGCCGCCATCCGGCGGCGGGCGGGGCGCCCGCCTGCGTACCCCGCCGCCGTCCGAACCGGCCCGGCCGGACGAGCCGGCCCGGCCTCCCGGACCCGAGGGCCCGGACGAGCCGACCGGCCCGGGCCAGGCGCGGGCCGGCGGCGCCGAGGAAGGCCGGCAGCAGCGTCACCGACGCGACCACCATGGTCAGGACGACGATCGAGACCGCGAGCCCGCCCACCGTCATGAACGGCACGTTCGCGACCGCCATGCCGAGGATGGACACGACGACGGTGCCACCGGCGAAGACCACCGGACGTCCCGCCGTGGCCACCGCACGCCCGGCCGCCGCACGGGGATCGAGCCCGTTCGCGAGGTACTCCCGGTGCCGGGCGAGCACGAACAGCGCGTAGTCGATGCCCACCCCGAGCCCGACCATGCTGCCCAGGACAGGTGCGAACGTGGGGATCCGGGTCATCCCCGCGAGGACCGTCATCGTGGCCACCCCGACGGTGAGCCCGAAGACCGCCATGCCGATGGGCAGCGCGGCGGCTACCAGCGAGCCGAACGCCAGGAACAGGATCGTGGCCGCGGCGAGGATGCCGATCAGTTCGCTCGCTCCGCCGTCGGGGTCGGAGAAGACGTAGAAGAGGTTCCCGCCCATCTCGATGCGCAGCGGCAGCTCGCCGCGCAGCCGGTCGCCGAGGTCGACGAGGGCGTGGAGATCCTTGGCCGACAGCCGGCTCTGGTCGGGGTACTGCACCCGGACCACCGCGATCCGCCCGTCGGCCGAGACCAGACCGTCGCGCACGGCGAAGTCGCCGCCCCTGTCGAGTGCTCCCGCCGGGTCGCTCGTACCGAGCACGTGCGGCAGTCGCCGCACCTCGGACCGGAGCCTCGCCAGCGCGGCGCGCGGGCCGCCGGGGTCGAAGAACGTCTCCCCGCGGTCGAGCGGTGTGACGACCACCTGGGCGGTCATCCCGTCCTGCCCCGTGCCGGCCCGCTCGATCAGTTCCGCGGCCCGCTGGGAATCCAGTCCCGGAGCGGTCATCGAGTCCGCGGTCCGCCCGCCGAAGGCGACCGCGGCGACGACCGCGAGAGCGGCCGCCAGTACCCATGCCGCGATCACCCGCCAGGGATGGCGGGCGGCACAACCGCCCACACGGAACAGGGCTTTCGAGAGCATCGGTCCTCCAACCACCTTGTCGACCGCCTCCGTACGGCCGCCGATGCCGAGGTTCGTCGGAGCGGCGCTCCGGGACATCGGCTCGCGAGCCGCGGATCCGTCCGCCCCTGGACCGAGCGACGTCCCGTCCTTTTGGCCGATGCGCGGCGCGGCGTGCTCCTTAGGCTGAGCACCGTGCTGCGAGACGACCTGCGAACCCTGTGGACCGAACCACGGCCGCCCGACGCGCCCGGCCGGGTGTGGCGGGACTGGGCGCTGCTCGCCGCGGGCCTGACCGGTGTGGTGCTGGAGGCCACGCTGCGCGCGGACGTGGTGTGGCGGCCGGTGGCCGTGGTGTTCGCCGTCTGGCTGTGCGTGCTGCCCCTGTGGCGTCGGACCCGCCCGCTGACGACGGTCGTGCTCGCGTTCGGCGCGATGATCGTGCTCCAGGTCGTCTCGCTGGTGGCCACCCCTCGGGAGCCGGTCGGTCTGGACGTCGGCGTGGTCGTCCTCCTGCTGGTGTACGCGCTGCCCCGGTGGGGGTCGGGGCGGGAGATCGTGCTGGGCGGCGCGGTCGTCCTGGCGGCCTTCGGTCTGTCGGCGGTCACGGACCGGACCCCGGCCGGCGAACAGGTCGTGGGCTTCGCCTTCCTGCTCCTGCCCGCGGTGATCGGAGCGTCCGTACGGTTCCGGGCGACCGCCCGCGAGCGGCAACTGGAGCGGGTACGCTCCCGCGAGCGCGAGCAACTCGCCCGGGAACTGCACGACACGGTGGCCCATCACGTCTCGGCCATGGTGATCCGCGCCCAGGCGGGCCGAGTGGTCGCGGGCACGGATCCGGCCGCCGCCGTCGAGGCGCTGGAGGGTGTCGAGGAGGAGGGGGCGCGCACGCTGGAGGAGATGCGCGCCATGGTCGCCGCGCTGCGCGACGCAAGGGCCGGCGCCGAGTTGACGCCGCCGGCCGGTGTCGCCGACCTGGAGCGCCTGGTGCGCGCCCCGGGTGGTCGGCTCCGCGTCGACCTGGGGCTCGACGGCGAGTTGATCGCGTTGCCTCCGGCCGTGGACGCGGCGGTCTACCGGATCGTGCAGGAGTCGGTGACCAACGCCATGCGCCATGCGGTCAACGCGACCGAGGTCGTCGTCCGGGTCACCGGAGAACCGCGGAGGATACGGGTGACGGTGCGGGACGACGGTCAACGGGCCGGCCGGGTTCGCGACGGCTACGGTCTCGCCGGGTTGCGCGAGCGCGCCGCGCTGCTCGGTGGGCAGCTGCGGGCCGGCCCCGGCGCCGACCAGGGCTGGCTTGTCGAAGCCGAGTTGCCGAGAGGGAGGGCGGGCAGCGGTGTCCATCCGCGTCCTCGTCGCTGACGACCAGGCGATCATCCGTACCGGGCTTCGGATCATGCTGAACGCGCAGCCGGGCATCGAGGTGGTCGGTGAGGCGGCCGACGGGCAGCAGGCGGTACGTCTGGCCCGCGAGCTGCGCCCCGACGTCTGCCTGTTCGACATCCGGATGCCCCGGCTCGACGGGCTGGAGGCCACCCGGCTGATCGCCGGTCCGGGCGTCGCCGATCCACTGGTCGTCGTCGTGATCACCACCTTCGATCTCGACGAGTATGTGTACGGCGCCCTGCGCGCGGGGGCCCGGGGCTTTCTGCTCAAGGACACCGGGCCGGAGCTGCTGGCACAGGCCGTGCGCTCGGCCGCCGACGGCGAGGCACTCATCGCGCCCAGCGTCACCGTGCGCCTGCTGCGGGCCTTCGCGGACCTGCCGGCCGGACGGCCCGCCGCCCAACCCGTCTCCCCGGTCACCACCCGAGAGGAGGAGGTACTCCTCGCCGTCGCCCGCGGGCTGACCAACACCGAGATCGCCGATGCCCTGCACATCAGCCTGAGCACGGTGAAGACACACCTGGCGAACCTGATGGCCAAACTCAACGCCCGCAACCGCGTGGAAATCGCGATGTGGGCCTACGAGACCCGCCGGATCATCCCGGGAACCTGACCGGCCGTCTGCCCCGGCTCCCGCTCGAACAGGTCCGAGGGCGGGGATCGTTGGGCGGCGGTGAGGGGAAGGGCGGCGAGGGAATGGGCCGTCCGGTGGCCGTTGGTGATCTTGTGGAAGTGTCGCGTTGCCGGGCGGGACTTCGCCTGGTCCACTTGCCGCCAAGTCCCCATCAGGGCAAATCGACGCCAATGCGCATGTGAACACGGAGGCTTCATGTCCCGTCAGCTGTCACGCCCGAGGGCCAGGACCGGCCTTCGTATCACCACCGCCCTGGGCGTCGTGTCCCTCGCCCTGACCCTGAGCGTCGCCCAGCCGGTCGAGGCGTCGCCGTCCGCCCCTGCGGCGGCGGGGCCCCGGATCGTGGACATCTCGTCGCTCAGCGAACTGCCCGCCCCCACGGACGCGAAGGTCCCCGCCACGCGGAAGGCGTCGGACTGGATCATGTACCGCTTCCAGAAGATCACCAGCCGGGCGACCGGCAACCTGTGTCTCGACGCGGACGCCAGCACCCTCCCCAACAACGGGACCAAGGCGCAGCTGTGGGGCTGCAACGGCAACAACAACCAGGTCTGGTACTTCTCCGTCATCTCCAGGGGCTACTACTACGTGCAGACCGGCCAGGGCTTCCAGTGTCTCGACGCGGACGCCAACACGATTCCCAACAACGGGACCAAGGTGCAGCTCTGGGACTGCAACGGCAACAACAACCAGGTGTGGTCCCCCTCGGGCAACTCCCTCGTGAACCGTGCGTCGGGCACGTGTCTCGACGCGGACGCCAACACCATCCCGAACTACGGGACGAAGATGCAGCTCTGGGGCTGCATCGCGGGCGCCGCCAACCAGGCGTGGTCGTACTACAGGTGACCGGACGGCGGGCTCGCCCACTCTGTCCGGGTGAGCCCGTACTCGACCTCGCCGTATTCGGAGCCTTCGATCGGCTCGGGCCAGTCCTCGGCGCAGTTCCGCAGGAACTTCAGGCCTGCCCTCTCCATCACCTGCCGGGACCGGGTGTTCACCGCCATGGTGTTCGCGGTGACGCGTTCCACGCCGAGGGCCGTGAACGCCTTGCCGATCAGAGCCCGCTATCACTCCGTGGCACACCCCTTGCCAAGTCGTGCAGCAGCCGTGGCAGGTCCGACGTCCGGATCGTCTCCCTGCTGGTCGGCTTGCCGCCGTTGATGAAGCGTATGACGTCGGGGTCGTTGTCCAGGGCGAAGAGACGGTCGGCGTCGGCATCGGTGAACGGGCGCAGCACGAGCCTTTCGGTCTCCCGGAATGCACGCATGCCGCGACCCTGCCCACCCATGGCCGGGTCCGCCACCCGATGTCGCCCTGAGGGTGGGGCCATTCGATGGGTGTGCCTCCTCAACAAGACAAGCTCCGCAGCGGCTGGGTCGCCACCAGCCTCCCGGACGGGGCCTCGGCGTCCGCGCACGACCTGGCGGGGTGGAAGTTCAGCGGGCCACGCACCTGGCTCACGCCCGAGTTGTTGGTGGCCGAGGCCCGGGACACCATCGACCAACTGAACGGCCGTCCCGGAGTCACAGCGCCGCTACGCCCTCGGCGACATGGACTGCAAGGACGGGCCGCTGCAGGTCTTGGTGGCCGGTCCCGGCGGCCGCACGCAGAACTGGCCCGACGCGCCTGTTACGCAGGAGGTGTACGACGAGGCCGTCTCCTACTTCGAGGAACGGGCTCGGTGGATCGCGGAGCGGCCCTCCCGGATCCCGGCCGACGGACCGGCGACCTCGCACGCTCCCGCGGTCAAGCTGAACCACTCGTATCCGCAGGAGCGAGTGGCCGACCCGGGCGCGCGTGGCCTGCGCGACGACTACCCCGCCCCGGTCGTTGTCGCGGAGCGCTGTCGGTCGCCGACCCCGCGGTGCGGGACGCGGTCGCGAGGGCGGACACGGGCGACGCGGCGCGCAGGCTCGCCGCCGAGGCACCGCGTCGGGAGGGCTGGGAACAGGCCCGTACCGCCGTCATGGCCGATGTTGTAGAACTGGCGGGACAGCGGGAACGACGGTGGTGGTGGGCGACTGATGGACCGGGAACTGGCAGTGGCGACGGAACTCGCCGAATGGGCCTCGGAACGGATCCGTCGGCCTCGCGCCACGGACGACGTGAGCGACGTACGGGAGAAGGCCACCCCCGCCGACATCGTGACGGACACGGACGAAGCGGTGGAGGCCCACGTCCGGGCCGTCCTGCGCCGGGAGTTCCCGGAGTACGGCATCGAGGGCGAGGAGTACGGCGTCCACGAGGGTACGAAGGGTGCGCCGCACTGGGTGATCGACCCGGTGGACGGTACGACGAACTACGCGCACGGCATCGGCTGGTGCTCGTTCTCGCTGGGCCTGGCGAGCCCGCAGGGTGTCCCGTTGCTGGGCGTGGTGGCCGATCCCTGGCGCCGGGAGATCTTCACCGCGACCCGGGGCGGCGGAGCGCACCTGAACGGCCGTTCGATCCGTGCGGCCACCCACGACACCCTGACCGGGCACGTGTTCATGACGGAGTGGGCCGCCCACGCCCACTGGCCGGGCCTGGACGACCTGCTGCGAGAGCTGTCGTCCCGGCACTGCACGGTACGGGTCATGGGCTCGACGGCCCTGTCCCTGGTCCAGGTCGCGGCGGGCCGCGCGACGGCAGCGGCGATCGGCGAGTTCCACCCGGTGGACGCCCTGCCGCCGCTGCTGATCGCGACGGAGGCGGGCGCGGTGGCGATCCCCGAACTCCCCGTGTACGACACCCCGTTGCTGCTGACCGCACCGGGGGTGGCGGACGAGGCGACGGCCCTGTGGCGGGAGACGGTGCTGCGTTAGGGCAGGACAGGCGCCGGCGCGATGCGGACCTGTGGGGGCGGCCCCGACCTGAGCCGGTCGGGGC